>CAZYHR010000004.1:21187-45616 GCA_964647395.1 uncultured Intrasporangiaceae bacterium | reverse complement strand
GTTCACCTCCTCTCGGCGGTGGTCGCGACAGGGACGGGGGCGCCGAGCGGCGCGAGGCGCAGTCCGGGCAGCAGTGCTGTGCTGCCGGCACTGGCCAGCTGGAGGGCGAGCAGGACGCCCGCGGTGCCGGAGGCGAGGTCGTGGGTGACGCGGATCAGCGCCACGCCGGGCACGGTGAGCGCGCCGTCGTGCTCGACGAGGTGCCAGGCGAGGTCCTGCACGTGCCGGCCGACGGTCTCCTCATCGGCACCCAGCAGCACGGCACTGGCAAGGATCCCGGCCCGCCCCTCGAAAAGCCCTGGGAACACGGAGAACTGCGTGCGGGTCGCCCGGCGGATCGAGGTCAGCGCCTCGGCGAGATCGGCGAGCCCGGGGTGACCGGGCGGGTGGGCGGCGAGCAGTTCCTGGGCGACCAGGCCGACCCCCAGCGACCCCGAGGCCAGGTAGAGCAGGATCCGTCCGGTGCCGTCGGGCAGGTGCAGCGTCCCCCCGGCGGGCACGAGTTGGGCGATGTCGCGGCGCAGCGCCTCGACGGCCAGCGTCCGGTGGGCCGCCGGGCCGCCGGCCTGGTGGTGGCGCAGCAGCGCCAGGGCAACCCCGGACCAGCCGTGGGTGAGGCCGGCGCGGGTCGGTCGGGCCAGGTCACCGACCGCGGGGGCATCGGCAGGGTCGTCGCCGGCGGCGGCGACCAGCGCTGCCAGCCGGGCTGCCGCCTGGTCGGCGAGCTCCCGGTGGCGGGAGGATCCGGTGGCTCGGTGCAGGTCCAGGCCGGCCAGGACCTGTCCCGCGGCTCCGCCGGCCAGGTGTGCCGTGCCGGTGATGCCGAGTCGCCGCGCGGCGATCGAGGCGACGTGGTCGGCTCGGTCGAAGTCGCCGAGATCGGCCAGCACGACTGCGGTGCCGAGCAATCCGTCCAGCAGGCCGGTGGCCGGCTGGCGGTCGCGGTCGGCCGCGGCCAGGACCCAGTCGAGGTGCGCGTCGGGGATGGCGTCGGGACAGATTCGGCCGAGGGCGTGCAGCACCCCCGCTGCGCCGTGGGCCACGGACCCGGCGCAGCCGGTCAGGCCGGCCGGACCAGCGGGGTAGAGCCGATCGAGGCGCTGGGGCGTGGCGTCGCGCAGGATGGTCTCGGCGAGCCGCTCCGGCCACAGCTCGGTGGCCGCCAGGGCTCGCAGGGTGCGGGCGCGATTCGGGTCGGCCGGCCGGGGCGTCGGGGCCCCGGTCAGCCGCCGCAGCTCGTCGAGCAGCTGGGCGCCCCACTGTGGCGGCAGCGGGAAGAGGCGCTCGGCGGTGGCGAGCAGGCGCTCGGCGGCACCTCCGGCGATGAGATCGCGGTCCCAGTGGATGAGCGAGGTCATCGGCAGCAGCACCGCCAGGCGTAGGCAGGCCAGCGCGTAGTCGTCCAGGGCCGGGCCGCCCCCGAGGATGGCGGGGTGCCGGAAGCCGGGGTCTCCCAACAGCACTCGCTGGTCGTGCGCGTCGACGGGGAAGGCCAGCTCCGGGTCGAGCAGCAGCACGCGGCCGTCGTCGGCCAGCATGACGTTGTTGGGGTGCAGGTCGCCGAAGACCCAGCCGCGCTCGTGCAGCGCGTGCACCGCCTGCGCCACCCGCTCGGTCACCTCGAGCGCCCAGGCCGCGTAGTCGCGGACCTGCTGCGGGCTCGGATCGGGGTAGATGTAGGGATGGGTGCGGGCTACCCGGTCGTGCAGCGTCTCTCCGGCGATGTGCTCCTCGACCAGGAAGCGGTGCTCCCACCACTGCACCTCGTCGACCAGCCGGGGCAGCACGCCCGTGTCGGCGAGGTCGCGCAGCACCCGGGCCTCGTGGGCCAGCCGGCTGACCGCGTCGATCCCGTGCCCGTCGAGCCCGGCGTGCGGCCTGGCCTCCTTGAGCACGACCTGGCGGCCCGTCTCGTCCCGGCCGAGGTAGACCCCGCCGCCGTTGCTCGCGTGCAGCGAGCCGGTGACGGTGTAGCCGAGCGAGCCGGGCACGAGGTCCGCGGCGGCGTCGATCTGGCGCTGCACGATGGCCGGCACGTCGACCCACTCGGGCGTCTCGAAGACCGGGCGCCGGCGGTCGGGGCGGGTGGTGCCGTCCGGGGCGACCAGCGACAGGGCCGGCTCGCCGGTCTCCGGGTCGGGGGCCCAGGCGTCGAGGAACCCGCCGTAACGGACGTAGAGCGGCCCGTCGCCCCAGCGCAGGTCGGTCAGCACGTAGGGGCCCGGTATGCCGCGTAGCCGCTCGCCCAGGTCGGTGAGCACGGCGGTGAGCTCGGCTTCGTCGACCGGGTAGATCGCGGCGAGTTTGCCGCTCGAGCTGCGGGCCGCGCCCTTGCCGTTGAGCACGGCGTGCAGCTGCGGGCCGCGCAGGGTCTTGAACGAGATCCCGGCCGACACGCACCAGTCCCACAGCGTCTCGAGGGCTGCCTCGGCATGGGGTGCGGTCGTGGACAGATGGACCTTCCAGCCCTGCTGCGGCAGGCCCTGGCCGGCCGGCTGATAGGCGACCCAGACGCCGCGCTCGACCCGCACCCAGCCCTCCGGTGCCCGACGCGCTGCGGCAGGGAACACCGTTGCTGCAGAGGCGGACTCGAGCGGCATACAGAAGACCGGGTGAGCCAGGAGGAACTCGTCGATCATCGGTCTGCCTCCTGGCTCGGGTGGCGCCGGTCGATCTCGACGCCCTCAACGACCCCTCAGGAGCGCACCTTCGCACCGGTGATACATCGAGCCGGACGGACTTCGCGGCCGGGCCGGACCCGCCGGCCGGGCGTGGCTCAGCGCGAGGTCAACTGCGCGACCAGCGCGTCGGCCCGCAGCCCCGCGGCGGGAGGCTTGGGGGTGAAGCCGAGCCGGACGACGACCAGTCGTTGGGAGGGCACGACGTAGAGCCGCTGGCCGTCGTGGCCCGAGGCCCAATAGGCGTCGGCCGGCAGGGTGGGCTCGACGAGGGTGCCGTCGGGGCGGCGGTTGACCCACCAGCCCGCGGCATACCCGTCCTCCTCGGTGCTCGCGGTGGCGACGACCGTGGTCGAGCGGGCCAGCCAGCCCTCGGGCAGCAACCGTCGGCCCTGCCAGACCCCGTCCTGCAGCGCGAACTGGCCGATCGCCGCCCAGTCCCGCGGGGTGGCCCACAGGTAGGAACTGCACACCGGGGTGCCGACCGAATCCGCCTCCCACACAGCCGAGCCGAGTCCCAGCGGCGCGAAGAGCTCACGCCGCGGGAGGTCCGGGCCGGCACTGGAGATGTTGACCAGGTAACGGCACAGCAGGTTCGTGCTACCGCTCGAGTACTGCTGGTGGCTGCCCACCGGGTGGGCCAGCGGCAGGGTCGCGACGTAGCCGGCCATGTCTGGCTCGAGGTAGAGCATCCGGGTGATCGGCGTGCCGAGGTCGTAGGTCTCGTCCCAGGCCAGGCCACTGGTCATCCGCATCAGGTGGTCGACGGTGATGGTCCGACGCGCGTCGGTCCACTCCTGGCGCAGCGCCGCGTCGGCGACGGCGATCCGACCCTCGTGCGCCAGGCGACCGGCGAGCAGATTGGTGACCGACTTGGCCATGGACCAGCCCAACTGCGGGATCTGCGCGGTGAAGCCGGGTGCATAACGCTCCCCGACCAGGCGTCCGTCCCGCACGACGACGACCGCGCGGGTGCCCAGCGCGATCCGGTCCGCCTCGGCGAGGTCGTCGCCGAAGGCCGCACCGATCGCCTTGTCCACCAACGGGTCCGCGGCGACCGTCGCGTTCGTCAAGGGGTTCGCCGAGGCGTCCGCACGGGTCAGGGCGCCGGGCACGATGGGCGCCTCGCCGACCGTGCACCCCAGCCCTTCGGTATGCCGCGCGGTCTGGCGGGCGAGCAGCCAGAGCACCGTCGTGGTCGCCGATCCGTCGTGCGGGTCGACGTCGGTGCGCAGATAGGGCACCAGGGGGTTCGGGGGCAGGTCCTCGGTCGGGCCGCGGCCCAGGGCCGACAGGGCGCAGGCGTTGTGCGCGGCATACCCGGTGCCGGTGAGCAGCAACGGTTTCGCGTACTGATACCCGCCCACCAGCGCCACCAGCACGAGCACGAGGACCACGAGCAGCGCGCGGCGCAGCCGACGGCGGGTCACCATGGGCCGAACGCTAGCGCCCACGCCGCGCGGCGTCGATCCTGGACGGCGCAGCGCCGGGTCCGGGTCCGGGTCAGTCAGCCGGCGGCGAGCATGGTGCGCATCGTGGCGATCTCGGCCTGCTGGCTGGTGCTGATCGACTCCGCCAGGGCGCGGACCCGGGCGTCGGTGGACGACCGCAGGACGTCCTGGGCCATCTGCACGGCGCCCAGGTGGTGATCGATCATGAAGCGCACCCAGAGCCGGTCGAAGTCCGGGTCGCCGGCGGCCCGCAGTCGCTGCAGGTCGGACACCGACAGCAGGCCGGGCATCCCGTGATTGTGGCTGGGGTCCATCGTCGGCGCAGCGCCCCACTCGGCGAGCCAGGTTCGCAGCAGGGCGATCTCGGGCGCCTGGGCGGCTCTGATCGCGGTCGCGAGCTCACGGACCCGGAGGCCGGTGCCCGAGCGCGACAGGGCGAGGTCCGACATCTCCACGGCCTGTTCGTGGTGGGGGATCATCATCTGCGCGAACATGACGTCGGCGTCCCGGGCGGTGCCGCCGGGGGCCAGGATGGACCCCCCGCTCTGGCTCGTCGGGCGGGACGACGACGGGCCCGCCGAGGCGGCGGTCGTCGACGTCGCGCCGGCACCGGGCGTCGCGGGCGCCGTGCAGGCGGCCAGCAGCGTGCCGGCCGCCGCGACGGCGACCACCAGCGCCGAGCGGCCCCGACTCATCGGCGCAGCAGCCGGTCGAAGGGCACGAACCCCGGGTTCAGGTCCTCGGGCGGGTCGCCCGGTGCGGACCCGAGCTGGGCGCCGGCGTCGGCCGGCTTCCGGGCGGCGTGCCGGGCCACCAGGGCGCCGGCCAGTTCGGTCCCGGCTCGCTCGATCCGCGCCGCGAGCCGCGCCCCGGCTGCGGGGTCGGCGCCCCAGTCGGATGTCGCGGCGTAGACGCCGGTGCGCACCGGGTCGGCCCCGAGGTGGGCGAACAGCGGTCGCAGCGCGAAATCGATGGCCAGGCTGTGCCGTTCGGTGCCGCCGGTCGCGCCGAGCAGCACCGGTACGTCGACCAGGGCCGCCGGCTCGAGGATGTCGGTGAACGACTTGAGCAGCCCGCTGTAGGACGCCGAGAAGACCGGCGTCACGACGACCAGTCCGTCCGCCGAGACGACCGTCTCGACGACCTCGGCCAGACCGCCGCCGGGGAAACCGGTGAGCAGGGCGTCGGTGATCGCGTGGGCGTGCTCGCGCAGTTCGACGACGCTGATCTCGACGCTCGTCCCGGCGCCACCGCCGACCCCGCCGGCGGCCGCCGTTCCGGTCGCCGCGGCGAGCCGGTCGGCCAGCAGTCTGGTCGACGACGGCTGCCGCAGCCCGGCGCTGACCACGGCCAGGCGCGGGCGCGGGTCGGGTTGCGCGGCATGAGAGTTGGTGGTGCGACTCACGCGAACTCCTTGACCTCGGCGGCGACTCGTGCCGCGTGCGTGGGTGCGTCGGGCACCCCGGGGGCCCGCAGCGCGGCGAACTCCTGGCGCAGCACGGGCACCACCTGCTCGCCGAGGATGTCGAGTTGCTCCAACACCGTCTTGAGCGGCAGCCCCGCGTGGTCCACGAGGAACAGTTGACGCTGGTAGTCCCCGACGTAGTCACGGAAGCCGAGGGTGCGCTCGATGACCTGCTGTGGCGAGCCCACCGTCAGCGGCGTCTCGCGCGAGAAGTCCTCCAGCGACGGCCCGTGCCCGTAGACCGGGGCGTTGTCGAAGTAGGGGCGGAACTCGCGCACCGCGTCCTGGCTGTTGGGCCGCATGAAGACCTGCCCGCCGAGCCCGACGATCGCCTGCTCGGGGGTGCCGTGCCCGTAGTGGGCGAACCGGCGCCGGTAGAGCGCGACCATCTGCCGGGTGTGGTGGGCCGGCCAGAAGATGTGGTTGGCGAAGTAACCGTCCCCGTAGTAGGCGGCCTGCTCGGCGATCTCCGGGCTACGGATCGAGCCGTGCCAGACGAAGGGCGGCACCCCGTCCAGCGGCCGGGGCGTCGAGGTGAAGCCCTGCAGCGGCGTGCGGTGCTTGCCCTGCCAGTTGACCACGTCCTGGCGCCAGAGGGTGTGCAGCAGGTGGTAGTTCTCCACGGCGAGTTCGATGCCGTCGCGGATGTCCTTGCCGAACCACGGATAGACCGGCCCGGTGTTGCCGCGGCCGAGCATGAGGTCCATCCGCCCGTCGACCAGGTGCTGCAGCGTCGCGTAGTCCTCGGCCACCCGCACCGGGTCGGTCGTCGTGATGAGGGTCGTCGCGGTGGACAGGACGATCCGCTCGGTCTGCGCGCCGACGTAGGCCAGGGTGGTGGTCGGCGACGACGCGACGAACGGCGGGTTGTGGTGCTGGCCGACCGCGACGACGTCCAGCCCGACCTCCTCGGCCTTGCGCGCGATCGCGACGGTGGCCTTGATCCGCTCGTGCTCGGTGGGCTCGCGACCGGTGGTGGGGTCGGCGGTGATGTCGCCGACCGTGAAGATGCCGAACTGCATGGGGTTTCCTCTGGGTTCGTGATGGGTCAGGACTGGACGGCGGGGGTGCCGAGGGCGCGCGCCTGGGCCAGGTATGCCGTGGCCTCGGCACCGCGCCCCAAGCGCTGCAGCGTGCGGCCCAGCAGCAGCAGGGCGTAGCTGTCGCAGGGCGATTCGTCCAGCACGACGCGGACCTGGTGCTCGGCCCGGCCCAGCTGGGCGGTGTGGAAGTAGGCCCGGGCCAGCAGCAGTCGGGTCGCCGCCAGGCCGTGCTCGACGCCGTCGACCTGGTGCTCGGCGATGAGCTCGAGCAGCAGGGTGATGGCCCCGGGGAAGTCGCCCGCGGCATACCGTTGCTCGGCGAGCCGGAAGCGCTGGGCGCCACCGTCCCCGGTCAGCAGCGGGCTGAAACTGGTCACCATCGGCCGCGTCCCTCCTCGTGTGAAGTTTGTTACTATGAACAACATAGTGCAGCAGATATTCCAGCCCTCACGAGCCGGCGCCGCGGCGCCGGTCGTCGACGACTGCCCGGCCTACGACGCGGCGATGGCGCTGCTCGGTCGGCGCTGGGCGGGCGCGGTGATCCGGGTCCTGCTCGACGGGGCGCGGCGCTTCGGCGACCTGCGCCGGGAACTGCCCGGGGTGACCGACGCGGTGCTGACGACCCGCCTGCGCGAACTGTGCGACGCGGGTTTCGTCACCCGCACGGTGCGGCCCGGGCCACCGGTGGCCGTCGTCTACGACCTCACCGCGGCCGGTCGTGACCTGCGCCCGGTCATCGCGGCCATCGAGGACTTCGGGCGCACCCATCTCGAACTGCTGCGACCCCTGCAGGAGCATCACCCCAAGGCCCCGGTCGCCGGTCGGCGCCGGGCGACCACGAAGGAGCATGGATGACCGACCCCACCCCCGCCGAGCAGATCTCGGTGCAGGACGCCCCCGAGCGCGGGCGCTTCGAGATCGTCGTCGACGGCGTGACCGCCGGCTTCACCGAGTACTCCGACGACGCCGGGCTGCGGACCTTCCCGCACACCCTCGTCGACGACGCCTTCCAGGGCCGTGGCCTGGCCTCCCGCCTGATCCGCGCCGCCCTCGACGCCACCCGCGCCGCCGGCCTGCAGGTGCTGCCCGTCTGCCCGGCCGTTCAGCGGTACATCGCCAAGCACCCCGACTACCTCGACCTGGTCCCGCCGGAGCGCCGTGCCGAGGCCAACCTCGCCTGAGCCCGGCGGGTTTGCGCCGCGAAGATCAGGGAAACACCTGACCCGCACCCGGGAACAGCGTCCCGGGCGAGGACCGTTTGACCCAGTGCAGCCGGAAACCCGGTCGCACCGACAGGCAGCAGGGAGAGCCTCATGTCCAACATCACCGAGACCCTCAAGGCCAAGCTCGACGAGCTCGACCTCGACCGTCGCCTCGACCAGCTGACCGGGGCGACCGAGAAGGCCGTCAAGCGCGGCGTCGAGCGAGCCGGCGAGCTGGCCCACGACAACCGCGAGAAGGTCGCCTCGTTCGTCGACAAGGCCGCCACGACCATCGACAGCAAGACCGAGGGCAAGTACGCCGACACGGTCGACAAGGTCCGCAGCCAGGTCGTCATCGGGGTCGACAAGCTCGCCGCGAAGCGGCCGGTCCAGGATGCCGCAGGCACCGAGACCGAGCCGGCCGGCACCCCGCAGGACACACCGGCGCCCTCGGCCCAGCCGGGCGCCCCGAGCCCCTGGGGAGCGCACACCGACGAGGTGTAGTCGTTCGCTCCGGCCCGCCGAGCGCATCGGAGAGCAAGGCACTAGACTGCCTCTCGACACCACAGACACCACCACGGTCCGGTATGCCGTGCGCTCGGGGGCGCGCGGCATACCGCCGTTTGTGGGGGTTTGTCCGGTTCGCATCGCCCAGGAGGAACCATGCGGGTCACCGTCGTCGGAGCCGGCGTCATCGGGCTGACCTGCGCCCTCGAACTCGCCGATCGCGGCGCTGACGTGCGGGTCGTCGCCGAGCACCGTGGCCGCGACACCACCTCGTATGCCGCGGGCGCCATGGTCGCGGGCAGCCCGGGCGCCGAACGGCGGCACCGCGGCTGGGTCGCAGCCACCGAGGCCCGGCTCCGGCCGCTGATCGACGACCCTGCCACCGGCGTCTCGCTGCGCTCGGCCGTGGTCGCCTCCCGGACCGGGCTCGCGGTGCCCGCCGACACCCCGGGCCGGCTGACCGGCGCCCACCTGCCCGGCGGCTTCGAGCGGGGGTCCGGGCTGCGGCATACCCTGCTCTATGTCTGTATGCCGCCGTATCTCGCCTGGCTGGAGCGGCAGGCCCAGGCCCGCGGCGTCGCGATCGACACCGCCCGGGTGACCGATCTGGACCGGCTCTCGGACCAGGTCGTCGTCAACGCCGCCGGCTGGCAGGCGGGGGCGCTGGCCGGCGACCCGACCGTCACCGCCAACCGCGGCCAGCATGTCGTGGTGCGCGACCCGGGCCTGACCGACTGCTTCTGGGAATACACCGAGGGCGTCGAGTGGATCAGCTGGATGCTCCACGATGACCCGGCGCTCGGTCCGGTCGCGGTCTGCGGTGGCTACGCCGGTGGCTCCGACCTCACGCCCGAGCCCATCGCGCAGGTCGCCGAGCAGATCCTGGCCCGCTGCGCCGCCGCGGAGCCGCGACTGGCCGGCGCCGAGGTGCTCGATCATCGGGTCGGCTTCCGCCCGGCGCGCCCCGAGGTGCGGGTCGAGCGTCAGGTGCTGGCGTCCGGGCGCCGGGTGGTGCACTGCTACGGCCACGCCGGCAGCGGCGTCGCCTGGTCGGTGGGCAGTGCCGTCGAGGCGGCCGACCTCGCCCTCGGCCCGGACTGACCGCCTGCCCGACCCGCCTGCCGCCCCGGCTGGCCGACCGCTCTGACCGAACCAGCCGATCGACCCGACCGACCGCGGGCATCGACGCGCGCGGCCCACGACGATCCGCTAGGTTGGGCGCGCACGGCCCCCCTCGGGGTGGGCGGGCCGGCAACGGCGGCACCGGGGGCAGTGATGACGAGACACAGTGGAGTTCCGGCCTATCTGGTCACCGGGGTGTCCCCCGAGGCGACCGGGGCGGTGACCATCGGCCTGCAATGGGACCTGCCGCGCGCGGTCGCCGTCAGCTACGACATCGACCCGCACACCGGCGCGACGCACCGGGTCGTCGCCGACGCCGCCGGCCTGGTCGACCGGACCGAAGTGCAGTTGGCCCACGCCTGCCGGTCCTGCCTGGTCGCCGAGGACGTCGCGCCGACCCTCGAGCGGCTGGCCGCCTCCGGCCGGTGGTCGGCGATCGTCGTCCCGCTGCCGATCGGGTGTTCCGCCCGGCCCGTCTGCCGGGCGGTCACCGACCGGCCCGCCTCCTCGGTGCGGATCGCCGCGGTCGTCGCCGCTCTGGCCGGCTCTGGGGTGGCCGGGGCGGGGGTGGGCGGTGACCTGCTCGGATCCGACCTGTTGGCCGAGCGGGGCCTGGCCGGCCGAGCCGACGACCGGCGGGGCGTGGCCGAAGTTGCCTGCGGGCTGGTCGAATCCGCCGATCTCGTGCTGCTCACCGACCTCGACGGCGGCGGCGCCCGGCCGGCCGAGGTCGAGCTGGTCCGGATGCTCGCCCGCCCGGACGCCCTCGTCGTCGCCGACTCGACGGCGCTGCCGCGCCAGGTGCTGCTCGACGCCCACCACGACTGCGAGGCGGTCGACACCTGGGTCGACCCGCTGCGTCGTCCGGCTCGCGGCTCGGGCGCCGGGCAACTCGCTGGTGACGGCGCGTGGAGCCTTGCGCTGAGCTCGGACCGGCCGTTCCACCCGCGCCGCCTGCAGGAGCAGCTCGAGGCACTCGGCGGCGGGCCCTATCGGTCGCGCGGCTGCTTCTGGCTGCCCACCCGGCCGGACCAGGCGATCGTCTGGGACGGCGCCGGCGGCCAGTTGAGCATCGGCAACGGCCCGGCGTGGGGCGACCTGGCCCGGCTGACCAACCTGCTGGTCAGCGGTCTGGGGCGGGGGGCCATCGCGGTGGCCCAGCGGGACGAACTCGTCGCGGCCTTTGACGCTGCCCTGTGCACGGTCGACGAACTCGCCGAGCGCGGCCTGCTCTGGAGCACCGGCTACGACGGCCTCGAGCCCTGGCTGGGCCCGATCCGCCCCTCGACGACCAGCCCCGCCCCGCTCGCCCTCCCCTGTCGCGACCCGCGCCACGTCTGAGCCGCCGCGCCTGACCCCCGGGCCGCGCCTGACCCCCGGGCCGCGCCGGACCCCTGCCGCGGCTGACCCCTGCCGCGGCTGACCCCTGCCGCGGCTGACCCCTGCCGCGGCTGACCCCCGCCCGACCGGACCGTTGCCGGCGTCCCGCTCCTCCCGGTGAAAACGGTTGCCTGGAACCTTTGCGGAACGTTCCAGGCAACCGTTTTCACTGGAGGGGGCGGGAAAACGTTCCAGGCAACCGGGTCCGGGAAACGTTCCAGGCAACCGTTTTCACTGGGAGGGGGGTCCGGGAAACGTTCCAGGCAACCGTTTTCACTGGGAGGGGGGGTCCGGGGAATGTTCCAGGCAACCGTTTTCACTGGGAGGGGGGGTCCGGGGAACGTTCCAGGCAACCGTTTTCACTGGGGGGGGTATGCCGGGCGCGGGACCGGCCCTGCTCGGCCCGGAACCGGCCCTGCTCGGCCCTGGGACCGGCCCCGCGCCGCGCTGCGCGTCGCTGACTAGGCTGGCCCGCATGCACGACGACCGCTCCATCACGCTGGGCCGGGCCCGGCGGCACCTGCTGGAGCGGGTCATGCCGGCCGAGACCGAGACGGTGGCCGGGTTCGAGGTCGCGTGCTGGCCGATCCCGGGTCCGTGGGGCCCCGGCAGCGGGGAGCCGGTGCCGGCCCGCAAGGGGTTGTCCGCGGCATACCAGCCCTGTTCGGTCGGTGATCCGTGGGGGCCGCCATGGGGCACCACGTGGTTTCGGCTCCGGGGGATGGTGCCGGCCGACCTGCGCGACCAGGTCATCGAGGCCGTCGTCGACCTCGGCTGGATCGACGCCTCGCCCGGCATGCAGGCCGAGGCGCTGGTCCGCACCCCCGACGGCGCCATCGTCAAGGCGCTCAACCCCCGCAACGACTGGCTGCCGGTGGCGGCCGACCCGGACGGCTCGGTCGAGTTCTTCGTCGAAGCGGCCGCCAACCCGGCGCTGCTCGCGCACGGCTTCCGGCCGACCCCGCTCGGCGACCCGGCGACCTGCCCGGCCGACCCGCTCTATCGGCTGGCCCGCGCCGACCTGGTCCGGGTGCACCCGGAGGTGCGCGAGCTGCGCCGCGACCTGCAGACCCTCGTCGAGCTCGTCGAGGTGCTGCCCGCGGACGGGCATCGCGCCTGGCAGGTGCTGCGGGCGCTCGACGAGGCCATCGACGCGCTCGACCTGACCGACGTGCCCGGCACGGCCCGCGCCGCCCGCGCCCGGCTGGCCGACGCGATGGCCGCGCCGGCCGCCGCCAGCGCGATGCGGCTGTCCGCGGTCGGGCACGCCCACATCGACTCGGCCTGGCTGTGGCCGGTGCGCGAGACCCGCCGCAAGGTCGCCCGCACCGTGGCCAACGTGCTGCGCCTGGTCGACGACGTGTCCCGCCACGCTCCGCTGGTCTTCGCGCTGCCGGCCGCCCAGCACTGCGCCTGGCTGGAGGGCGACGAGCCGCTGCTGTTCACCCGGCTGCGTCAGGCGGTGGCCGACGGCCGGGTCGTGCCGGTCGGTGGCATGTGGGTCGAGCCGGACGCCAACCTCGCCGGGGGCGAGGCGCTGTGCCGCCAGTTCACCTACGGCCGACGCTACTTCGAGGCACGCTTCGGCTACCGCTGCCAGGAGGTCTGGCTGCCGGACTCGTTCGGCTACAGCGGCGCGCTGCCGCAGTTGGCGGTGCTGGCCGGCATGAAGTGGTTCCTCACCCAGAAGCTGTCCTGGAACCAGGTCGACCGTTTCCCGCACCACTCGTTCTGGTGGGAGGGCATCGACGGCACCCGGATCTTCACCCACTTCCCCAGCGCCGATACCTACAACTCCGACCTGTCCGTCCGCGACCTGGCCCACGCGTGCGCCAACTTCGCGGACAAGGGCCGCAGCTCGGTCGCGCTCGTGCCATTCGGCTACGGCGACGGCGGCGGCGGCCCGACCCGCGAGATGCTCGCCCGGGCCGAGCGGATCCGCTCGCTCGAGGGCCTGCCCGAGGTCGTGCTCGAGCGCCCGGCCGCCTTCTTCGAGCGCGCCGAGCAGACCCACCGCGACCCGGCGGTGTGGAGCGGCGAGCTCTATCTCGAGCTGCACCGGGCGACCTTCACCAGCCAGGCCCGCACCAAGGAGGGCAACCGGCGCTGCGAGCGGCTCATCCGGGAGGCCGAGCTGT
Source organism: uncultured Intrasporangiaceae bacterium (assembly GCA_964647395.1). Taxonomy (GTDB): domain Bacteria; phylum Actinomycetota; class Actinomycetes; order Actinomycetales; family Dermatophilaceae; genus Phosphoribacter. Next base: position 32,630 of record CAZYHR010000004.1, on the reverse strand, counting down.
GGGCCAGCACCGCCGCCGTGCGCCAGTTGCTCGACTACCCCTACGACGAGCTCGAGGAGCTCTGGCAGCTGCTGCTGCTCGCGCAGTTCCACGACATCCTGCCGGGGTCCTCGATCGCCTGGGTCCACGACGAGGCCGAGCAGGCCCACGCCTACGTCGCGGAGCAGCTCGAGGCGATCATCGACGCCGCCCTCGACGCGCTCACCGCCCTCGACGGCGACGGCGACAGCGACAGCGACACCGCCGGCGACACCGCCGGCGACACCGACACCGACCGCGACACCGACAGCGACACCGACCGCGAGCCGGCCGGCCGCGCGGCCGGCCGGCCGGTGGCGCCGGCCGCGCGGCATACCGTCCGGTTGCAGGCCGCACCGGTCGTCGGCGAGGGCATCGCCATGGGCGGCGACACCGACCCGGCGCGTCCGGCCGGGCCGGTCGTCGTCGTGGCCACCGGCGGCCAGGCGGTGCTCGACAACGGGCGGCTGCGGGTGGTCGTCGACGCGCGCGGGCTGCTGACCTCAGTCCACGACCTGGCCGGCGGGCGCGAGGTCGTGCCGCCCGGCCTGGCCTGGGGGCTGCTGCAGGTCCACCCCGACCTGCCCAACGCCTGGGACGCGTGGGACGTCGATCGCTTCTACCGCAACCGGGTCCAGGACCTCACCGACGTCGTCGCGATCGAGGTCGACCAGGGCGGGGCGGACGCCGACGGGTCGGCCACCGTCCGGGTGGCCCGGCGCTTCGGTGTGGACGGGAGATCGCGTGTCGTGCAGACCTATTCGCTCAGCCCGCGCCGGCCGTGGCTGGACCTGCGCGTCGACGTCGACTGGCACGAGCAGGACACCCTGCTCAAGCTCGCCTGGCCGGTCGACGTGCACACCGACCACGCCCGCTTCGAGACCCAGTTCGGGCACGTCACCCGACCCACCCACGAGAACACCTCCTGGGACCACCACCGGTTCGAGGTCAACGCCCACCGCTGGGTGCACCTCGGCGAGCCGGGCTACGGGGTGGCGATCGCCAACGAGCGCACCTACGGGTGGGACGTGACCCGCTCGGCCCGGCCCGGCGGGGGCAGCTACTCGACGGTGCGCGCCAGCCTGCTGCGGGGCCCGCAGTTCCCCGACCCCGAGGCCGACCAGGGCCAGCACTCGTTCTCCTTCCGGGTCATGCCGGCCGCGACGGTCGCCGACGCGGTCCGGCTCGGCTACGCCCTCGCGCACCCGCCGCGCACCCGCGAGGGCGCCGGTGTCGAGCCGCTGGTGCGCGTCTCCGGGCCGCTGGTCGTCGAGACGGTCAAGCTGGCCGACGATCGCAGCGGTGACCTCGTCGTGCGGCTCTACGAGCCGCTGGGCAACCGGTCCGGGGCCCGCCTGCACACCTCCTTCGACGTGGCCGACGCCTGGGTCACCGACCTGCACGAGCAGCGGGTCGCCCCGGACGACCCGCGCGACCTCACCGCAGCCCTGCTGGAGCGGGTCGACCGGCGGATCTCGTTGTCGCTCAGGCCCTTCCAGGTGGTCACCCTCCGGCTGCGGGCGCAGGTGCGCGAGTGAGCGTGCTGCGCACCCAGGTCACCCCGCGTGAGCTCGTCTTCCGGCTGGCCGACCCCGACCACGACCTGCGCGAGGTGCGCGTCTGGCACGACCTCGACGTCCCCGGCCTACCGAGCCTGCTCGAGCCGGTGACCGGCGGCTGGGAGCTGCACTGGCCGCACCCGCCGGCCGACCGGGTCGAATACCAGTTCACCGCCTCACACCCGGCCCTCGGTGAGGAGCGCGCCTTCCTGCTCGACCCTCGCAACCCGCTGACCGTCGACGGTCCCTTCGGGCCCAAGTCGTGGCTGGCGCTGCCCGGCTACCGGGTGCCCGCCTGGCTGCAGGCGCCGGCCATCTCCTGTCATCGGCTGGCGCACACCGTCACCGACACCGTAGCCGGCGACATCGATGTCGTCGTCTGGTCGCCCGACGACGCCGAGTTCGACGAGCCGCTGCCGATGCTGTTCGCCCACGACGGCCCCGAACTCGACGAGTTCGCCGGGCTGACCCACCTGGTCGGGGCCTTCGGCGAGCTCGGCCGGCTGCCGCGGATGCGGGTCGCCCTGCTGGCCCCCGGCGACCGCAACCCCCGGTATGCCGCCAACCCGGCCTACGCGCGCGCGCTCACCGAGCAGGTGGTCCCGAAGGTCCTCGGCTGGCACCCGACCTCCCGGCCACCCGTGCTCGCCGGCGCCTCCCTCGGCGGGCTCGCCGCGCTGCACGCCGAGTGGCGTCACCCCGGCACCTTCGCCGGGCTGCTGCTGCTGTCCGGGTCGTTCTTCACGCCCGAGCTCGACTCTCAGGAAAGCGGATTCGCGTACTGGCGCGAGGTCGTCGACTTCGTCGCCGAGGTGCACGCCGCCCCGGCCGCCCCCGCTCGCCCGGCCGTGGCGCTGGGCTGGGGGACCGTCGAGGAGAACCGGCACAACAACACCCAGCTCGCACGCCACCTGCGCGAGCTCGGGCTGCCGGTGATCGACCGGCAGGTGGCCGACACCCACACCTTCACCACCTGGCGCGACCTGCTGGACCCGCTGCTGCCGGACCTGCTCACCCTGGTCTGGGGCGAGCCCTGACCCCCGCCCGCCGCCCGCTAGATTGACGCCATGGAGCGCTGGCACGTCGAGTTGCCGATGCACGGGGTGCACCCCGACGGGCCGCTGCCGGGGGTGGTCATCCGCTACGGCCACTGGGGCCGGCCGGTCATCGCCTTCCCGAGCGAGGCGGGGCGGGCCTGGGACTACGAGAACAACGGCATGGTCGAGGCGATCCGCCCGCTCATCGACGCCGGCCGGATCAAGCTCTACTGCGTCGATTCCGCCGACCAGCACACCTGGTCGGACCGCTGGCTGTCGCTGGAGGAGCGGGCCCGCCGCCACCTCGCCTATCAGGGCTGGGTCACCGGTCCGGTCAGCGACTTCATCGGGCACGACTCGGGGGTCCACGACATCGTCACGACCGGCTGCTCGATGGGCGCCTACCACGCGGTGCAACTGGCGTTGCGCCGGGCCGACCTGTTCCCGGTCGCCATCGGGCTGTCCGGCTCCTACGACCCGTCGGCGTGGCACGGGTGGGGCGACGTCGGGGCGGCGGCCTACGAGACCAACCCGACGTGGTGGGTGCCCGACCTGCCCGGCGACCACCTGGGCTGGCTGCAGCACCGGGCCCACATCGTGCTCAACGTCGGTCGCGGCGCCTGGGAGACCCACCCGACGCAGGCCCTGCCGTCGTCGCGGCACCTGGCAAGGCTGTTGTGGGACAAGGGGATCCACGCCGAGCTGGACGAGTGGGGCGACGACGTGTCACACGACTGGCCGTGGTGGCAGCGGCAGATCGCCCACCACCTGCCGCGCTACTGCTGACCGTTCGGTCGATCCGGTCCGCAGGACCGTGGGTGACCATGCTGCTATGCCTGCTCCCTCCGCGTCCTCGTACGCCGCGCCGGGCTCGCCCGGGCTCGCCGCCGGCGACGAGCGGACCGCGATCGATGTGCGCGCCCTGGTGGTCCGCTTCGGCGCGGTCGAGGCGGTCGCCGGCGTTGACCTGCACCTGCCGGGCGGCCGCGCGACGGCGCTGCTCGGGCGCAACGGAGCCGGCAAGTCCACGACGATGAAGGTCCTGGCCGGGGTCATCCCGCCGACCGCGGGCACGGTGCTCGTCGCGGGTCACGACGTGGCCGCCGACCCGATGGCTGTCAAGCGGGTCACCGGCTACTGCCCCGACGTGGGCGGGCTGGTGCCGCGGGCGACGCCCTGGGAGCACCTGCAGTTGGCCGCCCGGCTGCGCCGCGTGCCCCGCTGGGAGGACCGCGGCCGCGAGTTGCTCGAGCGCTTCGGCCTCGGCGACGTCGCGCACCGCGTCACCTCGGGCTTCTCGCACGGCATGGGCCGGCGGATGTCGGTCGTGCTGGCCGCCTTCCACGAGCCGCAGGTGCTGCTGCTCGACGAGCCGTTCGACGGCGTCGACCCGCTCGGGGTCGAGGCCACCCTCACCGAGATCGACCGGGCCGGCGAGCGCGGCGCGTGCGTCGTGGTGTCCACCCACCTGCGCGACCTGGCGACCCGGGCCTGCTCGACGGCGGTCGTGCTGCGCGGCGGCTCCCAGGTGGCCGACCTCAGCGCCGGCGAGTTGGCCGGCGAGGCGGGCGAGCGCGCCTACCGGGCGCTGCTCGACTGACCGGTATGCCGCGCACCGCACCCACCGCTCCCCCCGGCGCGCCCTCGGGCCTCGACGTCCGGGCCGCAGCGCCGTTGTCCACCAGCCCGATCCGTGATCTGGGGGCGCTGCTGAGCTTCCGCTTCGCCCGGGCCCGGCGCAGCCGCCGGCTGCGCATCGGGCTCGGGACGGTGGCCGCCCTCACCGCGCTGCTGGTGCTCGGGCCGGCCTATCTCGACCTGTCGACCAGCGTGCCCGGCCTCACCGCGGAGGGCATCCGACCCCAACTGCTCGGCGTGCTGCCGGTGTTCCTCGCGATCACCCTGCTCTCCTCGGCCGCGGCCGGCGGAGGCCGCGAGGTGCTGGCCAAGGACCAGGCGGCCGCCTTCCCGGTGTCGCCCGCGACCGACCACCTCGGGGCCCTGGTCATGGCACCGCTCAACCTGGCCTGGATCGTCCAGTCCTGGCTGCTCGTGGCGCTGGCCTCGTTCGTCGGGGGAGCGGCCGGCTGGGCCGCCGGCGTCGCCCTGGCGCTGGGCTGGATGCTCGCGGCGACCGCGATCGCCCAGGCGCTCGGCTGGTGCGTCGAATGGCTGCGCCGCGGCCCGCACGGCCGGCTCGTGGTCACCGCGCTCGGCGTCGCCGCCGTCGCCGTGCCGGGCCTGCTCCAGGCGACCGGCCGCCTCGCCGACGTCGCTGCAGCCCTGCCCACCGGCGGTCTGGCACAGGCGATCTGGGCCACCCGCCAGCACGGCTTCGGCGCCGGGTGGCTCGGCTGGATGCTCGGCCTGCTGGCGGTCGCGTCGGTCGCCGTCCTGGCCGGCATCCCACCCGCGGCGGCCGTCGGTCGGCGACCGGCCCGGGACGTCGAGCGGATCGACTCGCGCCGGCACTCGGCCCGCCCCGACCCGGGCAGCGACTTCCGGATGTTGCTGCGCATCGACCGGGCCAGCCTGCTGCGCTCGCTGCCGCTGCGCCGCGGCCTCATCGTCACCGTCCTGCTGCCCGCGCTGGGCTCCATCGCGCTGCGGCCGGACTGGCCGGTCGTGACGATGCTCGCCGGGCTGGTCGCCTCGGGGGCCACCCTGCTGTTCGGCGTCAACGCCTGGTGCCTGGACGGTCGCGGCCAGCTTTGGCGCGAGTCCCTGCCGGTGGCACCGGCGCTCGTCTTCGACGTGCGCGCCTGGCTGCTCGTCGAGACCCTGCTGGGCAGCGCCGCGATCACCGTGCTGGCCGCCGCCGTGCGGGCCCGCACCCCGACGACCGGCGAGGTCGTCGCCGTGCTGGCCTGCGTCGCTGTCGTCACCGTCCAGGTCACCGCCACCTCGTTGCACTGGTCGGTGCGCAACCCGCACCAGGCCGAGTTGCGCAGCGCCCGGGCCACTCCGGCGCCGCCGCTGGTCATGGTCGGCTACTCCGCGCGGCTGGCGCTGACGACGACGTTGACCGGGCTGCTGTTCAGCGGCTTCGGGTCGGTCGGACGGCCCGAACTGGTCCTCGCGCTCGCGGTGCCGATGCTGCTGTGGTCGCTGCACCGCTGGTGGCGGGCCCGGCGCGTCTGGCTCGACGACCAGCACCGGGCACTGGTCACCGTCACGGTCGTCGGCTGACCGGGCCGGCCCCCGTCGCCGCGGGGGGAAGTCCGCGGTGACGCGGCATACCGGGCGGACGCGAGGTCGCGGATCAGGCGAGGTGACCCGGCCTGGCGGGCCGCGGTGACGCGGCATACCGAGCCGTGCCAATATGGCTCCACCCCGCCGAGCCAAGGAGCCGTCGTGACCGACCCGAGCGCCTCCCACGTCCGTCACCTCGTCGGGCTGCTGCTCGGCGCGGAGGAGGACTGGCCGACCGCCTTCGAGGCCATCCTGCGCCGGGTGGGCACCGTCGAGCACGGTGGCCGCAGCCACGATTTCGTCAGCGAGCGGCTCACCATCGAGCCGTTCGACCTGACCGATCCGGCCCGCCCGGACCTGGTCATCGACCGGCTGGCCTACTGGTACTACCACCCGCGCGAATGGCTCAAGAAGGCCGCGCTGGTCAACGGAACCTACCTGCTCAACAACCCCTTCACCTTCCAGTCGATGGAGAAGCACAGCGCCTACTGCGCGATGATCCGGCTCGGGCTCAAGGTGCCGCGGACCATCCTGGTGCCCTACAAGAACCCGGTCGACAACGTCCGGTGGGCCTACACGTCGGCCAAGTACAACCGGGCCTTCGACCTCGACTCGATCGCGTCGGAGCTGGGCTACCCGCTCTACATGAAGCCGTTCGACGGCGGCGGCTGGCGCGGCGTGAGCCGGGTCGACGGCCCCGAGCAGCTGCACCGGGCCTACGACGACTCCGGCGAGATGCTCATGCACCTGCAGGCGACGGTGCCCTACGAGTCGTTCGCGCGGGCGCTGTCGATCGGGCCGGAGACCATGGTCATGGACTTCCGGCCGGACAAGCCGATGCACAACCGGTATGCCGTGTCGCACCACTTCCTGTCCGAGTCGGCCGGCTCGCAGGCGGTGGCGATCAGCCGCATCGTCAACGCGTTCTTCGGTTGGGAGTTCAACTCGGCCGAGATGCTCGTGCGCGGCGACGAGGTCTATCCGATCGACTACGCCAACGCCTGCCCGGACGTCGCGGTGACCTCGCTGCACTACTACTTCCCCTGGGCCATCCGGGCGCTGGTGCGCTGGTCGGTCTACTGCCTGTGCACCGGTCGCCGGGCCGCCATCGGACTGCGCTCGGACCGCTACTTCGAGATCGCCGACGACCCGGCGCTCGACTACGACGCCAAGCTCGCGGCCTATCTCGAGCTCGCCGACGAGCACTTCGAGACCGAGCGCTACTGGCAGTGGTGCGACGAACACCTGCCGCACCTGGACGAGCAGGTGCTCGACTGGGTCACCTCGACCGACTTCGACCGGATGCTGCGCGACACCGTCCGAGCCACCTACCCCCCGCACGAGCACGACGAGTTCCTCGACCACTTCCACGGGCTGGTCGACCTGTGGGCCGTCGAGGAGGCCGCGCGGCTGCGCGAATGACCGCGCGGTGAGCGACGTCGTCGGTCTCGACATCGGCGGGTCCAAGACCGCCGGGGTGCGCCGCCGAGCCGGCCGCGAGGTCGCCCGGGCGCGCACCGGCAGCGCGAACCTCCAGTCCGTGTCCGTCGAGCAGGCGCGAGCAGCGTTGCAGGACCTGGCGGCTCGGCTCGGCAGCGACGGCGTCCAGGTGGTGTATGCCGCGGCGGCGGGTGCCGACACGACGGCCAGTCAGCGTCGGGTCGCCGACCTGGTCGCCGCGGCGTGGCCCGCGGCGCAGGTGCGGGTCGGGCACGACACCACCGCCCTGCTGCCGGCGGCGGGGCTCGACGCGGGTATCGCGGTCGTCTCGGGCACCGGTTCGGTGGCGGTCGGGGTCGGCCGCGACGGCCGGACCGCGCGGGCCGGCGGCTGGGGGTACCTGCTCGGCGACGAGGGCAGCGGCTACGGGCTGGCCCGGGATGCGATCCGGCACACGCTGGCCCGGGCCGACGCCGGGATGCCGCCCGACCGGGTGAGCGCGCTGGTGCTGTACCGAGCCGGGGTGGCCGACCCGCTCGAGGTCGTCGCCGTCGTCTACGCCCGGCCGGAGCGGCGCTACTGGGCCGACCTGGCCGGTCCGCTCGTCGACCTCGCGGCCCGGGACGCCGCGGCGGCGACCATCGTCGACACCGGCTCGGCGGCGCTGGCCGGCCTGGCGACGACCGTCGCGCAACGCCTGGGCGAGTGGCTGCCGGTGCTGCTCGCCGGGGGGCTGCCGGTGCATCACCCCGGCTGGGCGCGCCTGGTCGGCGGGCGGGTCGTGGCGGCGGGTGCTCCGGCGGTCACCGTGCTCGCCGCCGAACCGGTGGACGGGGCCGCCGTCCTCGCGCAGCGACTGGTCCGATAGCCCGGTCGCCCCTCGACACCCGACAATGGAGGCCCGACGACCCGGAGGTCGCGACATGTCCGCGCTCTATCCGCCCACGTTGATCCGATCGGTCCGGCTGGTGCCGGTCGGTGGTGTCGCCGCGCCCCCGGGGGAGGTCGACGTGCGGATCCGCGACGGCGTCGTCCGTGAGGTCGCCCCCCGCCTCGACCCCGAGGGCCAGGAGCAGGTCCACGACGGGGCCGGCCGGTGGGCGATCCCGGGCCTGTGGGACCAGCACGTGCACCTGCGCCAGTGGGGTCAGCACGCCGGGCGGATCGACACCTCGGGGACGGCCAGCGCTGCGGAGGTCATCGACCGGGTCGCCCGGCACATCGCGGACCTGCCTGCAGACCAACGGGATTCGGTGGTCCAGGGGTGGGGGCACCGCAGCGCCACCTGGCCCCGACCGGCGACCGTCGCCGAGCTCGACGCGGTGAGCGGCGAGCACCCCGTCGTCCTGGTCGCCGGCGACGCCCACCACGGCTGGCTCAACTCCCGGGCGCTGGCCCTGCTCGGCGCGCCACCGGCCGACGGCGTCGTCGCCGAGACCGACTGGTATCCGCTGTTCGTCCGGCTCGGCGAGTTGCCCGGGGCCGACGCCGACGCCGAGGAGGGGCTGGCCCGGGCCGCCCGCCGCGCCGCCGCCAAGGGTGTCGTCGGCATCGTCGAGCTCGAGCTGGCGGCCAACTACACCGACTGGCCGGCCCGCTTCGCGCGCGGGGTGACCGAGTTGCGGGTCCGCGGCGCGACCTACGCGGACGGGCTCGACGCGGTCATCGCCGCCGGGCTGCGCGCTGGCGACCCGTTGGGCGCGGGCGAGGGCCTGCTGCGCATGGGTCCGCTCAAGGTCATCAGCGACGGGTCGCTGGGCACCCGGACCGCGCACTGCTGCCAGCCCTACGTCGATGACCCGGGCAGCGACCACCCGCACGGCCGGCCCAACCTCAGCGCAGCCGAGTTGACCGAGCTCACCGCCCGGGCGACCGCGCACGGGCTCGAGGTCGCGGTGCACGCCATCGGCGACGCGGCCGTCGCGACGGCGCTGGACGCCTTCGAGCGCACCGGGGCCCGGGGGTCGATCGAGCACGCCCAGCTGATCCAGTGGCCGGACATCCCGCGGCTGGCCGCGCTGGGGCTGGCCGCCAGCGTCCAGCCGCACCACCTGTGGGACGACCGGGACACGCTGGGGTGCAGCTGGCCGGACCGGGAGGAGCGCTGCTTCCCCTTCCGGGCGCTGCTCGACGCGGGGGCCCGGGTGGTGCTCGGCTCGGACGCGCCGGTCTCGCCGCTGGATCCGTGGCTGGCCATGGCGGCCGCGGTGCACCGCAGCGCCGACGACCGGCCGCCGTGGCATCCCGAGCAGGCGATGACGGTGGCCGAGGCGCTGGCGGCGAGCACCGACGGTCGGCCGACGATCGGGCCCGGCCGACCCGGTGACCTCGTGCTGCTCGATGTGGACCCGCTCGCCGCGCCGGGTGACCCGCAGGACAGCGGTGCGGCCGCGGCCTACCTGATGGCGGTCCCGGTGGCGGCGACCTTTGTCGGCGGCCGTGCCACGCACCTGCAGCTGTGAGCCGCGAAAGTCCTTGGTATAGACCGAGGCCCACCTGATCGGGGGGACAGGCGGGCCTCGGTCACCTTGGTCGGTTTCGCACTGGCTCGGGGGTACCGTGCGACGTTCGACTCACTCCATCCTGGGGGAAAGGCGATGGTGATGCCACAGTCAGTTCGGGCGGTCGGGCCTGGCCGAACGGACGAGACGACTTCGGGTCGGTCGGGGGTGCTCCACCGCAGGGCCCCCCGGGGATCATTGCTGGTATGTCTGAGACGACCATGAGCGCCGACGGGGCGCTGGAGGATGTGGCGCAGCCGCTGGACTACGTCCGCATCCGATTCCGCACGCACTACTCGGCTCCCGTGAGCAGCGAGGGCATGTGGGCCCTCGACTTCGGCACCGGTCGTTACCAGGTCGCCAACGTGCCGTTCTTCGTCGACGGGATCGGTCTCGGCGACATCGTCGAGGCGGCCAAGGACGACTCCGGCGAGCTGTGGGCCGGCGAGGTCCGGCACTCCTGCGGGCACGCGACGATCCGCGTCGTGCCGCCGATCGGCGGCTGGGAGCCCGGCGACATCGAGCAGGTCGCTGCCCGCCTGGAGGGCATGGGCGCCGGCGTCTACACCGCCGCCCCCGACCACGACGTCGTCTCGCTCGACATCCCGCCGGGCATCAACCTGTTGCAGCTCAAGGCCACCCTGGACATCGGCTCGCACAACGGCATGTGGCGGATCGAGGAGGGCTGCGTCACTCGCGAGTGGCGCGAGTTCCGCTGATCTGAGGCCGGGCCGCTGGCCCGTCCCGTCGGCCACGGGGTGACCGCTTAGGCTTCGCCCATGTATGCCGCCCCGCGTCGCCTCGCGCGCGGACTCGGCGTCGCTGGCCTGGTTCTGGCGTCGGGTCTGGTCGGGCTGACGGCCGGCTCTGCTGCCGGGGTCGGGGTCGCGCCGGTCGCGCAGAGCGGCAGCGAGCAACTGCGGGTCGCCGTGGGCGCCGAACCGGACGGATCGCCGGTCGACCTCGACGCGTCGCTCTACCTGCCCGACGGGGCCGGCTCGTCCCCGCGCCCGGCCGTGTTGCTCGCCCACGGTTTCGGCGGGTCCAAGTCCGACAACGACGAGCGCGCCCACGATCTGCGGCAGCGCGGCTATGTCGTGCTGACCTATACGGCAAGGGGATTCGGCCAGTCCGGCGGGCGGATCCACCTCAACGACCCGGCGTTCGAGATCGCCGACGCGCGAGCCCTGGTCGACCTGCTCGCGGCCCGGCCCGAGGTGCGCCGCGCCGGCACCGACCCCGAGGTCGCGGTCGCCGGCCAGTCCTACGGCGGGGCGCTGTCGCTCATGGCGGCGGCCACCGACCCGCGGATCGACACGGTCGTCGCCGGGGTCACCTGGCACGACCTGGCCGACGCGTTCTTCCCGCAGCACGCGGCGCCGGCGCCGGACCCGGCGGCGGCGCGGGAGCCGGGGCCGTTCAAGGCGCTCTGGGCTTCGCGGTTCTTCGGCGGGGCGGCCCTGGCCGGGCTCGGCGGTGGCAGCGGCCCCGGCGCCATCGGTGGCCCGACGGCGACCGGTGGGCCGACCGCGCCCGGTGGGCCGACGGCGACCGGTGGCCCGACGGCGACCGGGGGGCCGGCCCCGACCGGGGCGACGGCCCCGACCGGAGTGCTGTGCGCACGCTTCGACCCGACGGTGTGCCGGCTGTTCCTGGCCGCGGCGGAGTCCGGCCGGCCCAGCCCGGCATCGCCCGC
>CAZYHR010000004.1:0-21177 GCA_964647395.1 uncultured Intrasporangiaceae bacterium | reverse complement strand
GCGCGATTTTCCCGAAGCACAGTTCAGCCTGTACTTCCTCGCGCTGCTGCGGGCGCACAGCCCCATGCCGCTGCTGTCCGGGCTGCGGGTGCCGACCTATCTGGTCCAGGGCATGGCCGACACCCTCTTCCCGCTCGAGCACGCCGACGCGACGGCGCGGGCCCTCACCGCCCAGGGCACTCCGGTCGCGGTCCGCTGGATCGACGGCGGCCACGACGGGCCGAGCAGCACCGCCGACCTCGACGAGGCGGCCACCCGCACCTGGCTGGCCGACCACCTGCCGGTCGACCGGCCCGCTCAGCCCGGCCAGCCCGGCCTCGGCTCGACGCCGGCCTTCGTCCTGGCCGACCCGATCCCGCGGCGCCAGTCGCAGGCCCCGCTGCTGACCGGTCCGGCCTACGGCGCCGCGGCCTGGTCGCAGCAGGCCCCGGCGCGGCTGGCCTTCGCCGGCCCGGACCGGCGCACGGTCCTCACGCCGCCGGGCGGCCAACCGACCTCGGTGACGGCGATCGGGCTGCCCGGGCAGGCGAGCGTCGCGGCATACCAACTCGCTGCTCTCCCAGGTCAATCCGCCGCCTTCGACACCGAGGTGGCGGCCGAGCGGATCCACGTGGCCGGGGCTCCCCGGATCCGGCTCACGGTGACCTCGACCGGTCCCGAGGTGACCCTCTACGTCAGCATGTGGCAGGTCACCGGGGCCGGGGCGGCGACGCTGCCGCGGCGCCTGGTCGCCCCGCTGCGCGTCGCGACGACACCCGGGCGGCCCACCGAGGTCGAGGTCGCCCTGCCGATGGCGACCTGGGTCGTCGAGGCCGGCTCGCGGGTCCGGGTGCTGGTGACGTCCACCGACGTCGGCTACGCCAACCCCCGCGCCGCGCGCGCCGACGTGCTGCAACTCGGCCCGGAACTCGTGCTGCCGGACCTGCCGGTCCAGCGGCTGGCCGAGCAGGCGTCGACCGACCCCGAGACGGTCGGCGTGCTCGCCGCGACCGCAGCGGTGCTGCTGCTCATCGCCGGGGTCTCGGCGTGGGACCGGCGGCGTCGGCGCCGGCTGCCCGACCGCCCCGAACTGGCCGACGTGCCGCTGGTCGTCGACGGATTGGTCAAGACCTATCCCGACGGGCACCGAGCCGTCGACGACGTGTCCTGGCGGGCCGAGCGCGGCCAGGTCGTCGGGCTGCTCGGGCCTAACGGCGCCGGCAAGACGACGACGCTGCGGATGGTCATGGGCCTGATCCACCCCGACGGCGGCGCGGCCTATCTGCGCGGTCAGCCGGTCCAACCCGGCTCGGCCGCACTGGTGCACGTCGGCGCGCTGATCGAGGGCCCGGGCTTCCTGCCGCATCTGACCGGCCGGCAGAACCTGCACGCCTACTGGGCCGCCACCGGCCGGCCGGCCGCCGAGGCGCACGTCGCCGAGGCGCTCGAGGTGGCTGCGCTCGGCGGTGCCGTCGACCGGCCGGTGCGGTCCTACAGCCACGGCATGCGGCAGCGCCTCGGCATCGCCCAGGCGATGCTCGGGCTGCCCGACCTGCTGGTCCTCGATGAGCCGACCAACGGGCTGGACCCGCCGCAGATCGCGGCGATGCGCCCGATCCTGGCCCGGTATGCCGCGGGCGGCCGCACCGTCGTGGTCTCCAGCCACCTGCTCGCCGAGGTCGAGCAGACCTGCACGCACGTCGTCGTCATGCACGCCGGTCGGGTCGTCACGACCGGCACCGTCGCCGAACTGGTCGACTCGGCCGACACGACCGTCGTCGAGTTGGCGTCCGGCACCTCGGTCGCCGAGGTCGCGGCGGTCGCGGCACGGCTGCGCGCGGTCGCGGGGGTCGGCGCGGTCGAGGTCGTCGACGACGAGGGCGACCCGCGCCTGGTCGTCACCGCCGGGATGCCGCGCGCCGACGTCGTCCGCGCTCTCACCACCGTCGGCGCGGACGTCGTCGGCGTGAGCAGCCGCAAGCACCTCGAGGAGGTCTTCCTCGGCGTGATCGCCGCGGCCGGCGGCCCGGCCCAGACCGGTGCCCCCGAATCGTTGACCGAGCGACTGAGGCAGGTGCGCGCGCGATGAGTGAGGTCCGGCCCCCCGGCGAGTCGTCGCCGCCCGAGGCGGCCGCGGCCGCCCGGGCTGCTGAGCCGGTCGGGCCGGTCGGGCCGGTCGACGCTGCGCGGCCACCCGGGGCTGCTCGCCCGGCCCGGCCGCTGTCGGTCGGCACCGAGGTGCGCCGGCAGTTGGGCCGGCCGCGCACCCGGTGGGCCTTCGGGCTGATGCTGGCGCTGCCGGCGATCATCGTGCTCGCCTTCACCCTCGGCACCCGCGGGCCGGCCGGTGGCCTGCGGATCTCGGACTTCGCCCGGGAGGGCTCGGCGAATTTCACGATCTTCGTGCTCATCTCGGCCGCCGACTTCCTGTTCGTCGTGCTCGCCGCGCTCTTCGCGGGCGACTCGGTGCCGAGCGAGGCGTCGTGGTCGTCGCTGCGCTATCTGCTCGTCGCGCCGGTCCCGCGGGCCCGGCTGCTCACCGCGAAGTGGCTCGTCGCGCTGCTCACCGTCGCCTTCGCGGTCGTCCTCTACGTCGTCTGGGCGTTGCTGCTCGGCGGCCTGGTCTATGGCTGGGCGCCGTTCACCATCCCCACCGGCGGGGTCATCGAGTGGGACGTCATGCTGCCGCGCATCGGCATCGCCGCGGCCTACATCTTCGTCACGCTGTTGCAGGTGGCTGCGCTGGCCTTCCTCATCGGCACCCGCACCGACGCCCCGCTCGGGGCCGTCGGCATCGCGGTCCTCACCGCGATCATCTGCTCGATCCTCGGCCAGATCGAGGACCTCGGCGCGATCCGTAACGCCCTGCCCCTGCACTACCAGCGGGCCTGGCTGGACCTGGTCAACCCCGACCCCGACTGGCTCTCGATGCGTCACGGCGTCGTGTGGTCGCTGTTCTGGACGGTGCTGTTCCTCGGGCTGGCCTGGCGGGTGTTCCGCCGCAAGGACGTGCTCAGCTGACCGTCGCGGGGGCACCGCGTCGCCGTCGACCGAGTCCGGCCTCAGCCGGCGCGGCACCGGTCAGCGCCGGGCTGGGGCGGGCACCGCGAGGGCGAGGGTGAGCCGCAGCAGCCACTCGGAGTTGTCCAGCCGGTCGCCGTAGAGCTCGCGCAACTGCTGCATGCGATAGCGGACGGTCTGCGGGTGGACGTAGAGGTCGGCGGCGACGAGCTCGCGGCGGCCGTGGTGCAGCAGCCAGGAGCGCAGGGTCTCCTCGAGCCGGGCGCGCGAGCTGGGGCGCTGCCCGGCCAGCGGCGCGAGCACGATGGCGCGCAGGTCGGCCACCGCCTCGGGGTCGGCGCCGAGGATGAGCTCGGGCAGGTGCTGCTCGGTGTCCAGGGTGACCCGCCGCTCGGCCCGCGGCAGCGACGCGTGGGCGTGCCGGGCTCGGGTCAGCGAGGCTGCGACCCGGGTCCACGCGCGCTCCGGGCCGACCGTCGCGCCGCGCCCCTCGAGCAGCCCGAGCAGCCGATCACGGTCAGCCCCAGTGGTGTTGGGCACCAGCAGGACCGACAGCGGCTCCTCCCGGGAGGCGTCCTCAGGGGTCAGCGCCAGCGTCCGGTCGTCGAGCAGTCCGAGCACCGCCCGCACCTGGCCCTCGGGCAGCAGCACCGCGGTCAGGGTGCGCGGCGGCGACCACTCGGCGCGCTGCGCGGCCTCGGCCAGCTCGGACTCGTCGGCCTCGGCGACCAGCAACTCGGCGAGCCGCTCCCGGTAGCGCTCCCGGACCCGGCCGGCGGTCATCAGCTCGTCGTTGTGGCCGGTGATGCTCGCGCCGGACAGCGCGTCGATGTAGGCGAAGACCAGCTCCGCGAAGGCTCCCAGCGTCGAGGCCGACATCCCGGCCGCCACCGCCACCTGGGACAGCCCGCGCCAGGACACCCGGCCCCCGATCCGGTATGCCGCCAGCAGCGCATCCATCGACCGTCCGGACCGCGCCTCGCCCCGACCGAGCTCGTAGGCCGCCGCGGTCGACGGCGCGATCGGCTCGGCCGGGTCCTGCACCCCGCCGCGCCGGGCCAGGTCGAGGAAGTTGACCAGCGCCAACTGCACCGCGTGGGTGATCTGCTGCCCCAGTTGACCGGTGAACGCCGCCCGATAGGCCGGCACCTCCCGGACGATCGTCGTCACCGCGTCGTCGGCCACCGCGGGGATCGCCTGGCGCAGCCGGTCGTAGGCATCCGGGGCCAGGTCGAGGGTGCCGACCGGGCCCGCGGCCCCCGAGCCGGCGCCGACTGCTGGTGAGCTTGTCACGTCACCCCCCGATCTTCTTCTTGACGAACAAAACACTACGCCCAACTTCACATCCGCGGGCGGACAATTCTGCTCTCAGGTCGGGAACAATGGTCATGTGCCCCCCGTCGCCGTCCCGCGCCCGTCCCGCGCCACGACCATCCGGCAGCGTGCCTGGAAGGTCGCTGAAGCGGTCGTCGGCCCGGTCCTGCCGGCCGGCACCCTTGACCTGCTCAGCCCGTTGCGCGCCGGCGCCGACCTGCGCGGCCGGATCGTCGCGGTGCAGCCCGAGACGGCCGACGCCGCCACCTTGACCATCCAGCCCGGTCAGGACTGGGCCGGCCACCTGCCGGGGCAGTACATCCGGCTCGGCATCGACGTCGACGGCGTCCGGCACTGGCGCGCCTATTCGCTGACCTCGCGCACCGACCGCACCGACGGGCTCATCACCATCACGCCCAAGGCGATCCCCGACGGCCTGGTGAGCAACCACCTCAACCGCGCCGTCACGCCCGGCACCATGGTCATGCTCGACCAGGCCACCGGCGACTTCGTCATGTCGACGCCGCGCCCCGCCAAGGTGCTGTTCCTCACCGGCGGCAGCGGCATCACCCCGGTCATGGGCATGCTGCGCAACCACCCCGACCTGGCCGACGTGGTCCTGCTGCACAGCGCCCCGCGCCGCGAGGACGTCGTCTTCGGCACCGAACTGCGCGAACTGGCGGCCACCGGCAAGATCCGGCTGGTCGAGCGGCATACCGACGCCGAGGGCATGCTCGAGTTGACCGAGTTGGACCGCATCGTCCCCGACTGGCGCGAGCGCGAGACCTGGGCGTGCGGCCCGACCGGCATGCTCGACGCGTGCGAGCAGCACTGGGACACCGCAGGATTGGCGGACCTGCTGCATACCGAGCGGTTCCGGCCGGCGGTCTTCGTGACCGGCGAGGGCGGCACCCTGACGTTCACCGTCTCGGGGCGCACGGTCGAGGCCGACGGGGGGACGCCGATCCTCGACGTCGCCGAGGACGCGGGAGTCCTCATGCCGAGCGGCTGCCGTATGGGCATCTGTTTCCGTTGTGTCCTGCCGCTGCGCGAGGGGGTCGTCCGCGACCTGCGTAACGGCGAACTCACGTATGCCGCCGCAGGGGACGGCGTGCGCATCCAGACGTGCGTGTCGGCGGCGGCCGGCCCGTGCGAGATCGAGCACTGAGGAGAACCTGTCATGACCCTGCTCGTCAACGCCCCGACCCTCGACGAGGACGTCGCCGGGGTCGAGCTGGTCGACGACCCGTGGGCCGAGCGCCCCGACCCGCGTCCCGAGCGGACGCCGGACGACCTGGCCAAGATCACCGCCCGACGGCACTCCCGGCTGTCAGTCGACAGCCACGGCCAGCCGCGGGTGCTGCACCCGCGGCCCTCCGGCCGGCCCGATCCGACCGCGCACCTGAGCGCGGAGCAGATCGAGGCGCTCGGCCGTGAGCTCGACGCCCTGCGCCAGGAGGTGCTGGACTCGCGCGGTGGCCGCGACGCGGCATACATCCGCAAGGTCATCAAGGGGCACCGCTATCTCGAGCTGGGCAGCCGGGCCGTGCTGCTGTTCTCGCTCTTCCCGCCCGCGTGGCTGCTCGGCACGGCCGGGCTGTCGATCGCCAAGATCATCGAGAACATGGAGATCGGCCACAACGTCATGCACGGCCAGTGGGATTGGATGCGCGACCCCAAGGTCCACTCGACGACCTGGGAGTGGGACAACGTCTCGCCGTCGTCGCAGTGGCAGGAGTCGCACAACGAGACCCACCACACGTACACCAACGTGCTCGGCGCCGACGACGACCTCGGCTACGGCATCTTCCGGGTCGACGAGGACCAGCCGTGGATGTTGGCGTCGCTGGGCCAGCCGCTCTACTCGTTCCTCAACGCGGTGTTCTTCGAGTGGGGCATCGCGTCCTACGACGTCAAGTTGCACGCGATCCTGTCCGGCGAGATGGACAAGGAGGTTGGCCGCGAGCGGCTGCGGGCCCTCGGGCGCAAGGTGCGCAAGCAGGTCGGCAAGGACTACGTCCTGCACCCGATCCTGTCCGGGCCGTCGTTCCTGCCGACCCTCGGCGCCAACGTCGTGGCCAACATCGTGCGCAACCTGTGGACCAACGGCATCATCCTGTGCGGCCACTTCCCTTACGGGGTGGAGACGTTCGCGACCGAGACGATCGACGACGAGACCCGCGGCGAGTGGTACGTCCGGCAGATGATCGGTTCGGCGAACATCTCCGGCGGCAAGGTCATCCACTTCATGTCGGGCAACCTCAGCCACCAGATCGAGCACCACCTCTTCCCCGACCTGCCGAGCAACCGCTACGTCGAGATCGCCCCGCGGGTGCGCGAGATCTGCGAGCGCTACAACCTGTCCTACACGACCGGGCCGTTCCTGCTGCAACTCGCGTCGGCGTGGGCGAAGATCATCGCGCTGTCGCTGCCCAACAAGACCCCGGAGCGGTCGCGGGCCGCGACGGTCGGGCTGGCCGCCCGCGACGCGATCCAGGGCGCGGTGCTCAAGCGGCGGGCAGCCAAGCGGGCCAAGCGGATTCGCTGATCAGGCTGGTCGGCGCGCGCTGCTGGGTCGGCGTGGCGGTGACGTTCAGCGCGTGGTGACGAGCAGTTGCGCGGCCGCGACGACGTCGTGCCCGAGCCGCTGGTCGGCGCGGCCCACCTGGTCCTGGGCTCCGCCCCCCACGTATGCCGCCACGCCCGGACAGTGCGCGTCGAGCAGGTCGAGCGCGCGCTGGGCGGCGGCGGCGTCGGGTGGGGTGGGGGCGACGACGACTGCGGCGTCGGCCTCGTGCTTGGCGACCGCCTCGACCCACTGGCTCTCGGGCACCTGCGCGCCGAGATAGACCAGGTCGCTGCCCAGCCGCCGGCAGATGACCGCGAAACTCAGCGCGCCCAGTTCGTGTTGCGCGTCGCGGGCCAGCCCGATGACGAACCGCGGCCCCCCGATCGACTCGCCCGCCGCCTCGTAGGCCGCGCTGAGCCGGCGCAGCACGGCGTGGCTGGTCAGGTGCTCGCCGGCGACCGAGACCTCGCCGGCCGCCCAGGCCTCGCCGAGCGCGGCCAGGGCCGGCAGGAGCCAGTCGCGCACGACGCCCTCGATGGACGCGCGGGCGAAGGCCGCGTCGAGCAACTGCCCGATGGTGATGGCGTCCATCCGGCCGGCGGCCTCGACGAGCGAGGCGATGCTGTCGGCCGGCCGGGCGAAGGCGCCCAGGCTCGCGGCTCCCAGCGCGGCGAGGTCGGTGCCGGTGCGCCGGCGAGCGACTTCGGTCGCCGCCTGGCTCGGCGCCCAACCGGAGCGGACCAGCGCCTGCATGGTGCGCAGGTCGGCCAGGGTGTGCTCGTCGTAGAGCCGGTAGCCGGCCGGGGTGCGCTGCGGTGCCACCACGGCATACCGTCGCTCCCAAGCCCGCAGCGTGGCTTCGGGGATCCCCGTCGCGGCCGCCGCGCGCTTGATGGTGTACATCTTCCGCAGTGTAGGACGAACCTTGACGTATGGCGTGACAAACCTTATACAGCGTCCGGCGCACGCTGACCCGCCAGTAAACTGAGCTACCCGGCCACCGACCTAAAGGACCCACCCATGGCCCGCTACGACCTCAGCACCACCACCCTCGGCACCCTGTTGGAGGACCCCGACGTCCAGGCGATCCTGGAGAAGCACGCCCCCGGCGTGACGAGCAACCCGATGATCGGCATGGTCAAGGGCATGCCGGCCGCCAACGCGGTCAACATGGCCGCCGGCTACATCGGCAAGGACGCCGCCGACCAGGTCCTGGCGGAGGTCTCCGCGCTGGACTGACCGCGCGTGACTCACGGGCGGCGCACGGCCCCGGCAGCACCGGGCCGTGCGCCGCGTCGTGTCTCCGAGGTGGCTGAACTCGTCGACCCGGATGAGAAGGGGTCGCATCGTGAGTGGGTCGCCGACCTGAACACGCACCACGGGTTCGCCGTTCGTTCCCCGGCAACCGGGACTGTCCACGTGATGATCGGCGCGCCTGCGGAATGCGGCAATTCGCTGCGCACCGGCGACCGGTCGCCTGGCAGGCCCGGCGCACCACCACCCAGCCCACTACAGTGGCGGCTAGTGTCGACAACGACGAGGAGGCGCTGGAGAAGGCGTTCAAACACCAGGAGGGCCGCTTCGGCGTCATCGAACTCGGCGACGAGAACCTGCCCTACGTCGCCAACCGGCGGCTGCTGCGACCCAAGGACGGTGCGGGCGAGCGGGCCCTGCAGGACGCCTTCGCCGCCGTCGAGCGCCGGCCCGAGGTGTGGGACGTGCTGCTCGACGGCGCCAACACCGACGAGCGGCACCGCGGCGCCGACGAGGCGGCCTTCCGGCTGACCTATCCCTTCTCGCCGGCGCTGGTCTCGACGCTGCGGTCGCTGGCCAGCGTCATGCAGCGCGAGCGCACCGCGCTCAAGGTCATGCAGCAGATGCTCGTCGAGCGCCGCGACACCCTGACCACCGCCGACCTCATCCCGGTCGGTGACGCCTACCAGCACATCGTCGAAGGCACATCGGCGCTCGACCCGCAGGCCGCGGCGCTCTTCCGCTCGGCGAGCAAGCTGTATGCCGAGAAGCTGCGGCCGCTCATCCTGCGCCGCCTCGACCTCGACGAGCAGCAGGTGTCCGGCGCCGACGTGCCAACCCGCTTCGTCGCCGCCGACCGGCTCGCCAAGACCCTGCTGCTGTCGGCCGTCGCCCCCAACGTGCCCGCGCTCAAGGCGCTCACCGGCTCGCGGCTCGCGTCGCTCAACCACGGGTCGATCGTCTCGATGCTGCCCGGCGGTGAGGCGGCCCAGGTGCTGAGCACCGTGCGCAACTGGGCGCAGGACGTGCCCGAGATCCACCTCGAGGGCGACGAGCGCAACCCGACGATCCGGGTGCAACTCGCCGACGTCGACTACGAGTCGATCGTCGAGCGGGCCAAGGGCGAGGACACCGAGGGCCGCCGGCGCGAGCTGCTCAAGGCCCTGGTCGCCGAGAGCCTCGACCTGGACACCGGCCGCACCGAGTTGCAGGGCGTGCACCGGCACAGCATCGTCTGGCGCGGATCGCGGCGCGAGGTCGAGGTCGTCTTCGGCAACGTCCGCGACGTCTCGTGGCTGCCCGACGACCACTTCCGCGCCTCGCCCGGCCTGTGGCGCATCGTCATCGACCACCCCTTCGACGAGCCGGGCCACTCGACCAGCGAGGACGTGGAGCGGCTCGAGCTGTTCTCCGCCCGGGCCTTCAACGAGCGCACCATCGTCTGGCTGCCCCGCTTCCTCAGCGACGAGCGGCTGCGCAACCTGCGCCGGTTGGTCATCCTCACCTGGCTGCTCGACGGCTCGGGCGAGCGCTGGCAGTCGCACGCCGACCACCTCAACGAGACCGACCGGGCGCTGGCCAAGAGCATCCTCGAATCGCAGCGCAGCGCCCTGCGCCGCGAACTCGAGACGGCCATCCAGCAGGCCTACGGCGCGGCCACCCCGACCAGCGGCACCCTCGTCGACGACCCCTCGCACACCAGGGTGCTGCACTCGCTGACCCATCTGCTCGAGCCGGCGCACCCGGTCGGGGCCACGCTCGGCCTGGCCTTCGAGCACCTCGTCGGGCAGGCCTACGAAGCCACCTATCCGGGCCACCCACGCTTCGAACCGGGCGACACCGAGATCCGGGTCAAGGACCTCAAGGCCGTCGCCGCGCACATCGATCGGGCCATGGCCGAGCGCGACCACCGGGTCGAACTGCAGGGCGACGTCGCCGCGGTCCGCCGGGTCGTCACCCCCCTCGGGGTCGGCACCGCGGCGGAGATGCACTACATCCTCACCGACGACCGGTTCGTGCCGTGGGGCACCGAGATCGAGCGGGCCCTGGGTCGACGCGCCCAGGCCGGCGTCGAGCCGGAGGCCCCCGTCACCGTCCGCGAACTGCGCGAGTGGATCGCCGCCGTCCAGCCCAGCCCTGGCTTGCGCGCCGAGGTCGCCGACCTGGTCGTCATCGCCTGGGCGGCTCTGCGGCAACGGGTCTGGTGGGCGCACGGCGTCGCGATCCCGGTGCCCGACCCGGGCTCGCTGCAGCCGACCATGGAGTTGCGCACCCAGCAACTGCCGTCGGCGGCCGAATGGGCGGGCGCGGTCGACGCGGCCGGCGGGCTGCTCGGCGTCGTCGGGTCGGCCTATCTCACCCCGACCGCGGTCGCCGAGTTGGCCGGTCAGGTCAAGGCCAAGGCCGGCCCGCTGGCGGGGTCGGCGGCCGGACTTCCGGCCGCGATCGAGCAGGCGGCCACCCGACTCGGTATGCCGCCCGCAGAATTCCAGCGCCTGGTCACCGCCCGGGAGTCGCTCGACCTCGCGCAGCGGCTGCGCCAACTCGACGGGCTGGCCCTCGTCCAGGCGCTGGCCCAGACTCCGCTGGCCGGGCGGGCCGCTCCGGCCGGCCGGTCGCTGACCAGCGCCGACGAGGTCACCCGCCGGCTCGGCGGCTTCGCGTGGGGCCGGCTCGACCCGCTGCTGGCCGCCGAGAGCGGCGAGGGGGAGTGCGCCGACCGGGCCGCCGGCATCCTGCACGCGCTGCGCGACGCGCTGCGCGCCGACGAGTTGACCCAGCCGATCGGGCGGGCGCTGCAGACCGCCGAGGACGCCGCCTTCGCGTGGCTCAGCGACTGCGGTGGGCCCCCGGGGCCGCCGGCACCGCCGGGGCCGGCACCCGCGCCGGATGCGCGGCCGCGGGGACGCGGGGTGCGGGCGGCACACGGGTCGGACGAGCAGGTGCTGCGCGAGGTGACGACCTTCCTCGCCGACCACCGCGACCAGGCCGTCGAGGTCACCTGGCGGGTCATCCCATGACGGTGGCCGCCGCGCTGCTGCCGGTCACCGAGCCGATGATCCGGGCGCTGGTCGACGACGCCCGGCGGGCGCCCTACCGCCACGGCGTCATCGCCGTGCGGGCGCAGCCGTCGTCGACGGCACCGGGGGACTTCGAGCACGACGGCATGCTCGTGCGGGTGCGGGTCGCGACCTCGACGCTCGGCGTGCGCGACGCGATGCTCGACCGCGACGTCGGCGAGTGGCTGGTCGTCGTCACCGACCGCGACGACGCCGACCTCGGCCCCGGCATCCTCGCGCACGTCGCCTGGCACCGGGTGCGCCGCCCGGACCCCTGGGAGGCTGTGCGAAACGCGTTCCAGGCCAAGGGGATCGACCCGGCACTGACTGGCCGCCCAGATGGGCGCGAGCTCGCCGCCGGCCTGCTCGCGGCCAAGCCCGCCGACGGATGGCCGCCCGCCCCGGCCGGCTCGCTGACCCAGGCGCACGCGCTGTCAGCGGTCGCCGCCCAGCACGTCGGCTACTACGGTGACGCGGGCGACGCCCTGGGGGTGCTCGGCTGGTGCCTGCGCCCGGGCGCGACGACCGACCTCGCGGCGCTGCGGTCGGCCTACGGCGACCCGCTCGCCGATGCGACCGTGCGGTGGATCGCCGCCAACGCCGGGGCCGCCGCCCCCGCGGTCGGGGCGCACCTGCGTGGTGGCCGGCTCGGCGAGATCGTCCCCTTCGCCCTCGCCGTCGCGCTGCTCACCGACGCGGCCACCCGGGGCGGTGAGACCGGGCGCGGCGCCGAGTTGGCGTTGGCCACCCTCAAGGGGCGGTGGGGGTCGTCCTGGCCGGGTGCCGACGCGGTCGCGGCGGTCGGCGCCGCCGGCACCACGCTGGTCGCCGATCTCGCTGTCGCAGACCCCGACTCGCCGGTCGTCGACCGGGTCTGTCAGGCCGCCGAGACGATGCTCGCCGAGATCGACGCCGAGGCGATCGGCGCGTCCTCGCCGCTGCTGGCCGGCGGCCACCGGCTGCGGGTGCAACGTCTGGCCCGGGCGCTGCGGCTGGGCCTCGACGACCTCGGGAGCTCCGACGATGCTGCCGCCACGCTGGCCGACGCCGAGCAGGCGTGGCACCTACTGGTGCAGCACCGGCTGGCCCGGCGGGCGCCGAGCGAGCACGCCGCCGCTCTGGCCGGCGTGCGGCTGCTGCGGTGGCTCGCCGTCGACCCGGACGACGCTTCGGTGGGGACCGCCGATGCTGGGGGTGCCGCGCGCGTCGCCGGCGCCGCGGGGGTCGCCGGTGCCCGCGCCGGCGGTGCTGCTGGCCGCCGGCTCACTGACACCGCGAATCACTATGTCACCCGGGCTGCTTGGGCCGATGCGGCGATCAACGACGCCGCCGTCGGGGTGAGCGACCCGATGCTCGCCGATGCCCTCGAGCAACTGGTCGGTCGCGCCCGCGCCCGGCGAGACAGCCAGGAGCGCGCCTTCGCCGTGCTGCTGCGCCGCGACGGCGTCGAGCGCACCCGGTCGCTGCGCGCCGGTGAACGCGGGCTCTATGCCATCGAGGACGTGCTGCCGCAACTCGTCCTGCCGATGGCCGCCAGGACCCCGGTGCTGCTCATCGTCGCCGACGGGATGAGCGTCACCGCAGCCACCGAGATCGTCGCCGACGCGGTGGGTCGGCTGCGCTGGACCGAGGCGACGGTCGCCGCCCGGGGCGTCAAGGGTCGGGTGGCCGCGCTGTCGGCCCTGCCGTCGGTCACCGAGTTCAGCCGCGCCTCGCTGCTGGCCGGGCGCCTGCTGGCCGGGCAACAGGACGCCGAGCGAGCGGCATACGGGCAGGTGTGCGAACAGGTGGGCAAGGTGACGGCGACGCTCTTCCACAAACGGGGGGTCGAGACGACCCGGCCCGGCTGGATCCTCGCCGACGGACTGGCGGCCGACATCGACGACGCCGACGGGCTGCCCCTGGTCACCGTCGTGCTCAACACTATTGACGACGCGCTCGACCGCAGCGACCCGTCCGGCACGACGTGGACGGCCGACGCCGTCAAGCACCTGGAGCCGCTGCTCGCCCGCGCCCGTGGGGCCGGACGCACCGTCGTGCTGACCTCCGACCACGGGCACGTCGTCGAGCGCCGCCAGGGTCAGCAGCGTCACGCGCCCGACGCCACCAGCGGCCGGTCCCGGGCGGCCGACCCGCCGGCCGGTACCGACGAGGTGCTGGTCGCCGGGGAGCGGGTGCTGACGCCCGTCGGGTCGGCCGTGCTGGCCGTCGATGAGGGGCTGCGCTACGGGCCGCTCAAGGCCGGCTACCACGGCGGCGGCACCGCGGCCGAGACGGTCGTGCCGGTCGTCGTGCTGCTGCCGCACCCGGACCTCAACCCCTTGGGGCTGACGCTGCTCGGCCCGCAGGCGCCGCAGTGGTGGACCGAGCCGGTCGGCTCCGCTGCGGTGTCGGCGGCACCTCCCCCTGGCGGGCGGACCCCGGTGCTCAAGAACCTCGGACCGACGCTCTTCCCCGACGAACTCGTGCTCGACACCGCCCCGCCGGCCGGGCCGACGCTGGGGACGCAGGTCACCCGCAGCGCGGCATACCGGGCGCAGGTGACCCGCGCGCCGCGGCGGGTGGTCGACGACGCGCGCATCGGGGGGCTCGTCGACGCGCTTGCGGCGGCCTCGGCGCAGCGGCTCGGCGAAACCGCGGTGGCCACCCTGCTGGCGCTGCCGGAGCATGCGGTGCGGGGCGCCATCGCCCAGGTCATGCAGATCCTCAACGTCGAGGGCTATGCGGTGATCCGTCACGACGTCCCCGGCCGCGCCGTGCTGCTCGACCTCGCGCTGCTGCGTGAGCAGTTCGGGGTGTCATGACCGGCCCGGTGTCGCCGCGCCGCCGCGCCGAGGTCGTCGATGCGCTGCGGCGCGGCACGGTGCCCGCGGCCGGGCTCGACCTGCTCGCAGTCGGGTTGGACCGCTTCGGGCCGGCGTTGGACGCCGAGATCGTGACGGCCGCCGGGGGAGGCGCGGTCTTCAAGGCGGTGCGCGGCGACTACGGGTCGGGCAAGACGTTCTTCACCCGGCACCTGGCCGAGCGGGCCATGCGGGCCGGTTTCGCGGCGGCCGAGGTGCAGGTCTCCGAGAACGAGACCCCGTTGCACCGTCTGGAGACCGTCTATCGCCGGGTGACCGAGTCGTTGCGGACGGCATCGTTGCCGCCCAGCGCTTTTCGTGCCGTGCTCGACTCGTGGCTGCTCACCGTCGAGGGCGACGCCGTCGCCGCGCGACCCGAACTCGCCTCCGCCGGCGCTGCCGTCCGGGCCGCGGCCGTCGACACGCTGGTCGAGCAGCGGCTGGCCGAGGTCAGCACCCGGACACCGGTCTTCGCGCAGGCGCTGCGCGGCTACTGGTCGGCGGTGACCCGGGGTGACGGTGCGGTTGCCGACGGGCTCGCGGCGTGGATGGGCGGGCAGCCGCAGGTGGCGGCCGGGGCCAAGCGGGCCGCCGGGATCCGCGGTGAGCTCGACCATTTCGGCGCGTTGGGGTTCCTGCAGGGGCTGCTCACCGTGTTGCGCGACGCCGGCCACCCGGGTCTGCTGCTCGTGCTCGACGAGGTCGAGACCCTGCAGCGGGTGCGCTCCGACATGCGGGACAAGGCGCTGAACTCGCTGCGTCAACTCGTCGACGAGATCGACGGCGGGCGGTTCCCCGGGCTCTATCTCGTCATCACCGGGACACCGGCGTTCTTCGACAGGCCGTCCGGGGTCCCCCGGCTGCCGCCGCTCGCCCAGCGGTTGGCCACCGACTTCACCACCGACGCGCGGTTCGACAACCCGCGGGCCGTGCAGGTGCGGCTGCCGGGGTCACCCTGTCGGCGCTCGGCGAGGTCGGCCGCAAGGTGCGCGACCTGTATGCCGCCGGCTGCACCGACCCGGAGCGGGTCGCGCGGCTCGTCGACGACCGGTATGTCGACGACCTGGGCCGGGCGGTCACCGGCGGACTGGGCGGCAAGGTCGGGGTCGCGCCGCGGCTGTTCCTCAAGAAACTCGTCGGCGATGTGCTCGACCGGGTCGACCAGTTCACCGACTTCGACCCGCGGGTCGACTATGCGCTGACGGTCAGCGACGCCGAGCTCTCCATCGTCGAGCGGGCGGCCCGCAGCGTCGACGACATCGAGCTCGACCTGCCGGGGGTCGCGGACCGTGAGGGCTGAGCTGCGTTGAATGGCAACGAGGTCGAACCCTTCGACCTGCTGCACCCGGTGCTGCAGCACCACGTCGTCAACACTCTGCAGTGGCCGGCGCTGCGCCCGCTGCAGGCGGCGGCGATCGTGCCGGTCCTCCGCGGGGACGACGCGCTGCTGGTCGCCCCGACCGCCGGGGGCAAGACCGAGGCGGCACTGCTGCCGCTGCTGACCCGGATGGCGCAGCAGCGCTGGTCGGGACTGTCGGTGCTCTACGTCTGCCCGCTCAAGGCTCTGCTCAACAACCTCGAGCCTCGGGTCGACGGCTACGCGCAGTGGCTCGGGCGGCGGGCCGAGGTGCGCCACGGCGACACCGGCGCCGGGGCGCGGCGCCGCCAGGCGGCATACCGGCCGTCGATCCTGCTGACCACCCCGGAGTCGATCGAGGCGATGCTCGTGTCGCGGCTCGTGGACAGCCGGCAGTTGCTCGGGGGCGTGCAGGTCGTGGTCGTCGACGAGGTGCACGCGCTGGCCCGCGACGATCGCGGCTGGCACCTGCTCGGGGTGCTCGACCGGGTGGAGCAGATCGCCGGACGGCCGCTGCAGCGGGTGGGATTGTCGGCGACCGTCGGCAACCCCGGAGCCCTGCTCACCTGGTTGCAGGGAGCCGGGACGGGGCGGCCGGCCTCGGTCGTCGCGCCTCCGGTGGGGGCTGGGTCGCCGCCGGAGCTCGGGCTGGACTACGTCGGGTCGGTGGACAACGCGGCGACGATCGTGGCGCGGCTGCACGCGGGGGACAAGCGCTTGGTGTTCGGCGACTCGCGGCGGGTGGTCGAGGCGCTGGCGCTGGGGCTGCGAGAGCGGGAGGTGGCGACCTTCGTGTCGCACTCGTCGCTGTCGGTCGACGAGCGCCGGCGGGCCGAGACGGCGTAAGCGGAAGCGCGGGACTGCGTCATCGTGTCGACCTCGACGCTCGAGCTGGGCATCGACGTCGGCGACCTGGACCGGGTGCTGCAGGTCGGGGCGCCGACCACGGTGGCGTCGGTGCTGCAGCGGCTGGGTCGGACCGGGCGGCGGCCGGCGACGACCCGCAACCTGCAGTTCCTGGCGCTCGACGACGACGAGTTCCTGCGCGCGGCAGGGCTGTTGCTGCTGCTCGGTGAGGGCTTCGTCGAACCGGTCATCGCCCCGCCGGAGCCGCGGCACGTGGCGGCTCAGCAACTGCTCGGGCGGGTGCTCGAGCGGGGCCGGGTGGTGCCGCGCGAGGTGACCGCTCGGCATGCCGCTCTGGGGCTGGTGACCGGCGAGGACGCCGGGGCCATCGTCGACTGGCTGGTCGAGACCGGCCACCTGCACGTGGAGGCGGGTCTGCTGTCGATCGGCACCGAAGCTGAGCGAGCCTATGGCGCAAGGCATTTCATGGAACTGCTCGCGGTCTTCACGGTCCCGCCGCAGGTGACCGTGCTGCACGGTCGCGTCGAGATCGGCACCATCGACCCGCTCGCCCTGGTAGCCGGGCCGGAAGGCGAGCGGGTCATCGTGCTCGCCGGCCGGGCCTGGCTGATCACCTATGTCGACTGGGAGCGCCGGCGAGTGTTCGTCGAGCCGACCGATCGACGCGGACGGTCCCGCTGGCCGGGTGGGACCCAGCCCTACTCGTTCGAGTTGGCTGACGCGATCCGGCGGGTGCTGCTCGGTGCCGAGCCCGAGGGCGCGACCCTGAGCAGGCGCGCTGGGGAACGGCTCGCCCGGCTGCGCGACGAGTTTGCCGCCCGCGTCGTCACCGACGGGACGGCCGTCGCGGACGATGCCGGGATCGTCGCGTGGTGGACCTTCGCCGGCTCGCGGGCGAACTCGGTGCTGCTGGCCGCGATCGAGGCGGTCGCCCGGAACTGGTCGACGACTGGAACGTCGGTGAGCTGTCGGTGGCGTTGCGCGGTGGCACCACGCCGTCGGCCGTCGTCCGAGCGGTCGCGGCCGCCCGCGCGAGGTTCGGTGCCGACCTGGCCGGGGTGCGGGTGCCGGTGTCGAGCGAGGCGCTGCGGCAGCTCAAGTTCGCCGAACTGCTGCCCCCCGACCTGGCCGCTGCCACCCTGGCTGCGCGGGGCGTCGACCGGCGATCCGCTGCGCGGCGTGCCGGCGAGGTCGTCCGGTAGGGCCCGCACGGTCGGCCCCGGGTGGTGCATGAGCCACGTCAGTGAACACAGTGACGCTGTCACTGAACATCACTGAACTTCACTGAAGGGCCAGGGACCAGGCCGAGGTGGACTCGATCGTCAGTCGGGTGCGCCCGACCCCCCAATCGGTCCGCGACCCCGACAGGATCTGGTCGTGGCCGACGACGGCACCCGGCTCGCCGGGAGCCGAGCGCGCGGGCCGGCCGCGGCGCGGCATACGGTGAAGTCGTCCACGTGTGCCGACCGGAGGTGACCATGACCCGACCCCCCGCGATCGAGGCCTGGGTGAGTGCGGACCGCCGCCTCGACCTGGCCGTGATGGCCGCGCAGCTCGACCCGGATGTGCAGCTCGTGTCGCCGTTGACCGACGGCTTCGGCTTCCGAGGTCGGGAGCAGGTGATGGGCGTGTTCGAGGCGGCGTTCGCGCTGCTGCGCGACATCGAGATCCGCGCCGTCACCGGGATCGGCGACGACTGGGTGCTGCACGGCACCAATACGCTGCGCGGGCGAAACCTCGAGGAGATCCAGTGGCTGCACGTCGGTGCGGCCGGGCTCATCGACCGGGTCACCCTGTTCATCCGGCCGATGCCGGCGGCCGTGGCGCTGCTGGCCGCGATCGGACCGCAGCTGCACCGGCAGGGTGTGCTGCCCCGGCGGGCCGCCATCGCCGCCCGGGCGGCCGCACCGCTCGCTGTCATCACCGGGCTGGTCGAGCGGCGGGTCATGCCCCGGATCGGGCCCACCAGCTGACCGGTAGGCCGCGGCGGCGGCCTACCGGAGGTGCCGGGTCGGCTGGTCAGTTGACCAGGACGGTGCGGGCGGTCGTGACCGGTTCGGTGGCGGAGCCGATCGAGACAGCGCCCTGCCTGCTCATGACGCTATCCCTTCAACAATCCACGCGTCATTGTAGAAGCGAACGAGAAATTGTCGCGTATTGACGAAATCGTCATGACGCTCGACGACCTTGCCGGTGGCGTCGCGGATGACGCCCTTGGAGATCCGGATCTGGCCCAGGAGCATGATGTGCGGGGGCTGGACCGATTGCACCCGCACGTCACGAACGAGACGACGCCTCCCTCAACCTTCCTGCCCGCCTTGGCGATCTGATCGACGTTGTCGGCGTCCGCGGTGCAGACGTTGCACCCGGTGATGAAGGTCTTCCGGAACTCGGTCGTGGATCCGGTCGTGACGGCGTCGTTGAACGCGGCGATGTAGCGCTGTGCGGCGGCCATGGCGGCGTCGGTGTCACTGAGCGTCGTGGTGGTTGGTGCGCTGGTGGTGGTCGTCGCGGCGGGGGCTGTCGTGGTCGGTGCTGATGTCCCCGCAGTCACGCTCGTGATCGGCCGTGCGGGAGGCGGGCCGCTGGTGCAGGCGGACACGATGAGTCCGGCCGAGGCCAGCCCGGCGGCCACCCTCAGGAGACGCCGACCGGTGCGCATCCCGACCACCCTCTTCATCGCGAAAGACCTCCTACCTTCCAGGCCGCGCCCACCTGCACGATGATGAAGTCCTTTGGGGCGCGTCCTCCGTCCGATCGTTGGACGACCTTGCCGCTCGCGTCCCGGACGACGATCGAATCGTTCTGCAGCATTCCCCGCACCAGGATCTGGGTCGCGCTGGGACGTGATGTCACCGCCAGGTCGGACAGCCGGAAGTTCCCACCCTCGAAGGTCCGTCCCGTAAGCAGCGCCTGGTCGATGATCGCGGCGTCTTCCTTGCAGACCGAACAGCCATCGGTGAAGAGTTCGCGCCAGTTCGCCGTCTGCCGAGTCTTGACGGCCTCGTTGAACGCCGCGTAGTAGGCACTTGCTGCTGCGATGGCCGCGTCGGCGTCGGCGAGCGTGCTGGTGGTCGGTGTGCTGGTGGTGGTCGGTGTGCTGGTGGTGGTCGTGGCGGGGGCTGTCGTGGTCGGCGCCGTCGTCCCAGAGGTCACGCTCGTGGTCGGCGGTGCGGGAGGCGGGTCGTTCGTGCAGCCAGAGAGGATGAGCCCGGCCGAGGCCAGGACCGCGCTCGCCCTCAGGAGGATCTGCGTGAGTCTTCTCATCCCGAGATGAATCCCTCCACGAGCCATTGCCCGTCGAGGTTGCGCACGAGCACGCGCTTGGGGTTGGTCGTCGGCTCGTAACTCTCGACAACCTTGCCAGTGGCGTCCCGGACAACCATCTTCGTCATGACGACTCGCCCGATGAGACCGATGTTCGGCGGTTGGACAAACTCGACGCGGGCGTCGACGAACGAGAGACGTCCCCCCTCGATGGTCCTTCGTTCCCTGGCGTCCTCGTCGAGTTTGTCGGCGTCCTGGCCGCAGATGACGCAGCCGCGGATGAACGTCTTGCGGAACTCTGTGGTGCGGGTGGTTCCGATGGCGTCGTTGAACGCCGCGAAGTAGCGCTGCGCGGCGGCCATCGCGGCGTCGGTATCACTCGGCGTAGGGGTCGGCGGGCTGGTGGTGGTGGTGGTGGTCGTCGCGGCGGGGGCTGTCGTGGTCGGTGCTGTCGTCCCGGGGGGCACGCTCGTGGTCGGCGGTGCGGCAGGCGGGTCGTTCGTGCAGCCCGAAAGGATGAGCCCGGCAGAGGCCAGCGCGGCGGCAACCCTCAGGTCACTCCGACCGTGACGCATCCCGACCACCTCCGTCCTGGAGCCGACAGATCGAGCGGCAGCGGCATACCGGCGAGGGGAAGGCTCGCTCGGGGCCGCCTGGCGCGATTCTGGCAAAGACCGCCAAGTCCCGCGACCCGTCATCCACAGGGCCCGGCAGCCGGCCGGCCGGCCGGGGTGGGCCTTTCCAGCCCGCAGCTCGCCGGAGCTGGGGTAGGGGCAGACTGGACCAGCGGCACGTGACACACCGAGGTGCGGGGTGGGCCTGTCAGTTGACCACGACGGTGCGGGCGGTATGAAAGAACGCCACCGGATCGAGTGTCAGCAAGGCCAGCAGCGCGCGACCCGGGTCATGAGACGATCCCTTCGACGAGCCATTCGCCTTGGTGGAATCGCATGAGGATCCGCCTCTGGTTCACGAATTCGTCATGGCTCTCGACCACCTGCCCAGAGGCATCTCGGATGACGATCTTGGTGGCGCCGGCCCGCCCCGAAAGCATGACGTGGGGAGGCGTGACCGACTCGACCTGCACGTCGGCGAACGAGACCACCCCTCCGTCGACCTTTCTCCCCTCTTTCACGATCTGATCAACCTTGTCGGCGTCCTCGGTGCAGACCTTGCACCCGGTGATGAAGGTCTTCCGGAACTCGGCCGTGGATCTGGTCTTCACAGCGTCGTTGAACGCGGCGATGTAGCGCTGCGCCGCCGCCTTGGCGGCGTCGGTATCGCTCGCCGCAGGGGTCGGCGTGCTGGGGGTCGGCGGGCTGGGGGTCGGCGGGCTGGGGGTCGGCGGGCTGGGGGTGGTCGTGGCGGGGGCTGTCGTGGTCGGCGCCGTCGTCCCAGAGGTCACGCTCGTGGTCGGCGGTGCGGGAGGCGGGTCGTTCGTGCAGCCGGCCACGATCAGCCCGGCCAGTGCCAGCACGGTGGCCACCCTCACCAGACTCCGACCGTTGCGCATCCCGACCACCTCCGTCCTTGGAGTCAACAGTGCGAGCCGCGGCAGCGGCATACCGGCGAGGGGAGGGCTCGCGCGGGGCCGCTAGTGCCCCGCGTGTTAAGTTGATGTACGCTTGGTGGGTTGGGATGATGGGG
>CAZYHR010000003.1:59929-73333 GCA_964647395.1 uncultured Intrasporangiaceae bacterium | reverse complement strand
GCAACTTCATCTTCCGCACCCGCGAGTTCGAGCAGATGGAGATGGAGTTCTTCGTGCCGCCGGGCACCGATGAGCAGTGGCACCAGTACTGGATCGACGAGCGCACCAACTGGTACGTCGATCTCGGTATCCGGGCGGACAACCTGCGGCTCTACGAGCACCCCAAGGAGAAGCTCTCGCACTACTCCAAGCGCACCGTCGACATCGAATACCGTTTCCACTTCGCCGGATCCGAGTGGGGCGAGCTGGAGGGCATCGCCAACCGCACCGACTTCGACCTGACCCAGCACACCGAGCACTCGGGCACCGACCTGTCGTTCTTCGACCAGACGACCGGCGAACGCTACGTGCCCTACGTCATCGAGCCGGCGGCCGGGCTGTCCCGCTCGCTGATGACCTTCCTGGTCGACGCCTACGCCGAGGACGAGGCCCCCAACACCAAGGGCGGGGTCGACAAGCGGGTCGTGCTGCGCCTGGACCACCGGCTGGCCCCGGTCAAGGCGGCCGTGCTGCCGCTGTCGCGCAACGCCGACCTGTCGCCCAAGGCCCGCGACCTGGCCGCCGCGCTGCGTCGGCACTGGAACGTCGACTTCGACGACGCCCAGGCCATCGGCAAGCGCTACCGCCGCCAGGACGAGATCGGCACGCCCTACTGCATCACCGTCGACTTCGACACCCTGCAGGACCAGGCCGTGACGATCCGCGAGCGCGACTCGATGGCTCAGCAGCGCATCGCCATCGACCAGGTCGAGGCCTGGCTGGCGGCCCGGCTGGTCGGCTGCTGAGGCGGCCGCCGCTGCACCCGGACGGGTGACATCTGTCATGGCGAGTTCGTGACGGACGGGCCAGGGAGCTGACCCGGCCGGCCGGGACAGTGGGGCCATGACGACAACCACCCGCCCCCCGAGCCGGCCGACGCCGCGCGTCCGCGAGACCGGAGCCCCCGCGGAACTCACCCCAGCGGCCGTCGCGCTGGCCGGGGTGACCAAGACGTTCGGGCCGGTGGCTGCCGTCCGCGGCCTCGACCTGACCGTGCGCGCCGGTGAGGTGGTGGCCTTCCTCGGCCCGAACGGGGCCGGCAAGACGACGACGATCGACTTGGTCCTGGGCCTGTCCGTCCCGACGACGGGCACGGTCCGGGTCTTCGGGCTCGAGCCGCACGAGGCGATCCGCCGCGGCCTGGTGTCCGCCGTGATGCAGACCGGTGGTCTGCTGCGGGACCTCACCGTACGCGAGACCGTGCAGTACACCGCGGCGCTGTTCGCCCAGCCGCTGCCGGTCGACCGGGTCATGGCGCAGGCCGGCCTGGTCGAACTGGCCGACCGCCGGGTCGGCAAGTGCTCCGGCGGCGAGCAGCAGCGGCTGCGCTTCGCCATGGCGCTGGTCTGCGACCCGGAACTGCTCATCCTCGACGAGCCCACCGCCGGCATGGATGTCGCGTCCCGCCGGGCGTTCTGGGCCAGCATCCGGGCCGACGCCGACCGCGGCCGGACGGTGGTGTTCGCCACCCACTACCTCGAGGAGGCCGACGCCTACGCCGACCGCATCGTCCTGGTCCGGCACGGGCAGATCGTCGCGGACGGCACCCCGGCGCAGATCCGGGCGCTGGGCAGCGGCCGCGTCGTCCGGGCCACCTGGCCGCAGGTCCGGCCGGCCGACCTGGTCGACCTGCCCGACGGCGCCGAGGCCGACATCCGCGGCGACCAGGTCGTCGTGCACTCCCGCGACAGCGACGCCGTGGCCCGTCACCTGCTGACCCGGACCCCGGCCCGTGACGTGCTCATCGAGGCCCGCGGCCTGGAGGACGCCTTCGTCGCCCTCACCGCCGACCCCCTCGACCCACCCGGCAACTGAACCCCAGTCCCGCTCCGTCCCAAGGAGACTCCCGTGACCACCACGACCGATCACGCCCCCGGGGCGCCGGTGACCATCGACCTCTCGGCGCGACCGGCCAGCACCGGCACCGGGCTCAACCCCACCGTGCTCGGCATCGAGCTGCGGCGGGTGCTGCGCAACCGGCGGACGATGATCTTCACCCTGGTCTTCCCCGTCGTCATGTTCCTGTTCATCTCGACCCAGATCGAGGCGGCGGGGGAGCACACCGCGACCACCGTCGTCGGGCCCTACATCATGATCAGCATGGCCATCTACGGCGCGATCATGGCCACGACGAGCGCCGGCGCCTCGGTGTCGATCGAGCGGGCCAGCGGCTGGAGCCGCCAGCTGCGGCTCACGCCGCTCAACCCCGCGGCATACATCCTGATCAAGGTGCTCAGCGCGCTGCTGCTGGGCGCGCTCGCCACCGTGATGACCTTCCTCGTCGGGTGGGTCACCCACAAGGCGCAGATGCCGACCCAGGTCTGGGTGCAGAGCGCCCTCGTCGTCGTCGTCGGGTCCCTGGTGTTCGCCGCGTTCGGCCTGTTCATGGGCTACCTGCTGCCCAGCGAGAACGCCATGCAGTTCCTCGGCCCGATCCTGGCGATCCTGTCGATCTTCGGCGGCATCTTCTCGGCCCCGATCGACCCCGCCTCCACCTTCGGGCGGATCGCCTCGCTCAGCCCGATCTACGGGCTGAGCCAGATCGCCCACTGGCCGCTCACCGCCGCCCTGCCCGGCGCCACCGATGAGTTCCTGGTCTCCTGGGTGGTCAACATGGTGGCCTGGGGCCTGCTCTTCGCGGGCGGTGCGGTCTGGCGGTTCCGCAAGGACACGGCGCGGGTGTAGGGCTACGTTGGAGAACGTGAGCAGCCGGCCCCCCACAGACCGGCCCGTGCGGGCCCGGTTGCTGGGCCTGTTCTTCAGCGTGGTCTGGCTCGGCTTCCTCGTTGCGCCGGTGGTGAACTCGTTCGCCCTGGGCACCGCGGCCGGGGTCGGGCTGGCCACCGGGCTGGTCGTCTTCGCGGGGGGCTACGTCTGGGCGGTCCGGGGGATGCGCCGGCTGTTCGTCACCCAGGACCCCGACCCCCGGGCGGTGGTGCGCAGCCGGTGGGAACTGCTCGCCCTGGCCCTGCTGTCCGGCGTGCTCACCGCGGCCGGCGGCTGGCTCGGCACGGCGACCGTGCCCTTTCTCGCGGTGGTGTCGATCGTGGCCCTGCCGCCCCGGGCGAGCCTGCTGGTCGTCGTCGTCCTGGCCGGTGGTGTCGAGTTGCTGTCCTGGCGGTGGACGGGGGGACTGCACGACCCGCGCGGGGTGGCGTTGGGCACCCTGATCAGTGGGTTCACGGTGTGGGGCTTCGCGCTGTTCATGGCCCGCAACCGGGCGCTGCTGCGGGTCAAGGACGCCGAGTCGGCGCTCGCCCTGGCCGAGCAGCGGGACCGCTTCGCCCGCGACCTGCACGACATCCTCGGTCACTCGCTGACCGCGATCTCGGTCAAGGCCGAACTGGCCGGCCGGCTGCTCGAGACGGACGCGCCGCGTCGGGCCGTGCGGACCGAGGTCGCCGACCTCGAGCGGCTGGCCCGGGATGCCCTGTCCGACGTGCGCCGGGCGGTGTCCGGCTACCGTGAGATCACCCTGCCGGGCGAGCTCGCCCGGGCCCGCACGGTGCTGACCGCCGCCGGGATCCAGGCCGACCTGCCCACGGCGACCGAGGCGGTCGAGTCGCGGCTGCGCGAGCTGTTCGCGTGGACGGTGCGCGAGGGGGTGACCAACGTCGTGCGGCACAGTGGTGCCTCGTCGTGCACGATCACGCTGACCGACCGCGCGATCACCGTCACCGATGACGGCACCGGCCCGGTGGCGCGGGGGTCTTCGGGCAGCGGCCTGACCGGTCTGCGGGAGCGGGCGCGCTCCGCCGGGGCGGCGGTCGTGACGGGCAACGGCCGGCCGCGCGGATTCGTCCTGCACGTGGAGGCCCGTTGACCAGGCCGATCCGGTTGCTGCTGGCCGACGACCAGGCGCTGGTGCGTGGCGCCCTGGCCACCCTGCTCGGGCTCGAGCCCGACCTCGAGATCGTCGCCGAGGTGGGCCGCGGCGACGAGGTTCTCGCGGCCGCCGACCGCACCACCCCCGATGTGGCCCTGCTCGACGTCGAGATGCCCGGTCTGGACGGCATCGAGGCCACCGCCACGCTGCGCGCCCGGCACCCGGCGACGCGGGTCCTCATCGTCACGACCTTCGGCCGGCCCGGCTTCCTGGTCCGGGCGTTGCGAGCCGGGGCGTCGGGCTTCGTCGTCAAGGACACCCCGGCGCGTGAGCTCGCCGACGCGGTGCGCCGGGTGCACGCCGGGCTGCGGGTGGTCGATCCCTCGCTGGCGGCGGACACGCTCGCGGTCGGCCAGTCACCGCTGACCGACCGGGAGACCGAGGTGCTGCGGGCGGCTCGCCGTGGTGGCACCGTCGCCGAACTGGCCACCGAGTTGCACCTGTCCGAGGGCACCGTCCGCAACCACCTGTCCGCGGCGATCGGCAAGACCGAGGCGCGCAACCGGGCCGACGCCGTGCGCATCGCCGACAGTTACGGCTGGCTGTGATGCGCACCCGACTGGTGCTCGTGCACGGGTCCCGGGTCAGCGGCGTGCAATGGGCCGCCCACCGCACCTGGCTGGAGCCGCGCTACGAGGTGGTCACCCCGGTGCTGCCCGGACACGGCCCGACCGCCGACCGGGAGTTCACCCGCGACAACGTCGTCCGGGTGCTCGCCGAGGCGATCGAGTCGGCGGCCCCGGGCCAGCCCGTCGTGCTGGCCGGGCACTCCCTCGGCGGCTACGCCGCGATGGTGTATGCCGCCCGGCGCAGCGAGCGACTCGCCGGTCTGGTGACCATCGGGGCGGCGGCGATCCCGCGCGGAGCCGGCGCCGCGGCCTACCGCGTGTTGGGGCTGGTCACCGATCGGGCTCCCCGACAACGGATCTCGGCCTTCAACGACGCAGTGCTGTCGCGCTGGACGCCCGCGCAGGTGTTCGATCCGATCCGCGCGGAGGGCTACTGGTTCGACGGGCTGCGCGACTCGTGGCGGTTCGTCATGCGCTACGGCAGCCCCGACCTGCTGCGCGAGGTGACCTGTCCGGTGCTGGTCGTGCGGGGCCAGTTCGACCAGCTCGGGGTGCATGCGGGCCGCTTCGCCGCCGCCGCTCCGCACGGCCGGGTGCTGACCGTCCGGGGGGCCAGCCACCTGCTGCCGTTGACCCGGCCGTGGCAGACGGCGGCGGTCCTCGACCGGTTCGCCCGGCAGGTGGTCGACCGTTGACCGGGTGCGCCCCCGGGTGGACGCGCCGGCGGCGCCGGGCCCGCCGGCCCGACGCCGCCGCGTCGTTGCTCGTGGTCAGACCGAGGTGGCCGCGGTGTCCAGCGCCTCCTGGATCTCCTGCGGCGACTCGGCGTTGATGGCCAGCAGCAGGACCGCCTTGGCGAGGAACGAGATTCGCTCGGCGTCGCTGTCGGCCTTGTTGAGTCCGTCGCTGATGCCCCGCCACACGGTCTCGACCCGGTCGACCTCGAGCTCGGGCTTGCGGTGGATGCGCTCGGTGACGTGTCCGGACTGCGTGTCGCCGGCGGCCATCGCCCGGGCCACGGCCAGCGGGTCGCTCGCGTCGTCGCACCGCACGACCACACCGGCGACGCCCTCGGGGCGCAGCACGACCACGTGGTCGCCCTTGATGCCGACCAGGTCGAGGTCGCCCTCGGACAGGGTGAGCGTGCTCGCCCCCTCGAGCGGGAAGACCTCGGCGAAGGCATCGGCCCACCGCTGGGCGACCTCGTCCCGGCCGGTCGGCGCGAGGACGATGAAGCCGCGGCCGCCGGCGTCGAGCAGCGAGGTGGCCGCGTCGGTGAAGTGGGTGTCGGAGACCGGGTCGCCCGGCTGCAGCCCGGCCTCGATGCCCTCGCCTCCCCAGGTCGCCAGCGAGCCACGCGAGTGGGTCGCCGAGGACTGCCGCGGGTTGACCAGGTGCCGCAGCTCGGGGCGGGCCTTGATGAGGGGCAGGACCGCGGCGCGGGAGGTCTGGTAGCCGACCGTGCCAGGCGTCATGAACAGCGTCGAGAGGGTGGCGTTGGAGATGTTCTGCTCCCAGGCGAAGCGCCGTTCGGCGGAGTAGGTGTTGAGGATCTGCTCATCCGCGTGACCGCGGATCACCGCGCTGAGCTGCCAGATAGCGGTGCTGGCGTCCTCGAGGCCGGAGTTCATGCCGCGGACCCCGAAGATCGGCACGAGGTGCGCCGCGTCGCCGACGAACACGACGTTGTCCTGGCGGAAGTCCTGCAGGGCCAGGGCGCGGGCGCTGTAGAGCGAGGACCAGATGAGCTCCCACTTGGTGTCGCCCATGCCGACCCACTTGAGGTGGCGGGTGATCCGCTCCTTGATGACCTCGGGGCGGGTCTGCACCTCGGCGTCCTCGTCGGGGCCGAGCTGGTAGTCGATGCGCCAGATGTTGTCCGGCTGGCAGTGCATGATGATGGTCTGGCCCGGGTTGGACTCGGGGTTGAACCAGACCAGCCGCTCGGCTTTCCAGTCGGTTTCCCAGACGATGTCGGCGATGACGTAGCGACCCTCGTAGGCCGTGCCCTCGAGCTTGAGGCCGAGCGCGTCGCGCACGGCGCTGCGGGCGCCGTCGGCCGCGATGACCCACGAGGCGTGCAGGGTGCGCGGGCCGTCGGGGGTCGTGACGCTCAGGGTGGCCACCTGCGACGAGCCGTTGGCCGGGGCGTCGGCCGGCGCGACCGTGACGTCGGTCACCGGGCTGCACGGCAGCAGCACGACGTCGTCGCGCTCCAGCAGCGACTCCCACAGGTACTGCTCGATGTCGGCCTGGCTGAGGTTGACCATCGGCGGCCGGACGAACTTGGGGTCGTTGGGCATGGTGAACTGCAGGACCTGCTCGTCCCGGTAGAAACTGCGTCCGCCGTCCCAGATGATCGAGCGGTCCTGGGTGCGGTCGCCGACCCCGAGGTTGTCGAGGATCTCCAGCGAGTGCCGCGAGGTGCAGATGGCGCGCGAGCCGACCGAGACCCGGTCGCCGGCCGAGACGACGACGACCGGTATGCCGCGCTGGGCCAGCCCCAGCGCGGTCGCCAGGCCGACCGGGCCGCCGCCGACGACGACGACGGGGTGGACCTGCTCCCAAACCTCGTCGGCTGGGGACTCGTAGGTGTACGCGTAGTCGTTGACCAGGGCAGGCATGGGGTCTCCTCGTCGAGTCCGGCTGGGTGGTACCAGGCTAGGAAGTGAAACGGTTGATAGTCAAGGGTTTGACAAAAATTCTGCGGTTCCGGGCAGTCAGCGACGCTCGGCGGGGTGGATGGAGTGCCGCCGGGACATGAGTTTGGCCAGCAGCAGGGTGAGGATCTGCTGCTCCTCCGGAGACAGCAGGGAGGCCCATTGACGCTCGCGTTCGTGCTGGCCCGCGAAGGCCTCTCGGACGGCCGCCAGGCCCTGGTCGGTGATGCTCAGCACCACGGCCCGGCCGTCGTCCGGGTCGTCGTCCTTGCGGATGTCGCCGCGCTCCAACAGGGTTCGCGAAACGTTAGACACCGCAGCGCGACTCATGCCGGTCACCGCACTGACGGCGTGCGAGCTCAGCGGCCCGGCGAGCCACAGCGCGAAGAGCACCCGGAAGACCGCCCAGTTGCTGCCGAGCGGTCGGTGCACCGTGGACTCGAAGTCGTAGAGCACGGCGCTGGTGGTGCGGTGCAGGTGCAGCATGAGACGGTTGGCAAGCAGGTCGGCGTCGGGGAACTCCTCGATGATCCGCTCCTGTGCGGTGTCAACGAAGGGTCGGCGCCTGGCCACGGTCGTCATGCCTCGCAGAATAGTTCATACCTGTAGTAAATTGCCAGCGTTGTCGAACCGGGTCGAGGAGGCCACGTGCTGAGCGTTCTGACCTTGACCGCACCGATCTACCTCGCGGTGGCCGTCGGCTTCCTCATCACCAAGTACGGGCCGTTCCCAGCCGATGGGGCGCGGGCGGTCGGCTCGTTCGTCTTCAACGTGGCCCTGCCCGCGCTGCTGTTCACCGTGGTGAGCCGACGCCCCATCGACGAGATCCTGCAGCCGACCTATCTGGCGGCCTACGCGGTGGGCTCGGTCTGCTCGGCCATGCTCGGGCTGCTCTACGCCCGGGTCGTGGAGCGCAAGGGCGCTCCGGTCGACGCCTATGTCGGCATGGGCATGTCGTGCCCGAACAGCGGCTATGTCGGCTACCCGGTCATGCTGCTCATCCTGCCGACGGTCGCCGGGCCGGTGCTCGGCATGAACATGCTCGTCGAGAACGTCGTGACCATCCCGCTGCTGCTGTTGCTGGCGCACCGCACGGCCGGCGGCACCGGATTGACCGGCCAGCGGTTGCTGGCCGAACTGCGTCGCACCCTGCGCACGTTGGTGCGCAACCCGCTGCTGGTGGCCATGGCGTTGGGCCTGATCGCCTCGGCGGTCAAGCTGCCGCAGCCCGAGCCGATCCGGCGCACCCTGGACCTGTTCGCGGCCGCCAGCACCGCGGGTGCGCTTTTCGCGGTGGGGGCCACCCTGGCCGGCCTGCAGGTGCGCGGGGTCTTCCGGCGCACCGCCGTGGTGTCCGCCGGCAAGCTGCTGGTCCACCCACTGCTCGTCGCCGGCGCCCTCGTCGCGCTGGTGGCCGTGGGCTTGCCGGACCTGTCGCCCGAACTGCGCGCCGCCCTGATCCTCAGCGGAGGCATGCCGGTGGTGACGATCTATCCGATCCTCGCGGCCGAAGGTGGCGAGGACCGCCCCGCCGCCGCCGTCGTGCTGGTCACGACGATGGGGTCGTTCTTCACCCTGGCCGCCCTCATGGCCATCTTCGGCCTGCAGATGTAGCCCCCGGCCAACCGTCCCCCGACCACCGGTGAAAGCGGTTGCCTGGAACGTTCCACGGGCCGGCTCAGCCGGGCCCCGTCCCCCGACCACCGGTGAAAGCGGTTGCCTGGAACGTTCCACGGGCCGGCTCAGCCGGGCGGGTCGCGGTCGGCCGGGCCGGTGCGCCGGCCCAGTTCCGCCGGCAGGATCGAGCCGAAGGGGTTGGCCCGCCGGAAGGCGCAGGGCGGGCACCAGTCGGTGCCGTCGTCGGGGAAGGCGGTCCCGCACCGCAAGCAGGTGCTGGTCGCCACCTGGGCCACCACGACGCTGTCGGTGCGCCGCAGCACCGACCAGGGGTGTCGGCCGGTGGGCACCACCGCGTCGATCGGGCAGCACCGCACGCAGTCCCCGCAGCCCGAGCACAGGGCCGGCTGCTGCACGAGCAGCGCCCGCGTCGGGTCGACGTCCAAGCTCAGCGCCTGGTCCGGGCAGGCCCGCACGCAGACCCCGCAGGCGGTGCAGTCGGGCGCGAGCAGCCGCAACGCGGTGCCCGGCTGTTCCCAGGCCGAGGCGTCGGGCGGGGCCAGTTCGCGCAGCGCGTCGGCCAGCCGCTGGTGGGCGGTGCCCCCCTCGGCCGCCGGCTCGGGCCGGTCGAGGGCCAGCAGGGCTCGCCGCGGCACCGGCAGGGCGCCCGCGTCGAGCACCCGGGGACGGCGCAGCCGCCCGGCCCGGTCAGCCGGCGGGGCGGCCGCCACGACGACCAGGCGCGGCACCGGCAGCTGCCACCGCTCGGGGTCCGGCGTGAGGCAGCCGTCCAGGCGCAGCCGCACGGTCGGGGCGCCGGCCGAGAGGACTTCCAGGACGGCATACGTGGGGACCTCGGCCAGGCAGCTGCGCAGCCGGATCGCGGTGTGGTCGGCCGCGGTGCCGGGACCCGGGTCGGGGTGCTCGGCGCAACTCAGCTCGACCGCGACCGGGTCGGGGGACTGAGCCACCCACCGGGCGGTCGCCACGAGGTCGGCCGGCGGCACGGCCGCGGGCGCGAGCAGGGCGGCTGCCGTGCGGATCGTCGTCATGGTCGGTCCTGGTCCGCCTCGATGCCCAACTCGGCCCGCAGCTGCTCGACCACATCGACGACGAGCAGGCCCACGCCGCGATAGAGGTGGGTCTCGGCCCGGTCGGCGATCTGGCGTCCCAGGGCCGGGGCCCAGGGCAGCAGGTGGTCGCCGACGAAGGCCCGCAACTCCCGCAGCAGGTGGTCCTGCTCGGCCCGGTCGTCGGCGTCCGCGGCATCGAGCAGCCGG
This sequence comes from uncultured Intrasporangiaceae bacterium, assembly GCA_964647395.1. GTDB lineage: Bacteria > Actinomycetota > Actinomycetes > Actinomycetales > Dermatophilaceae > Phosphoribacter. The sequence continues at coordinate 63,282 of CAZYHR010000003.1, read as the reverse complement.
CTGCACAGCGTCGCGACGAACTCCAGCTCGAGGCCGATGTGGTCGTCGGGGTCACGGCCCTGACGCGGGGCGGCCAGGCCCACTCGGGCGTAGGCCTCGCGGACCTGGACGGTCTGCTCATCGAACACCAGTTGGTCCCGCGACCGGTGCACCGACTCGTAGGGGGCCGCCCGCATCGGCCCGGGCCCCATGAACAGCAGCCGGTGGTCGGTCCGCGCCGCCTCGGCGTCCTCCGCGGCCTCCCGCGAGGCGTCGAACTGCGCGACGCCGCGGGAGGGACCGAGCGGCCAGTGGTCGAGCATGGCGGGCTCCCGGACCCGGGCGAGCGCCTCGTCGTCGGGGGCGGCCAGCAGCCACCGGGACAGCACCGTCGCTGCGGCGCCGATCGCGTCGAGGCGATCGGCGCCCAGCCGGTGGTCGGCAGTCACATCCCGATCCGGGTCATCGACTCGTAGAAGGCGGCCCGACCCATGACCTCGGCCACCAGGACGCAGACGAACGCGCTGGTGACCAGGGCCGCCAACGGTTTCGGCGCGGTGCTCTCGCGGGCGGCGAGCCGGAACAGGAACAGCGCGAGCAGGGCGCCGCCGACGAACACCAGGATGAGCCGGACCACGTAGGCCGCCCCGCTCAGGGCTGCCAGGCTCTCCTGACCCACGCCGCCCTGGTTGGCCAGGCTGGCGACGTGCATCGGGGTGATGACGAACACCAGCCCGACCAGCAGGACCTCCAGGACGGCGATGCCGGTCAGCGAGCCGAGGATGAGCTTGCGCACCCGAGGGGACTCGCTCACCGTGTCGTCCCCCGCGGGCTTGGCCCGGCGGCGCAGCATGACCTGGGTCATGAACGCCGTGCCGACCGCGAGCCCACCGAGCAGCAGCGCCGTGATGAAGAAGCGTGCCGGAGTGTTCCAGGTGTTCCAGGCCGGCACCGTCACCAGGCTGTAGTAGATCATCGACATCGACCAGACCAGGCCGACGCCGAGCAGCGCGGTGACGACGGCCAGCGCGGAGCGCAGCGCCGGGGTGCCCCACTTGAACCACTGGCAGGCGGCGAAGACGAAGCCCGCACCGGCGAAGAGCACCCCGAACAGCACCTCCCGGCTCAGCCAGGAGCTGTCCAGGTGCCGGAAGACGTTGAGGACGTTGAGCATGTCGTGCATGTGGAAGATCGAGGCGGTCAGCCCGAGCACCAGGGTCACCCCGATGGCATAGACCGCGGGGTCGCTGATGGCGTCGATCTCCTCGTTGTTGTAGCCGGACAGCAGCGCGACGACGTGGATCGCGCCCAGGACGATGAACGCGCCGACGGACATCTGCGCGAACACGGTGAACAGGATCATGGGGAGCTCGTCGACGTTCATGCTCAGATCTCCTGCGGGTTGGCGATGTGCCCCGTGCCCTGGCCGGTCCGCTGGGCGTCGGGGTGGGGGATGACGACGAGGTTGGGTTTGGTGATCGACGGGTCGGGCAGCGGCTCGATGGCGGCCTCGTTGCCGTGCTCGGCGCGCAGTTCGTCGATGTCACCCCAGCTGAGGGCCCGCGACGGACAGGCCGCCACGCACGCCGGCTCCTGGCCCTGGGCCCGGTAGTCGGCGCACAGGTCGCACTTGCTCATGTGCCTGGTCGCGGCGTTGAACTGCGGCGCCGAATAGGGGCAGGCCCACTCGCAGTAGCGACACCCGACGCACTTGTCGGTGTCGACGTAGACCGTGCCGTCCGAGCGCTGGCTCATCGCCGTCGTCGGACACACCTTCATGCAGACCGGGTCCTCGCAGTGGTTGCAGGCCATCGACGTGTAGTAGGAGAACACGTTGGCGGTGAAGGTCTGCCCCGAGGTCTGCCAGGTGCCGCCGGTGTATTCCGCGACCCGGCGCCAGTTGACCCCGATCGGCAGATCGTGCTTGTCCTTGCACGCGATCTGGCAGGCCTTGCACCCGTTGCACTTGGTCTGGTCGAAGAGGAAGCCGAGCATCTGTCATCACACCTTTCGGATGTCGACGAGGGCCGTGTGCCCGGGGTTGCCCTTCGCCAGCGGCGAGGGGTGGTACTTGGTCAGGGTGTTGACGCAGCCGCCGACGTCGACGCCGTCCTTGTCCGGCCGATACCAGGCCCCCTGCGGCACCGAGCACACCCCCGGGGCGATCCGCGGGGTGACCCGGGCCTTGGTGCGGATCGTGCCGCGACCGTTGAAGACCTCGACGGTGTCGTCGTTGGCGATGCCGCGACGCTGTGCGTCGGCGGGGTTGATCCACACGATCTGCTCGTGCGCCTCGTTGAGCCAGGAGAGGTTGGCGTAGCTGGAGTGGGTGCGGCCCTTGAAGTGGTGGCTGATCATCTGCAGCGGGTAGGTGGCGTTGGTGCGGGCCTCCTCGGCACCCTCCCAGGTGGGGGTGTACTCGGGCACCGCGGTGAGCCGGTCGCCCGCCGCGCCGTGCGGGAACTGCCAGGTCTGGGACATCTCCCACAGCTTCCTGGAGAAGATCTCGATCTTGCCGCTCTCGGTCTTGAGCGGGTTGGCGACCGGGTCCTGGCGGAATTCGGCCAGTCCGACCAGGTACCCCCGGGGGTTGGGTTTACGCCACACCCCCAGGCTGTGCAGCATCTGCTCGCTGGGCAGTTCCGGCACGGCCTTGCGGGTCTCGTCGATGAGCCAGGTGCGCCATTCCTCCTGGGTGCGGCCCTCGGTGAACTCCTGCTCGATGCCGAGCCGGCGGGCGATCTCGGTGCACATCTCGTAGCCGGTCTTGGTGCTGAACAGCGGGTCGACGGCCTTCTCGCCCCAGATGACGTAGCCCATCTCGCCGGCCGACATGCCGGGCACGATGTCCTCCTCCTCGAAGTTGGTCGTCGAGGGGAGCAGGATGTCGGCCCACAGGGCGGTCGCGGTGAGTTGGTGGTCGATGACGACGATGAACTCGCACTTCGTCGTGTCCTTCATGACCTTCTGCGTCACGTGGATGTCGTTGTGCTGGTTGATGATCGTGTTGGAGGCGTTGACGACCATGAGCTTGATGCCGACGTCGAGCTTGGCCTTGCCGCGCACGCCGTCCTTGACGTCGGTCATCTCCGGGCCGTGGTCGATCGCGTCGATCCAGTTGAAGCAGCTGATCTGCGTCTTGACCGGGTTGTCCTTGAGCGGGAAGGCCTTGACCGGGATGCTGTAGTTGCCCTCCCGGGCGCCGTTGCCGCCACCGGTGATGCCGACGTTGCCGGTGATGTTGGCCAGCGCGAAGATCGCCCGCGACGTGGCCTCGCCGTTGCCGTGCCGCTGCGGTCCCCAACCCTGGGTGATCGCGCACGGTTTGGCGGTGCCGATCTCGCGGGCCAGCCGCGTGATGGTCGCCGCGGGCA
>CAZYHR010000003.1:37482-59919 GCA_964647395.1 uncultured Intrasporangiaceae bacterium | reverse complement strand
CGCCCACTCGGGTGTCTTGGGGGTGCCGTCGGGCCCTTGGCCCAGGATGTATGCCGCGTAGCTGCTGCCCGCCGGGATCCCCTCGGGCAGGTGCGCGTCGTCGAAGCCGACGCAGTAGGTGTCCAGGAAGGCCTGGTCGTGCAGTTTCTCGCTGATGATGACGTAGGCCATCGCCGAGACCAGGGCGGCGTCGGTGCCCGGGCGCAGCGGCACCCACTCGTCGCCGACGTCGAGCGCGGTGTCGGAGTAGCGCGGGTCGATGACGATGGTGCGCACCTTGGACTCGCGCTTGGTCGTCTGGGTGACGAAGAGTTCGCCGCCACCGCCCATCCGGGTCTCCAGCGGGTTGTTGCCGAACATCACCTGCAGTTTGGAGTGGCGCGCGTCGGCCAGCGAGTTGGAGCTAGCCCACCCCCCGTAGTGGAACAGGGTGGCCGCGGTGATCTGCGCGGTCGAGTAGTCGCCGTACTGTCCCAGGTAGCCGCCGTAGGTGTTGAGCAGCCGTGGCCAGGTGCCTCGCTTGGTGATGTTGCCGCCGGTCGACCCGGATCCGTAGTGATACCAGATCGCCTCGTTGCCGTAGGTCTGCTTGACCCGCTTGAGCTGCGCGGCGATCTCGTCGAACGCCTCCTCCCAGCTGATCTCCTCGAACTCACCCAGGCCACGGTCGGCGCCCCGCTTGCGCCGCATCGGCACCTTGAGCCGCTCCGGGCTGTAGATGCGCTGGCGCACCGTGCGCCCCCGGACACAGGCGCGCAGCTGCTGGTCGCCGAGCTGGTCGCTGCCCGTGTTGTCGGTGAGCACGCGGGTCACCCGGCCGCCGGTCACCTCCAGACGCAGCGGGCAGCGGCTCTGGCAGTTGGCCAGGCACGCGTTCCACACGGTCTTGTCCGGCCGGCTGGCCGAGCTCGGCGCGGTCGCCGCGTCGATGCCGGTCGTGCCCCGAGTCGGTCCGGAGCAACCGAGCAGCGCCGCCGTGCCTCCGGCTGCCGATCCCCAGGCGAGCAGCGATCGTCGGGACAGTCCCCGCGTCGTCGGTTCTGACATCTCACCATCTCCCCGTCTGTCGTTGTGTCTGGTCATCGGGTCGGACCGCTGCTGTCGGGTCGGTCCGGTCGTCGTGCTGCCCTCCGGTGTCACTGGGTCGCGCGCCGGCGGGCCCGGCTCAGGCACCCCGGCCCTGCCGGGTGACGGGGTCACCGCCGCGCGCCGGACCGGGCGCGGTGTACTTCTCGACCTCGGCGAGCACGGTGTGCTGGGCGTTGCCCTTGGCGATCGGCGTCGGGTGCAGCGAGGTCAAGCGGTTGGCCGTGCCGCCGTGGTCGATGCCGTCGGTGTCCACCTCGGGCCAGGCGCCCTGGGGCACCGACACGACCCCGGGCATGATCCGCGGCGTGACCATGACCGGGACGGTGATCTTGCCGCGGTCGTTGTAGACCAGGACCCGGTCGTCGTTGGCGATGCCGCGCGCCTGCGCGTCGATGGGGTTCATCCACGCCTTCTGCGGGTGGGCCTCGCGGTTCTTGGGCAGGTTGCCGTAGGTCGAGTGGGTGCGGCCCTTGAAGTGGTGGCTGATGACCTGCAGCGGGTAGCGGCTGTTGCGGCGGGCCTGCTGGGCGCCCTCCCAGGTGTCGACGTGCTCGGGCAGGGCGGTGATGAGGTCTCCGGCGACCGGGTTGGCGAAGGTCCAGCTCTGCGCCATCTCCCACAGCTCCAGCGAGAAGATCTCGATCTTGCCCGAGGGGGTGTCGAGCTTGTTGGCGACCGGGTCCTTGCGGAAGTCGGCCAGCGCCACGGTCAGCCCCTCGGGGTTGGTGTAGCGGTGCACCCCCTTGTCCTTCAGTTCGTCGAAGGTCGGGAAGCTCGGGTGCTCCCGGACCGTCTGCTCCTGCATCCACCGGGCCCAGCCCTCCAGGTCGCGGCCCTCGGTGAACTCCCGCTCCACCCCCATCCGCTTGGCGATCTCCACGCACATCTCGTAGGCCGGCTTGGAGTCGAAGAGCGGGTCGACGGCCTTCTCGGCCATGATGAGGTAGGCCATGTCCCCGGTGTATTCGCTGGGCACCAGGTCCCAGCGCTCGGCGGTGGTGGTGTCGGGCAGGACGAGGTCCGCCAGCCACGCGGAGGGGCTCATCTGGTTGTCCACGACGCAGATGAACTCGCACAGGCTGTCGTCGACGAGGATCTCGCGGGTCCGGTTGAGGTCGCCGTGCTGGCTGGCCAGCATGTTGCCGCCGTAGCTGAGCATGAACTTGATGCCCACCGGCAGCCGGTCCACGCCCCGCACGCCGTCGGCAGTCGCGGTCATCTCGGGACCGCGCACGATCGCGTCGGTCCAGCCGTAGCACGAGATCGAGGCCTTGACCGGGTTGTCCAGGTCGGGGAACCACTTGGTCACCGGCCAGTAGTAGCCCTCGCGCCCGCCGGTGCCGCCGCCGGGGATGCCGACGTTGCCGGTGACGGCGGCCAGGGTGTAGATGGCGCGCGCCTGGTTCTCGCCGTTGGCGTGCCGCTGCGGTCCCCACCCCTGGGTGATGTTCACCGGTTTCGTGGTGGCCACGTCCCGGGCGAACTGGATGATCGTGTGCTCGGGCACCCCGGTGATGGCCGACGCCCAGGCCGGGGTCTTGGCGGTGCGGTCCGGACCCTCGCCGAGGAGGTAGCTGCGGTAGGAGTGGCCGGGCGGGATACCGGGGGGCATGTGCTGCTCGTCGAAGCCGGAGCAGTAGGTGTCCAGGAAGGCCTGGTCGTGCAGGCCCTCGGAGATCATGACGTGGACCATACCGGCGACCAGGGCGGCGTCGGTGCCGGGGCGGGGGGCGATCCACTGGTCGGCCAGCAGCGACGCCGAGTCGGTGTAGCGCGGGTCGACGACGATGATCCGCAGCCCCTTGGCGTGGGCGTAGAGCGACGTGAAGGTGTTGCCGCCGCCCGACATGCGGGTCTCCTGGGGGTTGTTCCCCCACAGCACGAGCAGCCGGGAGTTGGTGGCGGCGTCCTCGAAGCTGTTGGACATCTGCTCGTCGGGCGCGCCGTAGGTGAACCTCGTGCAGGTGGCGATCTGGGCGTAGCTGTAGTTGCCGTAGTAGCCGAGGTAGCCGCCGACGAGGTTGAACAGCCGGGCCCAGCCGCCCGACGTGCCGAGGTGGGCGTTCCACACCCCCGACCCGTAGTTCTTGAAGATCGCCTCGTTGCCGTAGGTGGCGATGGTGTGCTTGAGCCGGTCGGCGAACAGGTCGAATGCCTCGTCCCAGCTGATCTCCTGCCAGTTGCCCTCCCCGCGGCGTCCCACCCGCTTGAGCGGGCGCTTGATGCGGTCCGGGTTGTAGATGCGCTCGCGCATGTTGCGCCCGCGCGGGCAGGCCCGGATCTGCCGGGTGAGCAGCCCGTCGTCGCCGGTGTTGTCCGGCAGGATCCGGATGACCCGGCCCTGCTTGACCTGCAGTCGCAGCGGACAGCGCGACCCGCAGTTGACCACGCACGCGGACCAGACGGTGCGTTCCGCGTCTGCGGCACCCTCGACCTGGGGGACCGCCACCTGGCCGGCCGACCCGGTGCGCGCCTGCGCCGTCGCGCTGGCGGTCAGGGCGGCAGTGCCGCCCGCGGCGGCGCTCCAGGCCAGGAACGACCGGCGGGTCGAGGTCAGCGGGACGCGCGGCATCGTGCCTCCTGGGACGGGGAGCAGGAGAGGCCGCCCGGCACATCGGGCGGCTGACCCGAACCTAGCCGGGAGTGACTCCCGATCCCGGGCCTATGGTCCCCGTGTCGAGGCGGTCTCGCGCTCGGCGCCGGTCAACCGCGCCCGCCCGCCCTGGGCGGGCTGCAGCGCCCGCCCGGCGCGGCCCGCTCAGCAGCGTTGCAGCGCCCGGGCGTCGGTCTGCAGCCAGGTGCGCAGCACGCCGTCCTGGTCGTTGAGACACTCGGCGGCGAGATAGGCGATGGCTCCGCGCGCCAGGTCGGCGACCACCCCGGGGGCCTCGACGTCGACGTCGGCGGCGCAGCCGACCGAGGTGTGCCCGCGTCCTCGGGGGCTGAGCCGCAGTTCGGCCCGCACCTGCGCGCGGCGGCCGTTGGCGATCGTCGTGATCTGGACGTCGCCGGCATACCCATAACCCGTATGCCGCCAGGTGCGCCGGTCGCGCAGCACCAGGACGTCGCCGACCAGTGGCCGGAACAGGGCAGGGATCCGGCGGGTCGAGGTCTGCACGGTGAGGTCGGTGAACCGGTGGTCCTGTCCGTCCCGGCCGACGGTCAGCGAGCTGACCTCGGCGCCGAGGGCGCGCACGTAGTCGTGCAGGAAGCCGACGTCGGTGAGGACCCGCAACAGGTCGGCGGGCGTGGCCGCGTAGTCGTCGAACCGCACGTCGACGTTCACAGGTCGTCCTCTGTTCGGGGTCTGCCGTGCTGTGGCCCCCGACCGGCCCCCCGAGCATAGGGCGGGCCCCGGCCACCCGGGAACGGTCGAACGACCGATGCCGGGCCGGCCGAGCGGAGGGTGGTGCTCGCCGGCGTCCCGGCCACCGAGTTGCGGTCACCGAGTTGCGGTCACCGAGTTGCGGTCACCGAGTTGCGGTCACCGAGTTGCGGTCACCGAGTCTCGGCCACCGGCGCCGGCCGCGCCGCGGGCCGGGCCGCCGCCGGGTGGGACAATGCACCGATCATGACCACCCTGTCCCCGGCCGCCCCGTCCCCGGCCGCCCTGTCCCCGGCAGACCTGTCGCCGGCCGCCCCGTCCCCGGCCGCCCTGTCCCCGGCCGCCCCGTCCCCGGCGGCCCCGGCCCCGACCGCGCCGGCCGCGCCCGGCCCGCTGCGGATCGGGCGACACGCCATCGGCACCCCGGTCGTGCTCGCGCCCATGGCCGGCATCACCAACCGGGCGTTCCGGCGGCTGTGCCGCGAGCAGGCGGTCGAGGGGGCTCCGGGGGCCGCTGGGTGCCTGTACGTCTCGGAGATGATCACCGGCCGCGCCGTGCTCGAGCGCAACCCCGAGACGATGCGGCTGCTCGAGCACGACCCCGACGAACACCCGCGCTCCGTGCAGCTCTATTCGGTCGACCCGGTCACGGCGCGCGCAGCCGCCCGGCTCCTGGTCGCCGAGGACCGGGCCGATCACATCGACCTCAACTTCGGCTGCCCGGTCCCCAAGGTGACCCGCAAGGGCGGCGGGTCGGCGCTGCCCTGGAAGCGTGACCTGTTCCGCTCCATCGTCGCCGCGGTCGTCCAGGAGGGCGCGCGCCGGGACGTGCCGGTCACCGTGAAGATGCGCAAGGGCATCGACGACGGCCACCTGACGTATCTCGAAGCCGGCCTGGCCGCGGAGCAGGAGGGGGCAGCGGCGATCGCGCTGCACGCGCGCACCGCGGCCCAGCACTACTCGGGCCAGGCCGACTGGTCGGCGATCGCGACGCTCAAGCAGGTGGTCACCAGCATCCCCGTGCTGGGCAACGGCGACATCTGGTCGGCCGAGGACGCCGTGCGCCTGGTCGCGCAGACGGGCTGCGACGGGGTGGTGGTGGGACGCGGGTGCCTCGGGCGACCGTGGCTCTTCGCGGATCTCGCCGCGGCCTTCGCCGGCTCGCCGCAGCGGGTCCGGCCCGGGCTGGGGGAGGTGGCCGCGACGCTGCGGCGGCACGCGGCATACCTGGTGGACTTCTACGGCGACCAGAGCCGCGGGTGCCGCGACATCCGCAAGCACATCGCCTGGTACCTCAAGGGATTCCCGGCCGGCGCGGCGATGCGCCAGGACCTCGCGCTGGTGGACTCGCTGGCCGGGCTGGACCGGCTGCTGGCGCGGCTCGACCACGATGCCCCCTGGCCGGGGGCCGACGCCGAGGGGCCGCGGGGCCGAGCCGGCACCCCGAAGCGGGTCGTGCTGCCGGACGGGTGGCTCGACTCGCGCGAGCTGACCGACGAGCAGCGCCGGGTCGTCGCGCACGCCGAACTGGAGGTCTCCGGTGGCTGATGGCCGGTCCTCCGGTCGTCGGCGGCCGGCCGCGCGCCCGGGAGCGCCGGGCGGCACCGAGCAGCGGCCGGCGACCTTCTTCGCCGACGCGGCGCAGTGGCGGCGGTGGCTCGAGCTGAACCACGACAGCGCCACGGAGCTGTGGATGGAACTGCGCAAGAAGCACGTCGAGCCGCGCGGGCTGACCTGGGAGCAGGCGGTGCCCGAGGCCCTGTGCTTCGGCTGGATCGACTCGGTGATGCAGTCGCTCGGGCCGGACGCGGTGCGTCAGCGCTGGACGCCGCGGCGGCCCGGGTCCACGTGGAGCGCGGTCAACCTCGCGCTGGTCGAGCGGCTGGAGGCCGAGGGCCGCCTGACCGAGGCCGGCCGGGCGGCGTTCGCCGCGCGCCGGGCCGATCGGCAGGCGACGTACGCCTACGAGCAGGCCGAGGTGGGAGAGCTGCCTAAGGAGTATGCCGCTCAGCTGGCGAACTCGGCTCGTGCGCAGGCGTTCTGGGAGTCGGCGACGCCGTCCTATCGACGGGCCGCGATCCACTGGGTGCTGTCGGCCAAGCAGCCGGCCACCCGGGACCGCCGGCTGCGACAGCTCGTGGACGACTGCTCGGCGGGCCGGCTCATCCCCCCGCAGCGCTATGGCACCGAGCCGGCGTGGGTGACCCGGGCGCGGCAGCGTCCGGCAGGTGCGGCCCAGCCCGGCCCGGCGGCGCCCGGCTACGCCGGCCGGGACTGCGAGCGATGGGTGGCCGAGGACCCAGCGCACCAGCGCGCCGACCGCGCCGACTTCGCCCGGGACCGGGCCCGCGTGGTGCACTCGGCCGCGCTGCGCCGGTTGTCGGCCAAGACCCAGGTGGTGCAGCCCGGCTCGGACGACTTCGTGCGCAACCGGCTGACCCACTCGCTCGAGGTCGCCCAGATCGGCCGCGAGTTCGGGGCCGCGCTGGGGTGTGACGCCGACGTCGTCGACACGGCGTGCCTGTCGCACGATCTGGGCCACCCGCCGTTCGGTCACCACGGCGAGACGGTGCTCGACGAGATCGCCGCGCCCATCGGGGGCTTCGAGGGCAATGCGCAGACCCTGCGGATCCTCACCCGCCTCGAGCCGAAGCGGGTGCGCCCGGACGGGCGCCCGGCCGGGCTCAACCTCACCCGCGCCAGTCTGGACGCTGCCACGAAGTATCCCTGGCGTCGCGGTGAAGGGCCGTATGAAACAAGGAAGTTCGGCGCTTACGACGACGACCTCGAGGTCTTCTCGTGGATGCGGGGGGGTGCCGCGGCCGGGGATCGCTGCCTGGAGGCCGAGGTCATGGACTGGTCCGACGACGTCGCCTATTCGGTGCACGACGTCGAGGACGCAATCGCGTCGGGCCGGGTCGACCCGCGGGTGCTGCACTCCACGCCGGAGGTGCGGGTGGTCGCGGAACTGGCACGGGCGGCATACGCGCCGGATCTGCAGGTCGCCCAGCTCGAGGAGGCGGCCCAGCGCCTCGTCCTGACCGGCACGGTGCCGCGCAGCTTCGACGGGTCACGCGCCGACCTGGCCGCCCTCAAGGACATGACGAGTCGGCTCATCGGCCGCTTCGTGTACGCCGTCGAGGTGGCCACCCGGCAACGGCACGGCCCGGGGCCGTTGACCCGCTACGCGGCCGATCTCGTCGTGCCCGACGAGGTGCGCGCGGAGTGCAGCCTGCTCAAGGCGGTGGCGGCGCACTACGTCATGCTCAGCGACGAGCGGCAGGGGCTGCTCGGGCGGCAGCGGGAGGTCGTCGAGGGTCTGGTGCAGACCTACCGGGCCAGGCCGGACCTGCTCGACCCGGTGCTGGCCGCCGACCACGCCCAGGCCGTCGACGATGCGGCTCGGCTGCGGGTCGTCGTCGACCAGGTGGCCTCGCTCACCGACGCCCGGGCGATCGGGCTGCACGCGATGTGGTGCCGGGCCCGCTGACCGGGCCGGGGGCGGGCGCGGGCCGCCGGCGAACGTTCCAGGCAACCGTTTTCACCGGGGGGTGTGTTTCCGGGAACGTTCCAGGCAACCGTTTTCACCGGGAGGGGGAGGGGAGCCAGGCGCCGGCGCGCATGACCGCGCGGACCTGCAGGTCGTCGTCCAGGACGACCAGGTCGGCGCGGGCGCCGGGGGCCAGCCGGCCCAGGTCGGGGCGGCCGAGGGCGTCGGCGGGCACCCGGGTCGCGGCGGTCACCGCGGTGAGCAGGTCGACGCCGGCGGCGTGCACGGCGCAGCGCAGCGCCCGGTCGAGGGTGAGGGTCGAGCCGGCGATCGGCCCGGTGGGGCCGCCGACCCGGGCCACGCCGTCGCGCACCTGCACCGCCAGCGGACCGAGCCGATAACTGCCGTCGCCCGACCCGGCGGCGGCCATCGCGTCGGTGACCAGGGCGACCCGGCCGACCCGGGTGCGCAGCACGTCGCCGACCAGCGCCGGATGGACGTGCACGCCGTCGGCCACGAGTTCCAGGGTGACCCCGGGATCCTCGGCGGCGGCCAGCGCCAGACCCGGTTCGCGGTGGTGGACCGGCCGGTGCGCGTTGAACAGGTGGGTCACCACCGACGCTCCGGCCTCGATCGCCGCACCGGCCTGGGCGTAGGTCGCGTCCGAGTGCCCGATGGCGGCCACGACGCCGTCCTCGACCAGTCGGGCCACGGCCGCCAGGCCGTGCTGCCGCTCCGGGGCCAGGGTGACCATCCGCACCGCACCGGGGGCCGCCGCGAGCAGCCGCTCGACATCGCCGGGATGGGGGTCGCGCAGCAACGCCGGGTCGTGCGCCCCCCGGTACGCGTCGGCCAGCCAGGGACCTTCGAGGTGCACGCCGAGGAGTTGGTCCGCGGCGACCAGCGCCGCGAGGGCGCGCACCTGCTGCTCGAGCACCTCGACGCGGTCGGTGACCAGGCTGGCCAGCAGCGCGGTCGTGCCGTGCCGCAGGTGGGTGGCCAGGACGACCCGGGCCGCGTCCGCACCGTCGGTGAATGCGGCCCCGCCGCCGCCGTGGCAGTGCATGTCGACGAATCCCGGTGCGACCGTGACCGATCCGAGTCGCGTCGCGTCACCCGCAGGATCGCCGGGCCCGACGCCGACGATCTGGTCGTGCTGCACCCGCACCCAGCCGGGGCGCAGGATGCGGTCGGGCAGGACCACCCGCTCGGCCGCCAGCAGCAGTGCGGCCGGCGGCATCACAGGCCCTGCCAGGCCGGCTTGGCGGCATACGTCTCGGTGTAGTAGGGCGCCAGCTGCAGCCGCGACGCGGCGGCCGGGTCGACCAGGACGGTGACGTGCGGGTGCAGCTGCAGGGCGGTCGCGGGCCAGAGCGCAGAGATCGGACCCTCGGCGAGCTGGTGCACCGCATCGGCCTTGCCGCGGCCGGTGGCGACGAGCACGACGTGACGCGCCTGCAGGATGGTGCCGATGCCCTGGGTCAGGCAGTGCCGGGGGACCGCCTCGAGGTCGCCGCCGAAGAACCGGGCGTTGTCCTCGCGGGTCTGCCGGGTCAGCGACTTGATCCGGGTCCGCGAGGCCAGCGAGGACCCGGGCTCGTTGAAGGCGATGTGCCCGTCGGAGCCGATGCCCAGCAGTTGCAGGTCGACCCCGCCCCGGGCGACGATCGCCGCCTCGTATGCCGCGCAGGCGGCCGGCAGGTCGTCCGCCAGCCCGTCCGGACCGTGGACGTTGGCCGGGTCGATGTCGACCTGGCCGACGAAGTCGCGCTCGATGACGGTCCGGTGGCGCTCGGGATGGTCCACGGGCAGCCCGACGTACTCGTCGAGCATGAACGCGGTGGCCCGGGCCAGGCTCAGCGAGCCCCGGGCCACCCGACGACCGAGCTCGGCGTAGACGGCCAGCGGACTGGAGCCGGTCGCCACCCCGAGGACCAGGTCGGGCTTGCCGGCGGCGAGCGCCTCGACGTGGTCCGCGACCAGCCGCGCGGCCTCGGCCGGGGTGGTGATGACGACCTCCATGGGGTGCCTCCTGATGGGACGGTGGGCGGGTCAGCGCAGGGCGTCGGCGAACCAGCCGGTGATGGTCGCGGGGTGGGTGATCGCGGTGCCGACGACGACGCAGTCGGCGCCCACCTGCTGGGCGGCGGCGGCCTGGACCGGCGTGTGGATGCGCCCCTCGGCGACGAGGAAGACCTGAGGGAGCGCGCCGCGGATCGCGGCGAGGAGCTCGAGGTCGGGTCCGGCGGTCGGCTCGCGCTCGCCCGAGTAGCCGGCCAGGGTGGTGCCCACCAGGTCGACCCCCGCGGCAGCGGCGGCGCGAGCGTCGTCGAGCGAGCCGCAGTCGGCCATGACCAGTGCGTCGGGGTGGCTGTCCCGCAGCGCGGCAACGGTTTCGGCGAAGGAACGGCCGTCCGGGCGCGGGCGCCGGGTCGCGTCGAGGGCGACCACGTCGGCGCCCGCATCGAGCACCGCCCGGGCGTGCCGCAGGGTCGGGGTGATGAAGACCCCCTGGTGGCCGTGCTTCCACAGCCCGATGACCGGGACCTCGACGCGGCCGCAGATCTGGGCGATGTCGGACAGGCCCTGGGCGCGGATCGCGGCGGCGCCGCCGCGCACGGCCGACTCGGCGACCTGTGCCATGGTCTCGGGATGCCGCATCGGCTCGCCGGGATAGGCCTGGCAGGAGACGACGAGGCGACCGCGCAGGCCGTCGAGCGTGGGGTGCACGGGTCAACCCTCCAGAGCGGGCGGACGGACGGGGACGTGGACGGTGGTGCTGCGGCGCCGGCCGTCGACGTCGGCGGCCAGTTCGACGGTCGCACCGCCCGCGGCGAGGTCGGCGGCGGTGACGATGTGACGCACCTCGCGGACGAGGACGGCAGCACCGTCCGGTCCGGTGCCGAGCCGGGCCGAGCAGGTCAGCGTGTCGCCCTCGTGCAGGCCCGGTGTCGGCGCGCCGAGACTGGCCAGGTAGTTCTCCCGGGTGCGGACGACCTGGTGGGCCGCGCTGGTGTCGACGATCTTGTAGACCGCCCGATCCCACTCGTCCGGGGCGGCCAGGCCGAGGCTGACCGTCGGGCCGCCGTGGTCGGCCCACCGCTCGGGGCGCCGCGCCACGACGTGGTCGAGGACCCCGGCGACGGCCGGGTGGTCGGGCCCGGCCAGGTCGGCCGGCACCAGCTCGGCCAGCGGCAGGCGGGTGAACACCAGCCGCCGGTAGCCCTCGTCCTCCCAGAGCACTCCGATCGTGTCGTCGTCGAGCGGCTGCGCCACCGAGTAGCCCGCGCCGCGGGTGGTGAGGACCGCCGCGGCGGTGAAGGTGGCGGCGCCGTCCCGGGACCGGGCGGCCACCAGGCCCCGGCGCAGGTGCGGGTCTCGGGTGTGGGTCGCGACCAGGTCGCCGGGCCCGACCGTCCGGCCGGCCCCTCGGGGCTCGTCGAGCCGCACCAGCGCACCGTTGTTGCCCGGGTCGGGCAGCTCGGGCACCGGGTGCAGTGGCCCGAAGGTGTCCCCCCCGTCGGTGGACCAGCTGGCCAGGCGATGGCCGGGGGCGCGGGAGTGCAGCAGGACCCGTCCGTCCGCGAGGGCGGCGACCGCGTTCTCGTTGGCGGCCGGACCGATCGGGCGACCCACCTGCCAGGTCGTGCCGTGGTCGTCGCTGCGGGCGACCGCCGCGTACACCGCGCCGTCCACCAGGGCGACCAGGCCCTGCAACAAGCGGCCCGCGAAGCGACCCTCGCGCACCTGGGTGCCCGAGCCGGAGGCGGCGAACAGTCCGGACACCCGGCTGGTGGGGTCCCCGGTCACCTCGGGCAGCCGGGCGTTGAGCGCGGTGCGCAGTTGGTGGCTGAGCCGGCGCACCGACCAGGTCGCCCCGTCGTCGTCCGAGACGGCCAGGTCGGTGTGCAGGACCGTGGGGTCGTCGTCGGCCGTGCCGGTGGAGGACTCGAAGAAGCCGACCGCGGTGCCGCTGGCGTGGAAGCACAGCACGGTGCCGGTCTGCCGGTCCACGAGCAGCGACCCGTCGCCGTGGCCGGTCAAGCCGTCGGCGGCCCGGATGACCTGCTGCGGCAACCAGGTGCGGCCGCCGTCGAGCGACCGACGGACCACCAGGTCGATCGGCCCGGGCAGGTCGTCGAGATCCTGGCGGCCGTCATAGGCGGCCACGAGGGTGCCCGCGCCGGTGACGGCCAGCGCCGGGATACGGTACTGCCGATAGCCCTGACCCGACTCGGCGACCACCACATCGAGTCGGCTCATCGAGCCGGACCGGCCGGTGCCGCAACGGAACTCGCGCGCTCGATGGCCCGCTGCAGCGGCGCGTAGTGGGCCAGCACCGCGTCGTGGTACGCCGCTGCGTCACCGGCCTCGAGGGCCCGCAGGATCGCACCGTGCGCCTCGACGGTGTCCATGATGTCCTGCGGGGTGCTGATGCCCAGCAGCGGCAGGGCCCGCATGTGGATCTCCCAGAAGGCGCCCGCCAACTCGCTGACGATCTGGTTGTCGACCTCGGCGGCCAGCCGGGCGTGGAAAGCGCTGTCCTGGTCGAGGAAGGACCGGCCGGCCGCGGTGTGCTGACGCATCTGGTCGACCAGGCCGTGCATCGCCTCGTCCCGGGTGCCGGCGTGCACGTCGATGAGGTCGGTGGTCATCGCCAGATCGAGCGCGATGCGGGTCTGCACGACGTCGCGCAGCGAGCGCAGGCTGCCGGCGCGCGGCAGCGACAGGCGGAAGACCAGCCCGTTGACCAGGGGTGCCAGGGACATCTGGCCGACATAGGTGCCGTGGCCGTGCCGGACGTCGACGATGTCGAGCGAGGCCAGCGTGCGCATCGCCTCGCGGACCGACGAGCGCGACACGCCCAGCGCGTCGCACAGCTCGGCCTCGGTCGGCATGAGATCGCCCGGACCGAGGCCCGCGTCGATGATGTGCGCCTTGATGGCGTCCGCCGTGGTCCACGGGGTGCCGCGGCGAGCTGCGCTGCGCATGTGCTCGATCACGCCCTTCCACTGCACCCGGTGTGCTCCGCGTCGGGCCGGCTTGCTTGACCGGCGGTCCATCGGGCCTTAGATTAGCCCATCATCGGACATCAGACGTCTGATAACGTGACACGAGTCAGCAACGAGGCAGACCCCCGGCCAGCGTCGGGAGCCCACGGAAAGGTGCCATTCATGAACCTCCTGGACCAGCAGCCCAGCCGCCGAGGGTTCTTCCGGATCGCCGGCGCGATGGGGGCCGCCGCCGCGTTCGCCGGTGGTCTGAGCGCCTGTGCGCCACAGTCGGGTTCGTCCACCACGACGACCGGCACCGGCGGCGGCGCGGCCGGGGCGGTCAACGCCGACGGCACGATCATGGCCGCGATCTCCTACGAACTGGGCACCAACGGCTACGACCCGATGACCACCTCGTCGGCGCTGACCATCGCCGCCAACTGGCACACCATGGAGGGCCTGACCGAGGTCGACCCGGCCACCCGTGAGGTCTATGCCGCCCTGGCCAAGACCCTGCCCACCGCGACCGGCAACACGGTCGACATCGCGCTGCGCGACGGCGCGGTCTTCCACGACGGCAGCAAGGTCACCGCCGACGACGTCGTCTTCTCCTTCCAGCGGGTGCTCGACCCGGCGAACAAGTCGCTCTACAGCCAGTTCATCCCGTTCGTCGCGGGGGTCGCCAAGAAGGACGACAGCACGGTGACGGTCACCCTCAAGTACCCCACCTCGCTGCTGGCCGCCCGGCTCGCGGTCGTCAAGATCGTCCCCAGGGCCGCGGCTACGGCCGACCCCAAGGCCTTCGACGCCAAGCCGGTCGGCACCGGCCCGTGGAAGATGACCGACAACGGCGCCACCTCCAAGCAGGTCGTCTTCGAGCGCTTCGATGGCTACACCGGCCCGAAGAAGGCGCGCGCCAAGACGATGCGCTGGCAGGTCATCCCGGACGCCGCCACCCGCACCAACGCGATCCAGTCCAAGAGCGTGCAGGCCATCGACTCGGTGCCCTACCTGTCCATCGACCAGCTCAAGGCGACCTCCCAGGTCGACTCGGTGCAGGGTTTCGGGCTGCTCTTCGCGATGTTCAACCAGTCGGCCGGCAACCCCTTCGCCAAGAAGGAGAACCGGCAGGCGTTCTTCTACGCCATCGACATGGCCAAGGTCGTGCAGACCGCGATGCTCGGCCAGGCCACGCCCGCGACGAGCTTCGTCCAGGAGGGTCACCCGCAGTACGTCCGGGCCAAGACCGTCTACGCCCTGGACCAGGCCAAGGCCAAGCAGCTGTTCGCACAGACCGGGCTGACCTCGATGCGGCTGCTGTGCACCGACCACGACTGGGTCAAGAAGTGCACCCCGATCATCCAGGAGTCGCTCAAGGCCGCCGGCCTGCAGGTGGAGTTCGTCGAGAAGAAGTCCGCCGACGTCTACAACACCATCGACGGCAAGCCGGACGCCTACGACGTCGTCATCGCCCCCGGCGACCCGTCGGTCTTCGGCAACGACCTCGACCTGCTGGCCCGCTGGTGGTACGCCGGTGACGTGTGGACCGACTCGCGGATGCACTGGAAGGGCACGCCGTCCTACACCCAGGCCCAGGCGTTGCTGGACGGCGGCCTGCAGGCACCGGACGAGGCCAAGGCCAAGGAGAACTGGGGCAAACTGCTCGACCTCATCGCCGACGAGGTCCCGCTCTACCCGCTGTTCCACCGCAAGACCCCGACCGCCTACGACAAGACCACCCTGGTGGACTTCAAGCCGATCTCGTTGACCGGGCTGAGCTTCGTCGGCGTGGGCTCGACCAAGTAGTCGTCGTCCGGCGGTGGGCGGACCCGGTATGCCGCCCACCGCCGGCCCCGCGTCTCGCGCGCCGGACCGGCCCGCGTCTCGCACCCGGCGGTGCCGCAGCCGGACGCGCTCGCCGCGCCCGCGGCATACCTCTCCCGTCGTCGTCCACGGTGACGTTCGATCCCACTCTCCGACAAGGAGTTTGCCCACATGTCCAACCTCCTGCGCCTGATCGGCCGCAGACTGGTGGCCTTCCCCATCATGGTCCTGGGCGTGACCTTCCTCGTCTTCTTCGTCATGTCCTTCTCGCCGGCCGACCCGGCGCGGCTGGCGCTCGGCGAGTCCGCCTCCCAGGCCGCGCTGGACCAGTACCGCGTGGATCGCGGGCTCAACGACCCGATGCTCGTGCAGTACGGCCGCTTCCTGGTCGGCATGCTGCAGGGCGATCTGGGCACCACCAGCGGCAACACCCCGGTCACCGACGTCGTCGTCAAGGCGTTCCCGATCACCCTGCAGCTCACCCTGCTCGGGCTGCTCATCGCCGTCGTGCTCGCCCTCATCCTCGGCGTCGTCGCCGCCCTCTATCGCGACCGGTGGCCCGACCAGCTGATCCGGGTCGTGTCGATCATGGCGCTGGCCACCCCGTCGTTCTGGCTGGCGATCCTGCTCATCCAATGGCTCGGCACCGTGCCCGGCGGCTGGGGTGTCTTCCCCGCGCTGGTGCTCGGCTGGGTGCCGTTCACCGAGAACCCAGCCGTCTATCTCAACAACATCGCGCTGCCGGCCTTCGCCCTCGGCGTGCCGGTGGCCGGGTCGCTGACCCGGGTCGTGCGCACCGCGATGGTCGAGGAACTCGACCGCGACTACGTGCGCACCGCCCTGGGCTCGGGCATCCCGCGCCGCGAGGTCATCGCCCGCAACGTGCTGCGCAACGCGCTGATCACCCCGATCACCGTGCTCGGCCTGCGGGTCGGCTACCTCATGGGCGGCGCGGTCATCATCGAGATCATCTTCAACATCCAGGCGATGGGTCAGCTCATCCTCGACGGCGTCACCCGCAACGACGTCTACCTGGTGCAGGGGGTCACCCTCACCGTGGCCATCGCCTTCATCGTCGTCAACATCCTCGTCGACCTGCTCTACGTGCTGGTCAACCCGCGGATCAGGAGCATCTGATGATCCTGCG
Organism: uncultured Intrasporangiaceae bacterium; assembly: GCA_964647395.1. Lineage (GTDB taxonomy): Bacteria > Actinomycetota > Actinomycetes > Actinomycetales > Dermatophilaceae > Phosphoribacter. The sequence continues at coordinate 44,050 of CAZYHR010000003.1, read as the reverse complement.
CGCCAACCTCACCCGCCGTCTGGAGGCCCAGGCCGGAGCCCGCTTCACCGGGCTGCGCCGCCTGCCGCTGCCCTCCAAGATCGCCTTGGTCATCCTCGCCGTGGTGGCCCTGGTCGCGGTGTTCGCGCCGTTGCTCACGGTGGACCCGCTGGCCACCGGCCAGCCGGTGCAACCACCGGGGGGCGGCCACCCCTTCGGCACCGACGCGATCGGCCGGGACATCTTCTCCCGGGTCGCCAACGGCGCCCGCTCGTCCTTGCTCATCGGCCTGGTCGCCACCGGCATCGCGCTGGCCGCGGCCGGGGTGCTGGGCTCGATCGCCGCCACCGCCGGCAAGGCGGTCTCCGAGGTGCTCATGCGGGTGCTCGACATCATCATGAGCTTCCCGGGCATCGCGCTGGCAGCCGTCTTCGTCGCGGTCTTCGGCAACGAGCTGCCGGTGCTCATCCTGGCCATCGCCTTCCTCTACACCCCGCAGCTCACCCGGGTCGTGCGGGCCAACGTGCTGGCCCAGTTCGGCGAGGACTACGTCGCGGCCAGCCGGGTCATGGGGGCCCGGACCGCGCACATCCTCATCAAGCACGTCGCCCGCAACTGCCTGGCCCCGATCATGCTCTTCGCCACCGTGCTGGTCGCCGATGCGATCGTCTTCGAGGCGTCGCTGTCCTTCATCAACGCCGGCGTCAAACCGCCGGACCCGAGCTGGGGCAACATCCTGGCCGACGGCAAGCAACTGCTGCTGTCGGGCTACTGGTGGCCGACCTTCTTCCCCGGCCTGATGATCCTGGTCACCGTGCTGTGCCTCAACATCCTGTCCGAGGGGCTCACCGACGCGCTGGCCAGCCCGACCATCAAGCGCACCGTCGACGTCGAGGCCGACGAGGCGGCTCTGCGCGAGGGCGCAGCCCTGGCCGGGGTGGAGACCACCGCGGCGGTGGCGCCGACCGGCGCCGACTCGCGGGGCTCCGCGACCGGGCTGGACGAGGCCGCGCTGGAGGGCGCCGACGAGGCGCACCTCGACGCCACCGGGTCGGCCGGCCAGGTGCTCGGCCGGGTCGACCAGGAGACCGCCGACCGCCTGCTGGCCGACAGCCTGCAGACCCTGCGGGTGCGCGAGCTCGAGCGCGACGACCGGCTGGTGCTCGCCGACGGCCGCGCGCCGCTGCTCGAGGTGCGCGACCTGACGATCCGCTTCCCGCAGGCCCACGGCGACGTGGCCATCGTCGACGGCGTGTCCTTCGATGTGCGGCCCGGCGAGACGATGGCGCTGGTCGGCGAGTCCGGCTGCGGCAAGTCGATCACCTCGCTGGCGGTCATGGGTCTGCTGCCCGAGTCGGCCCAGGTCGGCGGGCAGATCCGCTTCGACGGCCGGGACCTGCTGGCGATGGATCGCAAGGAGCGAAACGCGTTGCGCGGGCACGACATCGCGATGATCTACCAGGACGCGCTCAGCTCGCTCAACCCCTCGATGCTGGTGCGCGCCCAACTGGCCCAGCTGACCCGCCGCGGCGGCAAGCGCAGCGCCGAGGACCTGCTCGAGCTGGTCGGCCTGGACCCGGGCCGCACCCTGAAGTCCTATCCGCACGAGCTGTCCGGAGGCCAGCGGCAGCGGGTGCTCATCGCCATGGCGCTGACCCGCAACCCGCGGCTGCTCATCGCGGACGAGCCGACCACGGCGCTGGACGTCACCGTGCAGCAGCAGGTCGTCGCGCTGCTCAACGACCTGCGCGAGCAGCTCGGCTTCGCCATGGTGTTCGTCAGTCACGACCTGGCCCTGGTCGCCCAGCTCGCTCACCGGATCACCGTCATGTATGCCGGTCAGGTCATCGAGCAGGCCGCCACCAGGGACCTGCTGTCCGACCCCCGGCACGAATACACCCGCGGCCTGCTGGGCTCGGTGCTGTCCATCGAGGCCGGAGCGGCCCGGCTGCACCAGGTGCCCGGCACGGTGCCCTCGCCGCGGGAGTTCGTCAGCGGCGACCGCTTCGCCCCGCGGTCCTCGCACCCGACGGTCGGCCTGGACGAGCGACCGACCCTGCGGGAGGTCTCACCCGGCCACCGCTACGCATCCACCGACGCCCTCGACCGGGTGGTCCAAGGAGGTGCCCGATGAGCCGGGCGGACGCGGCATACCCATCCGACGCGGGGCGGCCCGACGGGTCGGCGCCGCCGGTCATCGAGCTGCGCGGCGTGCACGTCGTGCACAAGGCCCGCACCGGCAAGTTGTTCCGGCCCGACCGGGTGCACGCGGTCAAGGGCGTCGACTTCACCGTGAGCCGGGGCGAGACCGTCGGCATCGTCGGGGAGTCCGGCTGCGGCAAGTCGACGATCGCCAAGGTCATGGTCGGGCTGCAGAAGCCGACCGGGGGCGAGGTGCTCTTCCGGGGCCGGCCGCTGGGCGGGTCCGGCTCGGCGCGCAAGGAGCTCGGCCGGGCCGTGTCCGTCGTCTTCCAGGACCCGGCGACCGCGCTCAACCCGCGCATGTCGGTGCGCGACCAGCTGCTCGACCCGCTCGGCGTGCACGGGATCGGCACCGCCGCAACCCGATTGGCCAGAGTGCGCGAGCTCGTGCACGTGGTGGGGCTGCCGCAGTCGGCGCTGGAGGTGCTGCCGCGGCAGATCTCCGGCGGCCAGCGGCAGCGGGTGGCGATCGCCCGCGCGCTGGCGCTCGAGCCGGACGTCATCGTCGCCGACGAGCCGACCTCGGCGCTCGACGTGTCGGTGCGCGCGCAGGTGCTCAACCTGCTGACCGACCTCAAGGAGCAGCTGGGCCTGGGCCTGGTGTTCATCTCGCACGACATCAACACGGTGCGCTACGTCTCGGACCGGATCGCCGTCATGTACTTCGGCGAGATCGTCGAGACCGGGCCCGCCGAACGCATCTTCACCAACCCCGCCAACGACTACACGCGGACCCTGCTGTCGGCCACGCCGTCCCTGCTGTAGCCCGCACCCGCCGCACCGGCAGAACGGAGTTCCCCCATGACCCGCGGACTGGGCGGGGTCATCCCCCCGCTGCTCACCCCGCTGACCCCCGAGGGCGAGCTCGACCTGCCCTCGCTGGAGCGGCTGGTCGCCCGGCTGCTGGACGGGGGCGTCGACGGCATCTTCGCGCTCGGCTCCTCCGGTGAGGTGGGGTTCTTCGAGGACGCCATGCGCGAGCGCATCCTCGACGCGGTCACCGGCATCGTCGCCGGCGCGGTGCCGGTGCTCACCGGGGTGATCGACATGCAGACCCGCCGGGTGCTGCAGCACGTGCGGGCCGCCGAGCGTCGCCGGGTCGACGGCGTGGTCGCCACGGCACCGTTCTACGCGATCACCGGCCCCGAGGAGATCCGCGCCCACTTCACCGCCCTGGGTGCCGCGACCGACCTGCCGGTCTACGCCTACGACCTGCCGATCTGCGTGCACACCAAGCTCGCCGGGCCGATGCTCGTCGAGTTGGGCGGCCAGGGCAGCATCGTCGGGGTCAAGGACTCCTCGGGTGACGACGTCGGCTTCCGGCGGCTCGCGCAACTCAACGCCGACGCCGGTGGTGCGCTGTCGCTGCTGACCGGGCACGAGGTCGTCGTCGACGGCGCCTACCTGGCCGGCGCCCACGGGTGCGTCCCGGGGCTGGGCAACGTCGACCCGGCCGGCTATGCCCGGATGCACCGGGCCGCGACGGCCGGCGACTGGCCGACGGTGCGCACCGAGCAGGACCGCCTGTCCCGGCTCATGGGCATCGCCTACGCCCCGGTCGGCAAGGTCGGTCCGGCCGCCGGGGTCGGGTCGTTCAAGACCGCCCTGCACCTGCTCGGGGTCTTCGACAGCAACACGATGAGCGTCCCGATGACCGCGCTCGAGGGTGCCGACGTCGCCGCGGTGCGGACCGTCCTCGAGCAGGTCGGGTTGCTGTGACCGCCGCGCCGGGCGCCCCGGCGGGCGGCCCGGTGCTCGCCCTCGACATCGGTGGCACCAAGATCGCGGCGGCGCTGGTGCACCCCGACGGCCGGCTCGGCCAGGTTTGCCGCGCGGCCACGCCGGCGCGCAGCGGCGCCGAGGCGGTGCTGCGGGCGGCGATCGAGGTGGGCCGGCGGGCCGGCGCGGACACCCACCCGGTCGCGGTGGGCATCGGCTCCGCCGGGGTGATCGACCCCGGGTCGGGCACCGTGCTGGCTGCCACCGAAGCCCTGCCCGGGTGGACGGGCATCCCGCTGGCGCAACGGATCTCGGCGGCCTTCCAGGTGCCGGCCGCGGCGCTCAACGACGTCCACGCGCACGGGCTGGGCGAGGCGGCGTACGGGGCCGGTCGTGAGCACCGGGACGTGCTGCTCGTCGCCGTCGGCACCGGCATCGGCGGGGCCCTGGTGCACGACGGCGCCGTGCTCGTCGGTGCCCACGCCGTCGCCGGGCACGTCGGGCACCTGCCGATCGCCGAGGCGGCCGGGCTGGCCTGCCCGTGCGGCCGGGTCGGCCACCTCGAGGCGCTAGCCTCCGGTCCCGCGCTGGCGCGCGCCGTGCGGGCTCGCGGCGGGCTGGCCGAGGACGGCCGCGAGGTGGCCGAGCGGGCGCGCCTCGACGGTCCCGAGGGCGACCTGTCCCGCGAGGTGCTGGCCCTGGCGGCGGTCGCCACCGGCCGGGTCGTCGGTGGGCTGCTCAACGTGCTCGACCCGGACCTCGTCGTGCTGACCGGCGGTGTCGCCTCGGCCGGCCCGCTGTGGTGGGAGGGGGTGCGTGCCGGCGTGGCCATGGAGGCCATGTCGCGGGTCGCCGCGACCCCGGTGCGGCCCGCCGCCGCCGGCGCCGAGGCCGCCCTGCTCGGCGCCGCCCGCCACGTCCGGGGGCGGCTGGCCGCTGAGCCGGCCGGGCCGCGGTGAGGCGGTCCGGGTGGCGCGATCCGGCGGGCCGGCGGGGCGATCGGCGCTGGCCCGCCACCGCAGGCCCGTCGCTGCTGGCCCGTCGCTGGGCCGCCACCGCAGGCGCGTCGCCGCTGGACGCCGGTCAGCCGGTCGCCGCGTCGAGTTGCTGGAGCAGGTCGTGGGCGGCGAGCTCGACGTCCTTGTGCCGCCACTCGGCCGCCCGGTAGACGCAGGCGATGAGGGCGCTGCGGTGCACCCGGGAGAAGTCGCCGAACCCGAAGGCGTAGCGGCCCTTGGTCTGCTCGGTCGCGCCGTCGGTGAGCCCGAGGAACCACCGGCCGTAGTCGTCCCACCCGTGCCGGTCGAGGTAGGCGTTCTGGGCCTCGGCGTCGGGCTGGACCTCGGTCCAGGTGCTGTCCAGGACGTAGCGACGCTTGCGGATCAGCTCCTGCGCGAAGGCCACGGCCGCGTCGTTGACGTGATATTTCGCCATGACCTCATCCTGCGCCAGACCGGCCAGTGCTGGCCGGTTGGCACCCGCTGGATGGCCGCACGACCGCGGGAGCGGGCGGCATACACTCACCAGACCGGGTGAGGAGGTGACGTGATGGCGGGGCTGATCCGCGCCGAGGACATCCTCCTGGTCAAGGAGAAGACCTCGATCGAGGAGGTCGTCCGCGAGCACGTCACCCTGCAGCGCAAGGGGTCGAGCCTGGTCGGGCTGTGCCCCTTCCACGACGAGAAGACCGGCTCGTTCAACGTCAACCCGGTCAACGGCTACTTCCACTGCTACGGCTGCCTCGAAGGCGGCGACGTCATCTCGTTCGTCGCCAAGATCGAGCACCTCGGCTTCACCGAGGCGGTCGAGCGGCTCGCCGCCCGGGCCGGCGTCGAGCTGCGCTACGAGGACGGCGGGCGCCGCGACGACGCGCCGAGCGCCGGGCGGCGGGCCCGGCTGGTCGAGGCGCACCGGGCCGCCCAGGAGTTCTACGCGGCATACCTGCTCGAGCCCGGTGAGGCCCGGGCGGGCCGCGACTTCCTGCGCCAGCGCGGCTTCGACGGCGCGGTGGCCCGGCGGTTCGGCGTCGGCTTCGCGCCGCGAGGCTTCGACACGCTGACCCGGCACCTGCGCGGCAAGGGGTTCACCGACGACGAGCTGGTCCTGGGCGGGCTGGCCGGCCGGGGCGGTCGCGGCGTCTACGACCGGTTCCGCGGCCGGCTGGTCTGGCCCATCCGCGACATCACCGGCGACGTCATCGGCTTCGGGGCGCGGCGGGTCTTCGACGACGACCGCATCGACGCCAAGTACCTCAACACCGTCGAGACCCCCCTGTACAAGAAGTCGACGGTGCTCTACGGCCTGGACACCGCCAAGCGCGCCATCGCGACCCAGCGCCAGGCGGTCGTCGTCGAGGGCTACACCGACGTCATGGCCTGCCACCTGGCCGGCGTCGAGACAGCGGTCGCCTCATGCGGCACGGCCTTCGGCGTCGAGCACATCAAGGTGCTGCGGCGGCTGCTTCGCGACGAGCCCGACCGGACGCCCGCCCGGGTGATCTTCACCTTCGACGGTGACCGGGCCGGCCGGGACGCGGCGATGAAGGCCTTCAAGGAGGACCAGCGCTGGGCCTCGCAGTCCTTCGTCGCCGTCGCCCCGGGCGGTCAGGACCCGTGCGAGCTGCGCCAGAGCGGCGGCGACGAGGCGGTCCGGGCGCTGGTCGGCGACG
>CAZYHR010000003.1:25042-37472 GCA_964647395.1 uncultured Intrasporangiaceae bacterium | reverse complement strand
GTTCGCCGTGCGCACGACGATCGAGCGTTTCGACCTGGACACCGCCGAGGGCCGGGTGCAGGCGATGCGGGCCGCGGCGCCGATCGTCGGGCAGATCCGGGACGCCGCCCTGCGGCCTGAGTACACCCGGCTGGTCGCCGGTTGGCTCGGCGTCGAGGTCGAGCAGGTGGCCGACGCGGTCCGGCGGGCCGCCCGGCTGCCGCGGGGCGGCCCGGGTGGCCCGGGTCGCGGCGCCGCCGGCGGGCCGGGCGGACCCGGTGCAGCGGGTGGGAGCGGTGCAGCGGGCGCGGCCTATCCCGAGCCGGCCGATTCGGCGGTCGAGCCCAGCGCCAGCGAGGTGGCCGCGGCGCTGCCGGCCCCCGACCTGCGCGACCCCGCGGTGCGGGCCGAGCGACAGCTGCTGCAGTGCCTGCTGCAGCATCCGACCTCGGTCGATCCGGCCACCCTCGCCGGGCTCGAGCGGGTCACCCTCGTCGCGCCGGCCTATCAGGCGGCCTTCGACGCGGTGGCCATCGTCGGTGCGCCGGGGGAGCGGAGCATGGCGGGTTGGCACGCCGCGGTGCTCGAGGTCGCCCCGCCGGCGGTGCACCCGTTGCTGGCCGAGCTCGCCGTGGCTCCGATCCCGGACCGCCTCGACCCGGCCACCGGGCGGCCGCGGGCGGCCTACGTCTCGTCGCTGGTGCTGCGGGTCAGCGAGGCCGACCTGAACCGGCAGATCGCCGGGGCGATGGGGCAGCTGCGCCGGCTCGACTCGGCCGCCGAGCCCGACCCCGCCGGCCAGCGCGAGCTGGCCCTGCGGCTGCAGGGGCTGCAGCGCCGGCTGGCCGCCCTGCGAGATCGGGAGGACCCGTGATCTGGTCGCGCCGCCGGCAGCAGCCGGCCCCGCCACCGGCCGCCGCGCTGGCCGCCGTCGAGGGTCAGCGGTTGCTGGCCGCCGGGGACGCCGGCAGCGCGTGGCTGCTGGCCACGCCGGCCCGTTTCGTCGCGGTGCGTCCCGACGGCGAGGTGCTCTGGGACCGGCCCTGGCACGAGGTCGACCAGGCGGTCTGGGGTCGGCAGGCCAGTGAGCTGACCGTGATCTTCGTCGACGGTGGCCGGCCGGTGGTCCTGCCGCTGGGCTTCGAGGAGCGCTTCCTGCAGGTGCTTCGCGAGCGGGTCCAGGCCAGCGTCGTGACCGCCGACGACCTGCCGCTGCCGGGGGCGCGGCGCGCGCGGGCGGTGATCCGCAAGGACCTGGCCAGCGGGGAACTGGTCGAGCAGGTCGTGCTCGGCCGCGGCACCCGGCCCTCGCAGCAGATCGACGTGCTCGCGGTCGAGGTCTTCGACCGGCTCCGCGAGGAGGTCGGCCTGCCGCCTCGCTGAGCCCCGCCCCGGCCGAACGCGGTTCACCGGCACCTGGCGGGTTTGCTAACCTATCTGGGCACCGATCCTCCATAGCTCAATTGGCAGAGCAACCGGCTGTTAACCGGTAGGTTCTTGGTTCGAGTCCAAGTGGGGGAGCCAGCCCAGGCCCCTGACCGCGCGTTCGCGGGTCGGGGGTCTTCGTCGTGCCCGGGCTGTCAGGATGACCCCATGCAGTGGCTCGCGGTCACCGAGGACACCGTGCCGGTCGGGGTCGACTGGCTGGCCCCACCCGAGGCCACCCGCGCGGCCGGCATGCGCTTCACCAAACGCCGCACCGAGTACCGGCTGCGCCGCTTCGCCGGCAAACGCGCCGTCAGCGCCCTGCTCGGCCGCCCCCTCGACGTCGCGAGCCTGGCCCGGGTCGAGGTGCTCAACCGTCCCGGCGGGGCCCCGTATGTCCGGGTCGACGGCGCCGACGTCGGGCTCGACGTGTCGCTGACCGACCGCGCCGGCGCCGCCGTGTGCTTGGTCGGTCCGGCCGGGACCATGGGCTTCGGCACCCTCGGGGTCGACCTCGAGATCGTCGAGCCGCGCTCCGCGGGCTTCGTGGCCGACTTCCTCACCCCGCCCGAGCAGGCCTGGGTGCGCGATCACGGGCCCGTCGGCTCGCTGGGTTGGGCGGTCGCGGCCAACCTCGTCTGGTCGGCCAAGGAGTCCGCGCTCAAGGTGTTGCGGGTCGGCCTGCGGGCGGACACCCGCTCGGTCACCGTCACCGCCTCGGATGCCGCTCGCCCGGACGGGTGGGCTCCGCTCACCGTCCGGGCGGTGACCGGCGAGGTGTTCCCCGGCTGGTGGCGCCGGGACGGGGCCTACCTGCTCACCCTGGCGGCGCGGCATACCGGGGCGCTCGGCGACGACGGGCAGCCGCCGACGCCGCTCGACGGCGGCGCGGTGCTCGCCGACGCGACGCCCAGGCATTCGTGGCTGGCCCGGCCGCTGGCGGACTGACGTGCCGCAACTCGTCCTGGTCGACGGCGCGCCCGGGTCGGGCAAGTCGACGATCGCGGCCGCCTGGGCGGCGCACCGACCGGCGGCGCTGGCCCTCGACGTCGACGTGCTCAAGCACAGCCCGGGGCCGTGGCAGGACGACCCGGCCGCGTCGGGGCGGCAGGCGCGCCGACTGGCGGCGGCCGTCGCCCGGCAGCACCTGCTGGACGGCCACGACGTCGTCGTCGGGCAGTTCCTCGCCCACACCGAGTTCGTCGAGACGCTCGAGGCGCTGGCCGGCGAGGTCGGCGCCCGCTTCGTCGAGGTCGTGCCGGTCGTCGACGCCCTGGCCGGCCTGAGCCGGGTGACCGACCACCCCGGCCCGCGGTGTCGGGGGGGGTGACGGCGGGCCTCAGTTACTGCTCGAGGGTGGCCGGGTCGGTGTTGGCACCGCACACGACGACGGCGACCCGCTCGTCGGGCTCGGGCCGGTAGGCCGCCGCCAGCGCGGCGTACGCGGTCGCGGCGCCGTGCTCGGCGGCGATGCGGTAGTCGCGCCACAGCGTGCGACGGGCCTGCACGATCGCGCCTTCGTCGACGAGAACGCTTGTGGGACAGGTACGTCCGATGATCTCCCAGGCGATGGTGCCGACCCGCTTCGCGCCGAGTGAGTCGACGGCGACCCCGCGGACGCCGACGTCGACGGGCTCGTCCGCCGCGAGGGCCGCGTGCACGGTCGGCGACGCCGCCGGTTCGACGGCGACGACCCGGGCCCGGCCGTCGACGGCGAGCGCCATGCCGGCGACCAGCCCCCCACCACCGGTCGCGACCAGCAGGGTGTCGATGCCGGGCTCGTCGTCGAGCAGTTCCGCCGCCAAGGTGCCTGCGCCGCAGACGACCTCGGGCAGGTCGTAGGCGTGCGACAGCAGCGCGCCCCGCGCTGCGGCGAACCGCTCGGCCGCCTCGGCCGCCTGCGCGAACTCGTCGCCGGCGACCTGCACGTCGGCCCCGTAGTCGCGCAGTCGGGCCACCTTGACCGCCGGGGCGACCGACGGCACGAAGACGGTGGCGCGAGTCCCGAGCCGGCCGGCGGCATACGCGGTGGCCAGCCCGGCGTTGCCTCCCGACGCGATGACGACACCGGCCGAGTTGTCCAACTCGCCGCGGTCGCGGGCACTGAGCAACAGGTTGACCGCCCCCCGGACCTTGAAAACCCCTGTGTATTGCAGGAACTCGCACTTGAGCCAGACGGCAGGCTCAGCGGGGGCGGGGCCGAGCAGCGGGGTGTGGCGCACGTGCGGGGCGATCCTCGATCGGGCGGCGTCGATGTCGGCGCGGGTGAGCACGCCTCACCCTACGCCGAGCAGCCGGCGCCCGAGGTCGGACAGGCACGCGCGCACCTCGGCAGGGGACTCGACCCGGACGAGCGACCCGAAGCCCGCCAGCGGCCGGGCCAGCAGCCGCGGCGAGGAGCCGGTGACGACGACCCGGGGATCGGGCCGTGCTCCAGCGCCCTGATCGTGACGACCGTGCCGGTCCGGGCGGCCGTCGGTCGGCTCGACGCGGCCCGCACCGCTGAGCGGCCCGGCGGGGTCGATCCTCACAGTCAGCCCAGCTTGGCCATCCAGCGCTCCAGGGCGTCGATGACATAGGGCCGCAGCCGGTCGGCCGGGATGATGTGGTCGACCGACCCCATCTGCCGGGCCCGCTCGATGGTGTGGATCGAGTCGAACTCGTCGGCCCCCTCGCCGAGCTTGCGCGAGCGCACGGCAGCGGTGACCGAGGCCGCAGTGGCCCGCAGCCGCCCGGCCTCGGGGCCGCTGGCCGCCGCCGCGGCCTCGCGGGCCGCGACGACCTCGGGGTCCTTCTCGGTGCGGATCTTGACCTCGCGGGCGAAGACCGTCGCCGCCGCCGGCGCGCCGCCGATGACCGACGCGAAGGAGCCCTCGATGGCCGCGATCTCCATCGTCTCGACGAGCCGCTTGGAGAAGACGACGAAGGCGCCGCCGTGATAGCGGGAGACGACGACGAAGACGATCGGGCCCTTGAAGTTGGTGATCGCCCGGCCGATCTCGGCGCCGTACTCGAGTTGCCACTTGCGCATCGACTCCGGCGACCCGTCGAACCCGGACAGGTTGGCCATGACGACCAGCGGACGGTTGCCGCTGACCGCGTTGATGGCCCGCGCGGTCTTGCGGGACGCCTGCGGGAACAGCGTGCCCGAGGTCCACGACGTCGGCCCGTCGGAGGGCACGAAGCCCTGCCGCGGCAGCGCCCGCGACGAGATGCCGATCATGCACACCGGTATGCCGCCGACGGTCACGTCCCAGACGATGGAGTTCTCGCCGTCCTGCCAGTGCAACCAGCGCTCCAGCGGCTCGCAGTCGTTGTCGGCGACCGAGCGCATGACCGAACGCATGTCGAAGGGCTGCTTGCGGTCGGGGTTGGTGGCGAGGTCGAACACCTCGCCGACCGTGGTGAACGTCGTGCCCGGCACCCGGTCGTGCACCGACTGGCGCACGTCCCGGTCGGCCGGGTCGTCGGTGGGCCGGCGCCGGGGGAAGCGCTCGCCCGGCACGACGTAGGTGTAGTCGTAGTGGTCGAGCAGCAGCCGGCAGGCATCCTGGAACGACGGCGCCCAGTACTGCGCCTGCCCGTTGAGGCCCATGACCCGGTCGTAGCCGCCGATGCCGAAGTTGTCGTCGGCCGAGACCGCGCCGGAGAAGTCCAGGGCCTGCTTGCCGGTGAGCACCATCGTGCTGGCCGGGGTCATGACGAGGATGCCCCGGGTGTGCATGAGCATCGTCGCCTCGGCGTTCCAGTAGGGCTGGCCGCCGACGTTGATGCCGGTGACGATGATGTTGATCTCGCCGCCGGCCTGGGTGAACTCGATGATCCGGCGCAGGGTCAGCGAGATCCAGTCCATGTTCTCGGTGCCCGAATCCATGGCGATGAGCGCGCCGGACGAACAGGCATACCACTCGACCGGGATCTGGCGCTCCGCCGCGAGTCGGAGCGAGGCGTTGATCCGGCGGCACTCGGGTTCGGACAGGTTGCCCAGGCCCTGGGTCGGGTCGGACAGCATGGCGACCCGGGTCATGCCCTCGGGCACGACGTCGGTGTAGGTCGTCAGCAGCCCGCAGACGATGTGCGCGGTGTTCTCGGCCGGCGGCCGGTCCACCGGCACCAGGTTGTCCCCGCTCTCGTCCAGGTCGAGTTCCTGGAAGGTGCCCCGCGGGAACGGTGACGGGTCCCCCTCGCCGGGGGTGAGCATCTGGACGATCTCGTAGGGGTAGGGCGTGCCGAAGCGCTCCGCGGTGATGACCTTCTGCGCGTACCGGGTCAGCGGCCGGATCGGGTTGGGTCCGGGGTCGCCGAAGCGGATCGTCGTGCCGGTGCGGCCGATGCCGTCGACGGTGAGGACCTTGTCGACCAGCACGCCGCGCTCGTCCCGCGCGTGCACGTGCAGGGCGACCTTGTCCAGCCCGGCACCCTTGGCCAGCGGCAGGTAGTTGCCGGCCAGCGCCGGCCATTCGTGCTGGGGCACGTCGAACTCCGGGCGCACCCACAGCACCAGGCGGTTGGCCGAGGGCCGCTCACGGGGCGCGAACTGCGACAGCGCCACCCGCATCGCCGCGAGCGCCTGCAACCCCACCCGGCCCAGCCGCGGATAGCTCTGCGCCCCGGTCTCCTCGTCGCGGACCTTGACCAGGTCGCGGACCTCGGCCAGCGCGAACAACCGCCGGTCCTTGGGGTTGCTGTGCGCCACCCCGAGGAACAGGTAGACGTCCTCCGGCGAGGCCAGCCGGGTCAGGTCGAAGTTGGACAGCCGCCACAGGTCCATCCGCTTGGCCAGCATCGGGTGCAGGTTGCGATAGAGCTCGTCCTCGACGAAGGCGCCGTCCTCGTCCTGCCGGAAGGTCAGGTGCTGGGTGTCCCGGCCCTGGTCGTCGGAGCCGCCGAGGCTGGTGATGGTCAGGTCCAGCCGGTGCAGCGGCCGACCGAAGTCGCACCCGACCAGGACGGCGGCGGCCCGCTCGGTCAGCTGCTCGATCGACTCCCGCTCCCCGTCACGCCACAGCACGATGTCGACGACGACCTCCGGCGCGGCGGGCACCGGCTCGAGATAGGCGCGGATCGCCGCGGCGAGCTCGGCCAGCTCGTCCCACGCGGCGTACGAGACGACCAGATGGACCGGCATCCCCTCGTGGTCGTACTGGGCGTGGCCGAGCTGCCGGCCGGCCACCTCGGCGGTGGCCACCTGACGCAGCTCGCGGATGCGATAGAACCGCCGCAGGTAGATCTCCAGGATGACGTCGCGCAGGGCGTCGGAGTCCTGCGCGCCCAACCACCCGTCCAGCAGGTTGCGCCGGACCGGATGGGGCGCGGCCACCAGGGCGTCGATGCGCTGCTCCCGGTCGGGCGAGTCGGGGTGGTCGCGCAGGTGTTGCAGGTGGGCGCGGACGGTCGCCTTGGCCTCCTCGGCCGCGGCGAGCATCGGGGGCTCCTCGAAGAAGTGGAACAGCACGTCGCGAGCCAGGTCGGCGACGTTCTGCTGGCGGCCCTCGGTGGCGACGATGAGCCGGTCGAGCCGCTGGTGCGCGCCGGCGTCGGCCATCGGTGCCAGTTGGCCGTGGGCGGCCAGGCGGCGAGTGAGGATCGCCTGGACCGCCGGGACGAGCACCGGGATCCGCTCGAACGAGCGGAACATCCACACGGTGGCCGCCTCGAGGGCCCGGCTGCGGGTCAGGCTGCGCACGTCGTAGCGGGCCAGGGCCCGCTCCAGCCGGCGCCGGTAGCGCCCCGGCAGGCCGGCCTGGTCCGGGTCGAGCCACTGCAGGTAGGCCAGGAAGTACTCCTGGGTGTTGGCCTGGGCCTGCTCGTCGCCGGCGTCCTCGGCCTCGGTGCGGGGGCGATAGAGGGCCCCGATGTCGGCGAACAGGTCGAGCAGGTAGTTCTCCGCGGCGATCTGCTCGAGGTCGGTGGCCGGGGTCTGGCGGATGATCTCCTGCTGGCGGGCCAGCAGCGCCTTGAAGCTGGCCGGGTCGAGGTCGTAGCCCAGCAGGTAGTCGCCCAGCCGGTGATAGACCCAGGCGGCGTCCTTGCCCGTCGGCGAGCCGTTCTCGGCCGCGATCGAGGCCAGCTCGACGCTCTCGTCGGGTCCGGCCGCGGCCGGCGGCACGGCCGGCGGCGCCTCGCCGGGGTGGGCCGCCCGGATGCGCAGCAGCGGTGCGCCCCGCTCGACCTGGGTGTTGTCGCTCACCGCGAGGGAGGTGACCACTCCGTCGAACGGCGCGGTGAGGGTGGTGACCATCTTCATCGACTCGAGGACCGCGACGGGCTGCCCGGCGGTCACCCGGTCGCCGGCCTGCACGAGCAGGTTGGACACCAGGGCCGGCCATCCGGTGCGCACCACGACCCCGTCCTCGCGGCTGACCAGGTGACCCACGCCGTCGATCTCGAGGCGGAAGTCGGCGCCCTGCTCGACCGCCACGACGCGGTGCTTGGCCCCGCGGCAGACGATGCGGCGCTCGAAGTCGCCGATCCGGTCGACGGTGACCTCGCACGTCGTGCCGCCCTGCTGCACCCGATAGGTGCGCGGGCCGGTGCGGTCGACGCGCAACCGGTAGTCGTGGCCGCGGTAGTGCAGCTGCACCTGCGCCCCGACGGCCTCCGGGTGGGCCGGCCGGCCGCGGGCGGCGGAGGCGAAGAACGCCAGCTGGACCAGCGACGCGTCCGACTCGTAGGCCTCGACGGCGGCGGCCACGACGGCCAGCGGGTCGGCGGGTTGGTGCAGCTCGTCGGCGCGCAGCGCCTCGTCGTACCAGCCGGCCCGGGCCGGGGCCCGCGACGCGGTCAGCTCGTCGAGCAGCCGGATCGCGGCGGTGCGGCTGGTCATGCCCTGCTGCAGCACGACGGTCGTGCGCTCCAGGGCGCTGTGGGCCCGGTCGAGCGCCTCGTCGCGGTCCCGGCCCCAGGCGGTGATGGTGGCCACGACCGGGTCGCCGGCCCCGTCGACGAGATCACCGACCCGCTGGCTGGCATCGACCCGCACCCCGGTGCCGACCGGCAGGTCGAGCAACTCGACGGCTCCGCCGGCGGGGCTGAAGCCGCGCTGCGGGTCCTGGGCCAGCAGCCGGATCTCGACGGCGTGCCCGCTGGGCTCCGGCACGGTCGACGGCAGCGCCGCACCGGCGGCCAGCCGCAGCCGCAGCCCGACGAAGCCGGCTCCGGTGGTCTCCTCGAGCATCGCGTGCTCGGCCCGGGCGAGGGTGTCGACGCCCAGCAGCCAGAAGGTGTCCCCGTCCTCGGCGAGCGCGAGCCGGACCACGCCGGCGCCGCGGTAGCCGGCGGCCCGGGCCAGGCGCCGGGCGGCGTGCTCGAGCGCCCCGGCGGTCGACTCGGACACTCCCGGGGCGGGCATCTCGGTGATCACCGGTATGCCGCCCCGGGTCAGGCTCGCGTCCCGCCCACCCAGCGCCCACACCCCGCCCAGCTGGTCGGCCAGCACGTCGATCTCGATGACCCGATACGGCTGACCCTCGGGGGCCATCGCCAGGCCCGCGCGGGCGGCGGTCTCGGCCAGCGACCCCGGGTCGGCCAGGGCGCGGATCGTCGCGGCGTCGGGCCCGACGACGGTGACCCCGAGCGCGGTGAGCGCCTCGACCAGGCCGGCCGGGTCGGTGACCGGTGCCGCCCCGATCCACGCGGTGTCCGCGCCGGTGGCCCGGACCGCCGCGGCCAACTCGCCGGGCGGCAGGTCGGCCGCGACGGTGATCAACTCGTCGGCCTCGCGGGCGTACCAGGCGCGCTCCCGATCGTCGGCGGTGAGGACGACGGTGCTGAGCCGGCCGTCCTCGGCACGCCGGTTGATGCTGCCGACGGCCGCGAGGACGCGCACCACCGGCTCGCCGCGCTCGATGATTGCCAGCCGGGTGATGTCCTTCAACGCAGTCTCCGATGGTCGCGGTCGGGCGCACCGCCACGGGTGCGGGGCGCGGGTGTCGGGGTGCAGCGGTCGGGCCCGGCGGTCGCCGGGCCCGACCGTCGCACGGGTCAGCTCTCGCCGCCGCCGTGGGCGAAGGTGTCGTCGAGGGCCTGCTGGACCTGGTCGGGGATGGCGCTCGGGAGCTCGATGCTCTGGTAGCCGTCCATGACCAGGACCACGCCGCCCTCGGCGTCGACCACGACGCAGTCGAACCTACTTGGCCCGACCGGTCGTGCCAAGGCGTGCAGCGGCCGTGGCGCGGAGTCGGGGTCGGCCAGCACCCGGACCCGGCCGACCCGGGTGGGCAGGGCCATCCGGCGCTCGGTGCCCGCCTCCCAGAGGCCGGCGGACTGGAAGCACGACTCGGCCAGCCGCGGGGCGCTGGCCAGCGGTGCGTCCGCCGGGGTGTGGTTGTCCGGCAGCGGGTCGGCGATCCGGACCACGGCCCCGTCACCCGAGCGCCACGCCTGGTCGACGACCTGGTAGGCCGGGCCGTGGAAGTAGAACGTGTAGACGTCCGAGCTGCCCAGTCGCGCGCCGTCCGGCGATCCGGGCTGCTGCCCGGGTTGCGGGTCGACCGGACGCTGGGTCAGGCGCACCGTGCCGGTGTAGTGGGTCGTCACCGTGGGCAACGGCTGACCGGGCAGTTGCCGCGCGGCGGTCAACGCGCACCGCACGAGCAGGTCGCCCTCGACCTGCTGGTCGGGCTCGAGCCGAGCCGTGACCTCGACCTCGCGCGGCTGGTCGCGGAACAGCTTGAGCGGGGCGAGGAAGTCGACGTCCTCCAGACCGTCGATCCGGTAGCCCTCGGGCGCGAGGACCGCGGCCGCCTCGGCGAAGGCCTCCATCCCCATGACCCCCGGCAGGACGGGGGTGCCGTCGATGCGGTGGTCGTCGAGGAAGGGTTGGTCGGCCTGCAGCGTCGTGCTGACCTTGAGCCCGTGGTGCACGCTGGCGGTCGCGTCACCGACCATCGGCCCGCGGGGGCCGGCCAGCCGGGCCGGGTCGACGCCGCCGGTCTCGTGGTATTCGAGCGCCATCATGCCGAGCGTGCCGGCCACGACGACCTCGCCGGAGAACGGGCCGGAGGTCAGCTCGCGACGGATCCAGGCGACCCCGGCGTCCGGCGGCAGCATCTGCACGCCCGCGGCCTGCATGATCTGCGGGATCGAGCCGCGGGTGGCCATGCCGATGCCGCCCCACGCCGTCCAGTCCAGCGCCAGTCCCCGGGTCTCGGGGCGGTTGCGGCGCAGCGACGACATGATCTTGCACAGCAGGTCGTTGGCCGCGGAGTAGTCGGTCTGCCCCTGGTTGCCGAACCGGCCGGCCACCGAGGAGAAGACGACCACCGCGCCGACCGGCAGCTCGCGGGCTCCGGCCCAGATGTTGAACCAGCCGGTGGTCTTGACGTCGAAGACCAGGTCGAACTCGGCCGGCTCCTTCTTGGGCAGGGTGCGGCTGATCTCCAGGCCGGCGGCGTGCAGCAGCACGTCGATGCGACCGCTGGTCTCGCGCACCGAGGCCATGACCGCGGCCACCGCGGCGCCGTCGGTGAGGTCGACCGAGTGGTAGTGGACCGTGCCACCGGCCGCCTCGACCGCCTCGATGGCCGCCCGGGCGGCGGCCAGCCGCTCGATCCGGGACAGCTCCCGGTCGATGAGCACCGGCGTGGGCTTCTGGCCCTGGTCCTTGAGCCGCTGGGCCAGGGTGATCTTCAGCCCGTCGCGGTCGCCGGCGAAGGCCACCAGGTCGGGGTCGGCCGGGTCCGGCGTCGCGGTGAGGTCCAGCAGGTGGAAGACGCCGCCGGAGGCCTGGGCCAGGTCGGCGGTGATCGCTGAGACGATGCTGCCGGCCGCGCCGGTGACCACGAACACCGAGTCCTTGGTCAGCGGCATACCGCCCGGTCCGCCGGACGAGCCGTCGGGGCCGAGCGCCGGGAACGGCTGCTCGGCGAAGCCGACGCCCCACCGCCGCCCGAGGGCGACGCCGATCTCGACGGCACCCGGGTCGCGCAGCGTCTCCTCGACGAGCACGTCGGCCAGGGCGGCGTTCTTGCGGCTCACCGGCAGGTCGACGGCCTTGACCAGCGCGTCCGGGCGCTCCTTCTTGTACGACTTGGTGAAGCCGGTCACCGCGCCGCCCATCGGGGCCACCGCACCCTCGGCGTCGTAGCCGTGCCGTCCACCCAGCCGGGTGGCCGACACGAGGAACGGACCGTCGTCCCAGAGCCGGCGCATCGTCGTGTAGAGCGTCTTGACCCGACGCCGCAGCGCCTCGGTCCAGGCGGCGGCGTCCAGCGCGTCGTGCGAGCCCTCGCGGTCGAGCGCGGGCAGCCAGTAGACACCGGCGATCGGGCCGTCGGTCAGCCAGGTCTCCAGTTGCGCGGACAACTCGTCGGTCGGTATGCCGCTGGGCAGCGACAGCACGCTCGCCCCCTCGGTGGCCAGCCGGGAGACCAGGGCTTCGCCGACCCCGCCCTCGTCGTGCATGACCAGGACGCGGGAGCCGGACAGGGTGACCCCGGTGTCCAGGCAGGCCTGCAGGTTCGGGCGCAGCAGGGCGACCGGGACCCGGCGCGGCAGGGCGTCGATGGCGGTGAGGCTGCCCTGCACCATCGGAGCCGCGACGTGCACCGGCGCGGCGGGCGCCGGGGCGGCCGCTGCCTCGGCGGCCGGCTGGGCGTCGGCCGGGCCGGCCAGGCCGGCTCGTTCGCGGATCCAGCCGGCGACGGCGGTGATGGTGGGGAAGTCGCGCAGCTTGAGGGTGTCGTCGCGTTCCACGCCGTAGTGCTCGCGGACCGCGGCGAAGACCTCGGCCTGCTTGACCGTGTCGACGCCCAGGTCGGCCTCCAGGTCCAGGTCGGGGTCGAGCAGGTCGGCGGGGTAGCCGGTCAGCTCGGCGACGATCTCGGTGACCTTGCCGATGACCTCGTCCGCGGCCGGGGCTGCTTGGGCCGTGCTGTCGGCCGGGGCCGTGGTGGCCGCCGGGGCGGCCGGTGCGGCGCTGGGCTCGGGCAGGCCGGCTCGCTGGCGGATCCAGCCGGCGACGGCGGTGATGGTGGGGAAGTCGCGCAGCTTGAGGGTGTCGTCGCGTTCCACGCCGTAGTGCTCG
>CAZYHR010000003.1:13074-24942 GCA_964647395.1 uncultured Intrasporangiaceae bacterium | reverse complement strand
GTCGGCCTCCAGGTCCAGGTCGGGGTCGAGCAGGTCGCTCGGGTAGCCGGTCAGCCCGGCGACGATCGAGGTGACCTGCTCGAGCACCGGGTCGGCGACCGCGGCCGGCTCGGCCGGAGCCGCGGGGGCCGCCGCCGGGGCCGGGACAGGAGCGGCCACCGGGGCGACGACCGGGGCCGGCTCGGCCGGAGCCGCGGGACCGGCCGGGGCCGCGGGACCGGCCGGGGTCGGGGACACCGCCGCGGTGCCGGTCGACGTCGCCCGGGCCAGCGCGGCATACGGCACCGGCAGGTGGGTCTCGTCGGGGGCCGGCACGGCGGGGGCGCCGGTGTCGACGATCCGCAGGATGCGGTGGTCGACCTCGAGCCGGGAGCCCGAGTGACCGGACAACGAGTCCAGCCAGGCCTGCCAGCGGTCCTGGTCGACGATGCGATAGGCGTAGCCGAGCTCGGCGGGGGCCCGGCGCCGACCGTCGGCCAGCGGCGTCCAGCGCAACAGCGCCATGCAGATCTGGGAGCCGAATCCGGCGGCCAGGCGCAACGCGTAGCGCACCGGATAGGACCCGCCCCGGGACAGGTTGAGGTTGCCCAGGTCGGGGTCGGGCTCCTTGAAGTTGGGCACCGGCGGGACCAGACCGGTCTCCAGCGCCTTGATCGCCACGACGTCCTCGACGCCGGCGCCCATGGCGTGGCCGGTGAAGCCCTTGGTGTTGGTGATGACGATCCGGTCCGCCGAGGCGCCGAAGGCGTGCCGCAGGGCGTTGATCTCGGCCGCCGCGCTGCCGCCCCGGGCCGGGGTGTAGGTCTCGTGCGACATGAACATCGTCTCCGGCGCGATGGCGTGCCGGTCCAGGCCCCACTGCTCGGCCTGGCTGATCACCGTGTCCATGACGCCCTTGATGTGCTCGATGTTGAGCCGGGTGCCGTGGAAGGCGCTGTTGGCCGCGACGGCGGCGAGCACCTCGCAGATCGGGGCGATGCCCCGCTCGCGGGCGGCCGCGGCGGACTCGACGACGAAGGCCGCCGCGCCCGAGCCGATGATCATGCCGTGCCGACGGCGGTCGAACGGCGTCGCGGCGTCCTCGACCCGGGCGTCGGTGGCGGCGGCGCCGCTGGCCAGGAAGCCCGAGCCGATCCACGGCATGAGCGCGTCACCCGTGGCGTCGTCGGCGGAGACGACGATGACCCGCCGGCACCGGCCGGCCCGGATCCAGTCCTCGGCGACCGAGAACGCCTGGGTGGTGCTGGCGCAGGCGGCGTTGATCTGGGTGTTGGGGCCGCGGGCGCCGATGAGCTCGGCGAACTGGGAGTGACCCATGGCCAGGACGCGGAAGATGAACCGCCGGTCGAAGTTGAACGGGTCCTGCTCCAGCTCGCGGCGGATCTCGGCGATCAGCCGGTCGACCTCGGCGCGGGCGGCGTCGTCCTCGGTCATCAGGGTGCGCACCCCCTCGAGCGCGAGCAGGTGCTCGCGGCGCGACCGGTCGGTCGCGTAGTGCTCGAGTTCCTTGGCCATCTCGCCGTAGCCGGGGAAGGCCGAGGCGAAGACGATGCCGGTGTCGTCCCGCATCGACAGCGGAAGCCCCCAGCGGTCGGGCAGCTGGCTGCCGATCGTCGTGCGCTTGTAGTGCTGGACCAGCGGGATGCCCGCGTCGCGCAGGGCGTCGTAGCCGGCCCCGAGGGCCATCCGGGTGGCGTTGTCGAGCGCCGCGTCGCGGCCCGCGTCGACGCCGTACTGGGCCACGACGTCGATCGGGGCGTGCCGCCCGGCCAACTGGATGACTTGGTCGGGGTCGTCGATGACCTGGAAGCTGCCGCCGCCGCTGGAGTCCTTGACCAGGCGGGTGATGCGCATCCGGGCGATCCGCTCGGTGACCGAGCCGGGCAGGTTGGCGATGAGCTGCTCGCCGGACAGGATGCGCTCGATGTTGGCGTCGTCGAACATCGGGTCGACGCCGGGCAGGCCCAGGCCGGCTCCGGTGACCACGACCGGCTCGGCCGCAGCGGGGGAGGGGACCGGCGCGGCGGCCGGTGCGGGCTCCGGCGAGGCCGCGGCCGCAGCACCGTCCGCGCCGCCGGGCGGGGGGCCGTAGAGGCGCATGCCCTGCTCGAGCACCCCGGCGAACAGTTTGCCCAACTCGGTGATGACCTCGTCCGACGGCCCGGACACGGTGCTCAGCGGCGCCGCGGTGCTCATCGGCGCCGCTGTGCCCGCCGGCGCCGCAGCGGCGACCCGGGCCGGCGCCTCGGCCGGAGCGCCGGCGGCCGCCGGCGGCTCGAAGCCGAAGCCGGCGGCATACAGCCCGCACAGCGCCTGGTTGAAGGCCGCCTCGTCGGTGAGCTTGGGGAAGTTGGTGAACAGCGCCAGCACGTCGTCGTGCCGGGAGCCCAGCACGTCCTCGACGAAGCCGTGCAGCGCCTTCTTCGGCCCGACCTCGACGAACACCCGGGCCCCGGCGGCATAAAGGGTCTGCAGACCCTTGACGAACTGCACCGGTGAGGCGATCTGCCGGCCGGTGTAGTCGAGCATGGTCTCGGTCGTCGCGTCGGCCGGGTAGAAGTCGCCGGTGACGTTGGCGACGATCGGCAGCTTCGGCGGCACCAGGTTGAGCCGGCGCAGCGCGTTGACGAACGGCACCGAGGCGGGCGCGACGATCGAGGTGTGGAAGGCGTGGCTCACCGGGATCCGGATCGCGTTGATGCCCTTGGCCAGGAAGGTCTGCATGATCGCCTCGACGGCCTGGGTGGCCCCGCCGACGACGGCCTGGTTGTAGCTGTTGATGTTGGCGATGACGGCATAGCCCTCGGCCGCCTCGACGGTCCGCTCGATCTCCTCCAGCGGGCCGAAGACGGCGGTCATCGCGCCGTTGTCCGCGACGGAGACCTTGGCCATCTCGCGGCCCCGGGCCGAGACCGCCTCCATGGCCGCGTCGAGGGTGAGCGAACCGGCCGCGACGAGCGCTCCGTACTCGCCGAGACTGTGCCCCATGACCATGTCGGGCGCGATGCCGTAGGCCGCGAGCAGCCGGGTCAGCGACAGGTCGGTCGCGAGCACCGCGGGCTGGGTGATCTCGGTCTGCATGAGCTGCTTGGTCGCGCCCTTGACGGCGGCCTCGTCGGCCGGGTCGACGTAGATGAACGAGGTGAGCGGCCGGCCCAGCAGCGGGGTCATCACCCGGTCGGCCTCGTCGAAGGTCTGCCGGACGATCGGCTGGGTGTCGTAGAGGCTGCGCAGCATGTTGACGTACTGGCTGCCCTGCCCGGTGTAGAGGAAGGCGACCTTGGGGGCCGGCCCGCGGCCGACGAAGACGCCCTGCTGGCGCAGCATCTTGAAGATCGCCGGGTTGCCGGTCTGCAGGCCCTTGACGAGCTTGTCGAGCTTGCCGGCCAGGTCGGGCGCGTCGGCGAAGTCGACGGCCACCCGGACCGCGGCCCGGCCGACGGCCGGGTCGGGTGCGGCCGGGGCGGGCACGCGGCCGGCCTGCGCGTCGGCGAGGGCGGCCCGCACCTGACCGAGCAGGTCGGCGTCGTCGCGTCCGCCGAGCACGAGCGCGCCGCGCAGCGGGGCCTTGCGTACGGTCGGTATGCCGCCCGCGACCGGTCCGCTCGCGGCATACCCGCCGCCGTTGGCGCCCTGGGGCACCGCCGCGGAGGCGAACGTCCGGGGCTGGGCCCGGTAGCGGCCCGGGACGTGCTCCTCGACGACGACGTGGAAGTTCGTGCCGCCGAAGCCGAAGGCGGACACGCCGCCGGCCCGGACGCCGGAGGCGGGGGCGTCCCAGGCGCGCAGGGCGGTGTTGACCCGGCACGGGTTGGTGTCCCAGTCGACGTTGTCGTTGGGCTGGTTGAAGTTCAGCGAGGGCGCCAGGACCTTCTCGTGCAGCTGGCGGACCATCTTGAACAGCCCGGCGGTGCCGGCCGCGGCCTTGAGGTGGCCGATGTTGGACTTGACCGAGCCCAGCGCGATCTGGCCCGGCTTGGCGCCGGCGCCGCCGAAGACCAGCGACAGCGACTCGAGCTCGGCGGCGTCGCCGACCCGGGTGGACGTGCCGTGCGCCTCGATGGCGGTCACCGTGGCCGGGTCCAGACCGGAGCGTTCCCAGGCCCGCCGGACGGCCAGTTGCTGGCCGACCGGGTTGGGGGCGGTGATGCCCTTGCCCTTGCCGTCGGAGGAGCCGCCGACCGCGAGGATGACCGAGTAGATCCGGTCGCCGTCCCGCTCGGCGTCCTCGAGTCGCTTGAGCACGAACACCGCTGCGCCCTCACCCATGACGAAGCCGTTGGCGCCGGCGTCGAAGGGGCGGGTGCCGGTGTCGGACAGGGCGCCGATCTTGCAGAACTTGACGAACGCGTCGACGCCCATGTTGCGGTCGATGCCGCCGGTGACCACGGCGTCGTACTGCCGGTCGTTGAGGCCGAGGATGGCCGAGCTCAGCGCGGCCAGGCCGGACGCGCAGGCCGCGTCGGTGGTGTAGTTGGGGCCGCGCAGGTTGAGCACGTTGGCCACCCGCCCGGCGATGACGTTGGACAGCTCACCGGGCATGGTGTCCTCGGTGATCTCGAACATGTTGTCCAGGTAGCCCGCCCGGGTCTCCTCGACGATCCGCTGCTGCACGTCGCCGGGCAGGGTCTGCAGCGCCGGCGACTCCTGGAGCCGCTTGAGCATCTCGGGCAGTTGGATGCGCATCGAGGACTGGTAGTGCTTCTCGCCGCCGATGGCGTTGCCGAGGATGACCGCGACCCGCTCGGGATCGACCGTCCAGCCCGGCCAACCGGCGTCCATGAGCGCTCGGCGGGAGGCCGACAGGGCCCAGCGCTGGCCCTGGTCCATCTGGGCCGACACGGTCGGCGGGATCGGCAGCTTCCAGCGGATCGGGTCCCACTCGAACTCGCGGACCCACCCGCCGATCGTCGAGTAGGTCTTGTCCCGGGCCGAGTGGTCGGGCGAGTAGTAGAGCGCAGGGTCCCAGCGCTCCGGCGGCACCTCGGTGATGCAGTAGCGGCCCTGGGTGATGTTGGCCCAGAAGGCATCAGCGTCCGGGGCCATCGGCATGATGGCGGCGATGCCGACGACGGCGACGGGCTGGACCTCGGTCATGGGTTGTCCTTCCGGACGGGCCGCTCGGGGCGGCCCGCCTTGCGGGTGCTGTGTTGGTGTGGTGCTGAGCGGTGCAGTCGTGGGTCAGCCGCTGGTGCGGCCGTAGAGGGCGTCGGCGACGGCGTCCATGTCGGTGACCAGGCCGGCCTGGGCGGCCTGGATCGCGGCGGTGGGGATGGCCTGGACCGCGGCGACGGCGGGGCTGCCGGGGTCGGCGGCGCCGGCCACCCACCGGGTGCCGTCGAGGGCCACCCGGGCGGCGGCGTCGCGGGCGAACACCCGCGCCATCGTCGCGAAGGTGTCGGCGTCGAAGCGTTTGAGGCTCTTCTCGTGGGCGGTGTCGGTGATCGCCGCGGCGGCGCGCTGGGCGAACACCTCGGCGCCCTCGCACCAGCAGATCAGCTCGCCGAGCCGGAACAGCACGTGCTGGTTGCGGGTCAGCCGCCCGGTGCGGCAGGCCTCCAGGACCACGGCCAGCGCCTCGCAGGCCAGCGCGGCGACGTCGGCGCCGACCCCGGGGGTGCGGGTGTGCAGCTGGCGCAACTCGGCGGCCTTGGCGTGGTAGTAGCCGCCCTTGGTCTTGAGGTGCTGCTGCCACCGGTCGCGGGCGACGGTCATCTCCATGATCTCGGAGGTGCCCTCGTAGATCGTCGTGATCCGCACGTCGCGCTTGACCTTCTCGACGACGTAGGGCCGGGTGTAGCCGTAGCCGCCGTGGGCCTGGATCGCCGCGTCGGCGGCGGCGTTGCCGGCCTCGGTGGCCAGGTACTTGGCGATGGCGCCCTCGGTGTTCATCGCGCCGTCGGCACCCAGACCGCGGTCGATCTTGTCGGCGGTGTCCTCGATGAAGGCTCGGGCCGCCTCCAGCCGCACCGCGTGCGGAACGATGAGCTTGTGCGTGTAGCCCTGCTTCTCGCACAGCGGGCCGCCGCCCTGCTCACGGTTGACCGAGTAGGTGATGGAGCGGTCCAGGGCCTCCCAGCCACCGCCGAGGCCGAACGCCGCGACCATGAGCCGGGTGTAGCCGAAGACCTGTTGGGCCTGCACCAGGCCCTTGCCCTCGACGCCGCCGATGAGGTGGTCGGCCGGCACCTCGACGTCGTCGAGGAACAGCGCCGCCGTGTTGGACAGCCGCAGGCCGTGCTTGTCCTCCGGGGGTGCGGCGCTGAAGCCGGCGGTGTCCTTGTCGACGACGAACCAGGTCGGGCCGCTCTCGGTCAGGGCCAGGATCGTCGTGTGGTCGGCGATGCTGCCGTTGGAGATCCACTGCTTGCGGCCGTTGATGCGGTACGCCGTGATCTCGCCGTCGTCGCCGCGGATCGCCGTCGCGGTGGTGGTCAGGGCGCCGAGGTCGGAGCCGGCCTCCGGCTCGGTGGCGCCGTAGGCGAAGACGACGCCCTCGCGGGCGATGGCGCCCAGCCAGCGCTGCTTCTGCTCCTCGGTGGCGCCGACGACGATCGGGTCCGAGCCCAGGAAGGTCGCGAACACCGCGGTGGCCAGGCCGATGTCCTTGCGGGCCATGACCTCACACACCCGGTAGGCGTCGAACGCGCCGCCGTCCATGCCGTCGTAGGCCTCGGGGATGAAGACCAGTTGCACGCCCAACTGCTCGGGGTCGCTCATCGCCCGGACGATGTCCTCGGGGCAGCGGTCCTCGTGGTCGAGGTCGAGTTGCAGCTCGGGGGACAGCGCCTCGTCGACGAAGTCGCCGAGCGCCTCGAGCATGAGGTTGAGGCTCTCGAGGTCCAGCCCGGCACCGAGGGCTTGCGTGGGGGTCTGGGCGGTGTCGGTCATGGCGGTCCTTCTCCGGTCGGGGTGGGTCGGCTGTCGGTCAGGGGGTGGGTGCGGCGGTGTCGACGAGGTCGGGGCGCACCGAGCGCAGCAGCATCTCGGCGACGTCGGTGACCGCGACCGTGGCGGGGGCTCTGCCCTCCTGCTGGCGCTGGGTGACGCCGTCGGTGAGCATGGTGATGCAGAAGGGACAGGCGGCGGCCACGACGTCGGGCGAGGTGGCCAGCGCCTCGTCGGCGCGGTCCTGGTTGATCCGGGTGCCGATGGTCTCGTCCATCCACATCCGGGCCCCACCGGCCCCGCAGCAGAACGAGCGCTCGCGGTTGCGGGGCATCTCCTGCACCCGGGCGCCGGGGATCGCGCCGAGCACCTCGCGGGGGGCGGCGAAGATGCGGTTGTGCCGGCCGAGGTAGCACGGGTCGTGATAGGTGATCGTCGAGTCGACCCGTTGCACCGGGGTGAGCCGCTTCTCGGCGACCAGCCGGGCCAGCAGCGTCGTGTGGTGGACGACCTGGTAGCGGCCGCCGACCTGCGGGTACTCGTTGGCCAGCGTGTTGTAGCAGTGCGCGCAGGTGACGACGATGCGCTTGGCGCCGGCCTCGTTGAGGGTTTCGACGTTCTGCATGGCGAGCATCTGGAAGAGGAATTCGTGACCCATCCGGCGGGCCGGGTCGCCGGTGCACGACTCGCCCTCGCCGAGGACCATGAACTCGACCCCGGCCTCGTGCAGCAGCGTGGCGACCGCGACGGCGGTGCGCTTGGCGGTGTCGTCGAGGGCTCCGGCGCAGCCGACCCAGTAGAGGTAGTCGACGTCCTCGGGGATCGGGTCGCCGTCGTAGACCCGCAGCTCGAAGTCGAGGGCCTCGGCCCACTCGAGGCGCTTGCTCGCCCCGAGGCCCCAGGGGTCGCCGGCGTGCTCGAGGTTGCGCAGCATGATGCCGGCCTCCTCGGGGAAGGCCGATTCCATGAGCACCTGGTAGCGGCGCATGTCGACGATGTGGTCGATGTGCTCGATGTCGACGGGGCACTGCTCGACGCAGGCCCCGCAGGTCGTGCAGGACCACAGCATGTCGAAGGGGATCGCCCCTTCGCCGTGGATGCCGTGCTCGCCGACCGAGGCGGTCTCGTCGCCCTGCGGGCCGACCAGGGGACGCTCCCCCTCGGCTCGCGCCGGCTCCGGTATGCCGCCCAGGGCCGCCTCGGTCGGTGTCCCGTCCTCGCCGCGCGCGGCCATGATGTAGGGGGCCTTGGCCAGCGCGTGGTCGCGCAGCCCCATGATGAGCACCTTGGGCGAGAGCGGCTTGTCGGTGTTCCAGGCCGGGCACTGGCTCTGGCAGCGGCCGCACTCGGTGCAGGTGGCGAAGTCGAGCAGGCCCTTCCAGGTGAAGTCCTCGATCTTGCCCACGCCCATGACGTCGTCGTCGCCGGGGTCCTCGAAGTCGACCTTCCGGCCGTCCCAGTAGACCGGCTCGAGCGCGCCCAGGGCGTGCGGCCGCCGGGCGTAGGCGACGTTGGGGATGGAGGCGAAGATGTGCATGTGCTTGCTGTAGGTGACGAACACCGTGAAGCCCAGCAGCACCGCGAGGGACAGCAGCAGGAAGAACGTCTCCCAGAACTCCAGGTTGGTCTTGGGCAGGATCGCGGCGAACCACTGCGAGGCGAACGCCCCGTGCAGGAAACCCATCTTGTCGGCGTTGGCCGGGTCGTGCAGGTCCTGGGCGTTGATCGAGGCGCCGCGATAGGCCAGCAGGGTCCACACGACGTTGAAGATCATGAACAGCACGAACCACGCCGGGCCGATGTGCGAGCCGAAGAAGCGGCTGCGGCGGCCGAGGTTCTTCGGCGCCTGCTGGATGCGCAGCACGGTGAACATCACCAGGGCCAGCACGCACAGCAGGGCGAACAGGTCCTCGACGAAGCCGAACCACCGGAAGTTGCCCAGCACCGGGATCTGGAAGTCGGCCTTCACCAGGCCGAAGAACGCCTCGGCGATGGTGAACAGCAGGATCATGAAGCCCCAGAAGACCAGGAAGTGGGCGACGCCGGGCACGGTCCAGCGCAACAGTTTGCGCTGAGCCGCGACCTCGGCGACCTCCGCCTTGACGGTCTCCCCGGTGTCGAGCGGCCGGTCGGCCAGCGGCTGGAACCGTTTCCCGAGCTGGACGAGGAACCACAGGCGCCGCCCGGCGATGCCGAGGCAGACGACGGTGAGCAGCAGACCCAGGACGAACCGGATCGCCATCATCGGGAGAGCTCCTTCGGTCGGTGCGCTGGGTGTGGCGGCTCAGCCCTTGCGCCGCTGCACCTCGTCGAGCAGGGCCGGCAGGACCTTGTGCAGGTCGCCGACGACACCGAAGTCGGCGATCTGGAAGATCGGCGCCTTGGGGTCCTTGTTGACCGCGACGATGGTCTTGCTCGACTGCATGCCGGCCCGGTGCTGGATGGCGCCGGAGATGCCGGCGGCCACGTAAAGCGAGGGGGCGACCGTCTTGCCGGTCTGGCCGATCTGCAGCTCGTGCGGGGCCCAGTGCTGGTCGGTCACCGTCCGGGACGCGCCGACCGCGGCGCCGAGGGCGTCGGCGGCCTGCTCGATGACGCCGAACCCGTCCTGCGACCCGACGCCCCGACCGCCGGCCACGACGATCGCCGCGTCGGTCAGCTCGGGCCGGCCGGTCGAGACCTTGGGCTCGCGCGAGGTGACCCGGGCGCCCTTGGCGGCGTCGCTGACGGTCACCGACACCTGCTCGACCGTCGGCTGCGCCGGGGCCGGCTCGGCGGCCGTCGCGTTGGGCCGCATGGTGATGACGGCCGGGCCGCGGACGACCTCGCTGCGGGCGATGAAGCGCCCGGAGAACACGCTCTGGGTGGCGACGACGGTGTCGCCGGTCAGCGCCACCGACGTCGCGTCGGGCACGATGCCGGCGTCGAGCCGCACGGCGACCCGGGCCGCCACGTCCTTGCCCTCGGGGCCGCTGGTCAGCAGCACCGCGACCGGGCCGGCCGACCGGGCGATCTGGGCGACCGCTTCGGCCTTGGGCAGGGACAGGAACTCGGACACCTCGGGGGCGTCGACGGCGTAGACCTTGGTCGCGCCGTGCGCCCCGAGCTCGGCCACGACCGCGTCGCTGGGCGCGCCGAAGACGACCGCGGTGGGCTCGCCGAGCGCGCGCGCGGCGGTGAGCAGCTCGAGGGTGGGCTTGCGGACGCCGGCGTCGGTGGTCTCGGCGACAACGAGGACTTCGGACACGTGCTTGCCTGTGCTTTCTCTCGGGAGGCCGATGGGGTCAGATGAAGCCGCGGCCGGCCAGGAAGTCGGCCAACTGCTTGCCGCCCTCGCCCTCGTCGGTGACGACGGTGCCGGCGGCCCGCGGCGGGGTGGGGGAGACGTCGACGGTGCGCACGCTGGCGGCGGCCAGGCCGACCTGCCCGGGGTCGACGCCGAGGTCGGCCAGGCTCTGGGTGGCGATCGGCTTCTTCTTGGCGGCCATGATCGCCTTGAAGGCGGGGTAGCGGGCCTCGCCGGTCTGGTCGGTGACGGACACGACGGCGGGCAGGGTCACTGCGACCCGCTCGCTGGCCGCGTCGGAGTCGCGCCGGATGGTCACCTGGTCGCCCTCGACCGTCAGCTCGCCGGCGAAGGTCGCCTGGTTGGCGCCGAGCCGGTCGGCCACCATCGACGGCACGATCGACAACTCGGCGTCGGTGGAGGCCATGCCGGTGAGCACCAGGTCGAAGCCCTCCCGCTCCAGCGCCTTGGCCAGCACCAGGGCGGTGCCCTGCGCGCACGAGCCGTGGATGGCGTCGTCGACCACGTGAACCGCGCGGGTGCCCCCGATCGCCAGCGCCTTGCGCAGCCCCTCGGCGGCCTTGGCCGGCCCGACGGTGAGGAAGACGACCTCGGAGGCGGCACCGGACTCGGCGAGGCGGGCCGCCTGCTCGACGGCATACTCGTCGAGTTCGGAGAGCCGACCCTCGACCGCGGACCGGTCGATGGTCAGGTCCGGCGCGAACTTCCAGGTCGCGGTCGGCTCGGGGACGTGCTTGACGAGGACGACGATCTTCATGGTGGCCTTCTGGGTCGGCGGGGAGCGTCACCTTCGAGCCTTGTCCCCGGACCGCACGGTGTCATCGGGTCATTGGTCACCCTATTGCCGGGTCACCGGCCCGCACGCCGGGATCGCGCCGCGCGCAGCCGGCTGGTGGACACCCGGTCTCGTCAGGCGAACGGACCCGAGGCGGCGCCGTCAGCCCCGGTGATAGCGCTCACGCAGCACCTCGTCGTCGACCGCCTGCTGGTGCTCCTCGACGGCCTCGAGGTCGATGGGGGCGACCTGGCCGGGGCCGACGGCGCCCCGGGGGATGACCGCCGTGCCGCGCCGGCGCAGCCGGCCCTCGAGGTAGCCGGCCAGGCTGGTCACCGCGTAGTTGACCAGGATGTAGAGCACCGCCACGACCATCATCGCGGGCACCGGGTTGCCGTAGGCGGAGCCGATCTGGTCGCTGCTGCGCAGCATCTCGAAGTACGTGGCCGCCACGAAGCCGATCGCGGTGTCCTTGAGCACGACGACGAGCTGGCTGACCAGCGCCGGGAGCATCGCCGTGATCGCCTGCGGCAGCAGGATGCTGCGCAGCGTCTGGCTCGGGGTCAGGCCGATCGACAGGCCAGCCTCGCTCTGCCCCTTGGGCAGGCTGCCGACCCCCGAGCGGATCAGCTCGGCGACCACCGCACCGTTGTAGAGGGTCAGCCCGGTGACCACCGCAACGAGCGGGGCCTGGCTGCCGGGGACGATCGTGGGCAGCTGGAACAGGCACAGGTAGAACGTGAACGTCATCATGACCAGCACGGGGACCGAGCGGAAGAACTCGACGACGACGGTCGAGACCCAGCGCACCGGCCGGTGCTGCGAGAGCCGACCCATGCCGAAGACCAGACCGAACAGGCCGGCCAGGACCAGCGCGATGCCGGCCGCCTTGAGCGTG
>CAZYHR010000003.1:3856-13064 GCA_964647395.1 uncultured Intrasporangiaceae bacterium | reverse complement strand
GGTAGTTGACCCACACCTCCGAGTGGGTGAACGGCAGCCACTTGTCGGCCGTGAAGTTGCCCTTCTCGGCGAACCTGGCGACCATCCAGACCACCGCGGCCAGCACGACGAGGGCGCTGACCACGGCGATGATCCGGTGCCGCGCCCGGGCCTTGGGGCCGGGGTGGTCGAACAGGACCGAGGGGGCGCTCATCGCCGGACCGCCAACCGGGTCGACAGGTGGGTGAACAGCATGCCGACCGGCAGGGTGAGGATGACGAACCCGATCGCCACGACGAACAGGATCGGGACCATGAGGTCGGGACGGAACTCGATCATCGTCTTCATCAGCCCGGAGATCTCAGCGACGCCGATGGCCGTCGCGATGGTCGTGTTCTTGGTCAGCGCGATGAGCGTGTTCCCCAGCGGGGTGATCGCCCCGCGGAAGGCCTGCGGCAGCAGCACCTGGGTCAGACTCTGGCCGAAGGTCAGCCCGATCGAGCGGGCCGCCTCCGCCTGGCCGAGCGGGATGGTGTTGACCCCGGAGCGCAGCGCCTCGCAGACGAAGGCGGCGTGGTAGACGGACAGGCCGATGATCGACCAGACGATGTTGTTCCGGGCGATGTCGTCGCTGACCGACATGCCGAGGTTGACGATGAAGCCGATATTGCAGAAGACGATGATGAGGGTGAGTGGCGTGTTACGCACGACGTTGACGTACAGCGCGCCGACCCGCCGCAGGAAGCCGACCGGCGACACTCGCATGATCGCCACGACGGTGCCCAGCACCAGCGAGCCGACCGCGCTGACCACGGTGAGCACGAGGGTCAGCCCGAAGGCGGCGAAGATGTTGAACTCGGCGAACAACTCGCCCATCGGCGTCCTCTCCGGGCCGGTCTGCCACGGTATGCCCCCCGCTCGGGGTGAGCGGGCGGCATACCGCAGGTGGTGATCAGGTCAGCTGCAGGCGTCCGGCGTGGGCGGGTTGCCGGTGCCGGGCTTGTAATTGGCCGGGCCGAGGTTCTTGTCGATGATCTTCTGCCACTCGCCGTCCTTGATCATCTTGTTGACGGCGTCGGTGACCTTCTGGCAGAACGCCGTGTCGCCCTTCTTCAGGCCGATGCCGTAGCGCTCGGTGGAGAAGGTTTTGCCGACGACCTTGAGCTTGCCCTTGTTGGCGTCCTGGGCGGCGTAGCCGGCCAGGATCGTGTCGTCGGTGGTCAGCGCGTCGACCGCGCCGGCCTTGAGTGCGTCGACGCACAGCGTGTAGGTGGCGTACTCCTGCAGGTTGACCCCGGGCACCTGCTTCTTGACGTTCTCGGCCGACGTCGAGCCCTTGACCGAGCACAGCTTCTTGCCCGACAGCGAGTCGACCCCGGTGATCGAGGCGTCGTCGGCGCGGACCAGCAGGTCCTGTCCGGCGATGAAGTAGGGCCCGGCGAAGGAGACCTTCTCCTTGCGGGCGTCGGTGATCGAGTAGGTGCCGACGATGAACTTCACCTGGTCGCTCTGGATGAGCGTCTCGCGCTGGGCCGACACGGCCTCGACGAAGTCGGTGCCGGTGTAGCCGAGTTCCTTGGCGACGTACTTGGCGATGTCGACGTCCATGCCGGTGTAGTCCGAGCCCTGCTTGAGGCCCATGCCCGGCTGGTCGAACTTGATGCCGATCTTGACGGTGCCGCCCCCGCCGCCGGTGCCGGTGGTGGCGGAGGTCGCCCCGCCGCCACCGCAGGCGGCCAGGCCGAGGGCGGCCGTGGCCGCGACCACGGTCACACCGATGCGTCCGAACTTCATGCTGTGTTCCCTCCTGGGTTCGGTGGCACGAGTGCCGTGCCGGGTATGCCGCGGCCGCGGCATACGGGGTCTGGTCGGGTGGGTCGCTAGTGGGTGAGGATCTTGCCGAGGAAGTCCTTGGCCCGGTTGGACCGGGGGCTGGTGAAGAACTGCTGCGGGGCGGCGACCTCGACGATCTCGCCGTCGGCCATGAAGACGACCCGGTCGGCGGCCTTGCGGGCGAAGCCCATCTCGTGGGTCACCACGATCATCGTCATGCCCGAGCGGGCCAGTTCGACCATGACATCGAGGACCTCGTTGACCATCTCGGGGTCCAGCGCCGAGGTCGGCTCGTCGAAGAGCATGACCTTGGGGCTCATGGCCAGCGAGCGGGCGATGGCGACCCGTTGCTGCTGGCCACCGGACAACTGGGCCGGGTACTTGGCGGCCTGCTCGGCGACCCCGACCCGCTCGAGCAACTCGCGGGCCCGCTGCTCGGCCTCGGCCTTGCTCTTCTTGCGGACCATCATCGGGCCAAGCGTGACGTTGCCGAGGATCGTCTTGTGGGCGAAGAGGTTGAACGACTGGAAGACCATCCCCACGTCGGCCCGCAACTGGGCCAGGGCCTTGCCCTCGTCCGGCAGGGCCTGGCCGTCGATGGTGATCGAGCCGGTCTCGAACGGCTCGAGCCGGTTGATCGTGCGACACAGGGTGGACTTGCCCGACCCGGACGGGCCGAGGACGACGACGACCTCGCCCTTGCCGACGGTCAGGTCGATGTCCTTGAGCACGTGCAGGTCGCCGAAGTGCTTGTTGACCCCGGTGATGACGACCATCGGCTCACGGGAGGTCTGGGCGGCCAGCGGTGGCTCGTCGCCCTCGGCGGCATCCTGCGACTCGGGTGGGTCCGTCATGGGGGCCAACCGTAGCGGCTCGGTGGCCCGCGACCGGCCAAGCGCGGGACTGTTTGCCGAATCGTGAGGTGCCGCGCGCGCCGCGTCGCGGTCCGGCGCGTCGCCCCGCACACTGGGTGCCCATGCGGATGGGTGGCCTGGCGGTGACCGTGGTGCTGGCGGCGGCGCTGGCCGCCTGCTCGGGGGCACCCTCGGCTCCCGGCCCGACCGGCCCGACCGGGGCGACCGGCCCGACCGGGGCGAGCGGGGCCGGCGGCGGCGGGGCCGGTGGGGAGGTGAGCGGGCCGGTGCCCTCGACCGGGCCGACCACCGGCGCCGGGCCCGCACCGGTCGCGACGGCGCCGCCCCGGCCGGCCGGGACCGTGACCCTGGCCTTCGGGGGCGACGTCCACTTCGACGGACGGGCCGCAGCGCTGCTGCGCGGCGACGACGGCCTGGCCGACCTGCGCCCGCTGCTCGAGCCGGCCGACCTCGCCGTCGTCAACCTCGAGTCGGCGATCACCGAGCGGGGCACCGAGGAGGCCAAGCTCTACCACTTCCGAGCCCCCGCCTCGGCGTTGGCCACCCTTGCCCGGGCCGGTGTCGACGCGGTGAGCATGGCCAACAACCACAGCGTCGACTTCGGTCCGGACGGGTTGGTCGACACGCTGGCCGCCAAGGACGCCAGCCCGATCCCGGTCATCGGAGTGGGCCGCGACGCGGCGGCCGCGTTCGCCCCGGCGGTCTTCGAGCGGCAGGGCCTGCGGATCGCGGTCCTCGCCTCGACCCAGGTCAACGACCTCACGGTGACCAAGTACCCCGCGACCGAGACCCGCCCGGGCGTCGCGGGCAACCTCACCAACGGCCGGCTGCTGACCGCGGTGCGCGCGGCCCGGCAGAGCGCCGACGTGGTCGTCGTGTTCCTGCACTGGGGCACCGAATATCTCACCTGCCCGGACGGGCCGCAGGTCAGCACGGCCCGGGAGCTCGAGGCGGCGGGCGCCGACGTCATCGTCGGCGGGCACGCCCACCGGGTGCAGGGTGCCGGCTGGCTGGGGCGGGCCTACGTCGGCTACGGGCTGGGCAACTTCGTCTGGCACGCCAGAAGGCCGATCGACACCCAGAGTGGCCTGCTCACGGTGGCCGTCGACATCGCCGCGGTCCGGGCCCGGTCGGAACTGCCCCGCGACCGGTGGGGCGAGCTGCCCTCGGTCGTGGCCGGCGCGACCTACACCCCGCTGCGGGTGTCGTCGACCGACGCCATCCCCCGCCCCGCCGAAGACGCGGCGCAGCTGGCCCGGACGTGGGAGGATCGTCGCGCGTGCGCCCGACTGCGGGCCACACGCTGAGCCCGGTCGGGAGCCGGGACGGAGCCAGGGGAACGAAAGAGCGGGCATGGCGGGGGACGCGAGCATGGGCGGCGCGGGGTCGGCGCGGGAGTTGATGGTGGCGGCGCTGTGCGCCGCCGACCTCGACCCGATCGTCGACCTGGTGCTGTGGGTCGAGCCGGTCGACGGCCGGCCGGTCGCGCACGCGGCCAACGCGCTGGGCCGGGTGCGGCTGCACCCGGGTGGCCGGCACGAGGTCGTCGCGGGGCAGGACCCGATGCCGTCGGAGGACCCGATGGGCTTCCTGCCGTATGCCGCGGAGCTGGCCGATCCGTCGCCCGCCACCTCCGTGCGCAACGCCTACCCGTATGCCGCCGAGCGCATCCTGTCGTTCTTCGCCGACCCTGACCGCAGCCCCGACCTGGCGGTCGTGCACTCCCCGCGGCACTACTTCCCCGAGCAGGGCGGCCACGCCGGCGAGCACGGTTCGCTCGATGTCGTCCAGTCCCGGGCGCCGCTGCTGTTGTCCGGCAAGGGCATCCGCCCGCTCGGTCACGTCGACGACCACGCGCGCCTCATCGACGTCGGGCCGACCCTGGCCACGCTCGCCGGCACCCCGGAGGACGACCTGCGCGACGGCCGGGGTGAGCCGCTCGACGGCCGGCCGCTGGCGGCATACCTGACCGGAGAGCTGCCCCGCGCCGTGGTCGGCGTGCTGTGGGACGGTGCCCACTGCTCGGACCTGCTGCACCTGGCCGAGACCGGCGCGCTCCCCGCGGTCGCGCGGCTGCTCGAGCGGGGCACGGCGCTGCGCGGGGGAGCGGTGGCGCAGTTCCCCAGCGTCACGCTGACCAACCACACCTCGATCCTCACCGGGGTCGGGCCGGGGCGGCACGGGGTGCTCGGCAACGTCTACTTCGACCGCTCGACCGGCCGGCGGGTGGTGCCCAACGACGAGACCACCTGGCACCGCTCCGCGGAGTGGCTGCGCGAGCACACCCGCACGATCTTCGAGATGGTGCCGGGACCGACGGCGTCGGTCAACGAGGCCATCGACCGCGGCGCGGACTACTCGACGATGCAGCTGATCCGGGCCAGCGGAGCCTCCGGCGGGGCCCGCGAGCTCGGCGACCGGCTCCCCGACCCGCACACGTCAGCGTTCGCCGGTGATCCGGCGCTGCTGCAGGACCGCTACTTCCGGTGGGGGGTGCAGGTCGACGACCTCGGGCTGCAGCAGATGGTGCAGCTGTTCGAGCCGGGCCTCGACCAGGCGCCGCGGCTGGCCTGGTGGGCCAACGTCGTCACCGACGCGGGCCACCACCAGGGCGGGCCGCGCAGCGCCGCCGCCCGAGACGCGTTGCGGCAGAGCGACGCCCGTCTCGGGGTCTTCCTGGACCTGCTCGCGCGGCAGGGCGTGCTCGACGACGTCGCGATCCTGCTCACCGCCGACCACGGGTTCGAGGGCGCCGACCCGCGGTGCCGGGGCTCGTGGCGGCCCGCGCTCGACGCGCTCGGCATCCCCTATCGCGACGAGGGCCCGGGCCTGATCTATCTCCTCTAGGTCCAGCGGCCGCAGTTGGGTCCATCCGGTGCGGCGAGCACCGGCCGGAGCGTGCTGCCGGCGGTGGGTCGGTCAGGGACCGGGCCGGGGATGATCGGACGGAGACCTGCTCGGTGGGGCGGGGCCGCAGCAGGGCAGCGCGACGAGCGGGGCGACGCGGGCGCTCCGCATGGCTGGTTGGAGCCGCCGGCCGGCCGATGGGTTGCCCGGCGGCGGGGGCGCTCCCGCCGGAGCGCGGGCCGGATGACGAGCACCCGTTGCCCCCTTGCGACGCCGCGGGCGCTCCCGCCGGAGCGCGGGCCGGATAGGCTCCCTGCGGCGCCAAGCCCGGGGCGTTAGCTCAGCCGGTCAGAGCAGCGGACTCATAATCCGTCGGTCGTGGGTTCAAGCCCCACACGCCCCACCTCGGATTCACAGGTACCTCATAACCG
Source organism: uncultured Intrasporangiaceae bacterium (assembly GCA_964647395.1). GTDB lineage: Bacteria > Actinomycetota > Actinomycetes > Actinomycetales > Dermatophilaceae > Phosphoribacter. The sequence goes on along the minus strand of CAZYHR010000003.1, from coordinate 7,099 downwards.
CTCGGCCGATCCGGGCGAGCGCCTGCGGTGAGAGGATCTGCGCGATCGGGCCCGGCGGAGGCCGGTCCAGCGAAGGAGACCCAGTGCAGACGAAGACCATCATCGCGGCCGGGGCGGGGGTGCTCACCGCGCTCGCTCTCGGGGCCGGGGGAGTGGCCCTGGCCAACGCGGCCGCCCAGCCGACCGGGCTGGCCACCCACAACCCGACCGCATCCGGGACGACGACCCACGGACCGGGCAACGGCCGCGGCAACGGCCGGGGGCCGGCCGGCGCGCCGGGTCAGCAGGGCAAGCCGGACCACAGTGCGCGGATCGCTCAGCACGGCCTGTCGGGAGACACGGCGGTCAAGGTCACCCAGGCGGCGACGGCGGCCGAGCCGACGGCCTACCTGCTCAAGGTGGGCAAGGCGGACGACGGCAGCTATCGCGCGCACCTGATGCGCACCGACGGGACCCGCGTCGTGCTGACCATCAACTCCTCCTTCACCGTGACCGCGACCGACGTGCTTCCCGCCAAGGGCCCCAAGGGTCCCAAGGGCCCCGTCCCCCCGACCAGCTCGGCGCCGACGACCACCTGAACCGGTGGTCGGCGGGCGCGGCCGCACCGAGCCGCTGTCCGCGTGGGGCCTGAGCCCCGTGGAACGTTCCAGGCAACCGCTTTCACCGGTGGTCATGGGGCGTCAATGTGACGCAGGGTGAGCCAGGTGTCACGTTCGGTCACATCTAGTGGGCGGGCTGGGCCCTGAAACGTTCCAGGCAACCGTTTTCACCGGTGGACGACGGGCGGGCTGGGGCCGACCCCCGACACCGGGACACGGCATCGGCCCAGCCCCCGGTCTGGTGCGCGAGTGACGTTTGAGGCACAATGTGACAGGCGTGACCACCTGCGGGCGGCGCGGACCACTGCGTGACGCGAGGCGTTGGGGAAGACGTCCCTCGCACAGCAGGAGGTCCGGATGTCTGTCACCGTGTCGGCGGTCTCGACGCGTGGGGTCGTGTTCATCCACTCGGCCCCCACGGCGTTGTGCCTGCACCTCACCTGGGCGCTCGAGTCCGTGCTCGGCCCCGGCGTGCACCTGGAGTGGACCCGGCAACCCGCCGGGCCACGCCTGATGCGCGCCGAACTGTCCTGGACCGGCGAGCCGGGCACCGGAGCCCGGCTGGCCTCCGCGCTGCGCGGCTGCGACCGGGTGCGCTACGAGGTGACCGAGGAGGCCTCCCCAGGGGTCGACGGCTCGCGCTGGTCCTACACCCCGTCGCTGGGCATCCACCACGCCTGGGTGAGCTCGTGCGGCGACACCATGGTCAACGAGGACCGGATCAGGGAGGTCGTGCTGTCGCTGCCCGCGGACGACGGCCGGGGCATCGTCGAGGCGATCGACGACCTGCTCGGCGGTGCCTGGGACCGCGAGCTCGAGCCGTTCCGCTACGCCGGCGACGGTGCCCCGGTCCGCTGGCTGCACAAGGTCGGCTGACACCGCACCCACCCGCACACCCGCACGACCCGCTCCCGGCGCCCACCCCGGCAGGTCGCCCCGGGCCGGGACCGCCCCCGCGACACTTCGCCGGGGTTGCGCCCGTCAGCGGCTGCGGAAGGCCAGCGCGATGTTGTGCCCGCCGAAGCCGAACGAGTTGTCCAGCGCCAGCAGGTCGCCGGCGGGCAGTTCGCGCGGCCGACCCGCGACCACGTCGAGGTGCACCTCGGGGTCCTGGTTGTCCAGGTTGATGGTCGCCGGCATGATCCGGTGGTGCAGGGCCAGGATGGTGAAGATGCCCTCCAGCGAGCCCGCCGCGCCGAGCAGGTGACCGGTCATCGACTTGGTCGCCGTGACCGCCGCCCGGACGGTGGCCTCCCCCAGCGCCCGCCGGATCGCGTTGGCCTCGGCGATGTCGCCGACCGGGGTCGAGGTCGCGTGCGCGTTGATGTGCCGGACGTCGGCCGGGGTGCCGCCGGCCTGCTCGATCGCCTCGACCATGGCGCGCGCCGCGCCGGCACCCTCCGGCTCCGGCGCGGTGATGTGGTGCGCATCGGCGGACATGCCGACCCCGGCCAACTCGGCATAGATCCGGGCCCCGCGGGCCCGCGCGTGCTGCTCGGACTCGAGCACGACGATGCCGGCCCCCTCGCCGAGCACGAAGCCGTCCCGGTCGACGTCATAGGGCCGGGAGGCCCGCTCGGGGTCGTCGTTGCGGGTCGACAGGGCCTGCATCGCGGCGAACCCCGCGATCGGCAGGGCGTGGATCGCCGCCTCGGTGCCCCCGGCGACGACGATGTCGGCCCGGCCGCTGCGGATCAACTGCGCCCCCAGGCCCATCGCCTCGGCGCCGGACGCGCAGGCGCTCACCGGGGTGTGCGACCCGGCCCGGGCGGTCAACTCGAGCGACACGGCGGCGGCCGGCCCGTTGGGCATGAGCATCGGCACCGCCAGCGGATAGACCCGGCGGGGTCCCTTCTCGCGCAGCGTGTCCCACTGGGTCAGCAGCGTCCACACGCCGCCGATGCCCGATCCGATGGCCACCGCGAGACGCTCCGGCTCCACCTCCGGCGAGCCGGCGTCGGCCCAGGCCTCCCGCGCCGCGATCAGCGCATACTGCGACGACGGGTCGAGCCGCCGGGTCTCCACCCGGGCCAGCACCTGCTCGGGCGGGGTGTGGATCTGCGCGGCGAAGGTCACCGGCAACTCGTACTGCCGCACCCAGTCGAAGTCCATCGGACGCGCGCCGGAGCGACCGGCCAGCAGCGCCTCCCAGGTCTCGGGCACGGTGCCGCCGAGCGGGGTGGTCGCACCGAGACCGGTGACGACGACCCGGGTCTGGGGAGGGGACATGCGTGCTCCTTCAGGTGTGGTCCTGCGGCGTCTGGTGGCGCTGGTATGCCGCCCGCGCACCCGGGTGGGGTCGGGCGGCATACCGTCCGGTCGGGTCAGCCCTGACCGGTGAGGATGTAGGTGACCGCGTCGCGCACGGTCTTGAGGTTCTTGACCTCCTCGTCGGGGATGCGCACCCCGAACCGCTCCTCGGCGTTGACGACGATGGTCATCATCGAGAGGGAGTCGATGTCCAGGTCGTCGGTGAACGACTTGTCCAGCTCGACGGACGCGGTGTCGATGCCGGTCTCCTCGTTGACGATCTCGGCAAGACCCTCGAGGATCTCCTGGGTGCTCTGTGCCATGTGCGTATCTCCTTCGTGGTCAATGCGTATTGATGGTCCGGGTGCCTCGTGTTGACCCGCGAGGCGCGGGA
>CAZYHR010000003.1:734-3846 GCA_964647395.1 uncultured Intrasporangiaceae bacterium | reverse complement strand
CGCTCTGTGCCACTGCGCTCTCCTTGTGTCGGCCGACCCAGGTGGCCGGCAGGCTTCACTCCTACCCGAATGACCCGTCGGGACGCGGGAGTCGGTGCGGCGCGCCGGTCCGGACCGGCCCAGCCGCGGTCACGGCAACCGGACCACCTGCGCGGCGTAGACCAGGCCCGCGCCGAAGCCGATCTGCAGGGCCAGGCCGCCGCGCGGTGCCTCGCCCTGGCGCAGCATGCGCTCGGTGGCCAGCGGGATCGACGCGGCCGAGGTGTTGGCGGTCTCGGCGATGTCGCGGGCCACTGGGATGTCCGGCGGCAGCTTGAGCTGCTTGATCATCGCGTCGATGATCCGCATGTTGGCCTGATGCGGGATGAACGCGTCGAGGTCGTCGGGGGTGATGCCGGCCGCCTCGATGGCCTTCTTGGCGATCGGCGCCATGCTCCAGACGGCCCAGCGGAAGACCGACTGGCCCTGCATCCCGATGGTGGGGAAGGCCAGGTCCTCGCGGTCGCGCACCTCGATCCACGACTCGTTCTGCTTGATGACCTCCCACTGCTCGCCGTCGGAGCCCCACACCGTGGGCCCGATGCCCGGCTGGTCGGCCGGCCCGACGAGCGCCGCCCCGGCCCCGTCGGCGAAGATGAACGCGGTGCCCCGGTCGTCGAGGTCGGTGAAGTCGGACAGCTTCTCCACGCCGATGACCAGCACGAAGCGGGCCGAGCCGCCGCGGACCATGTCGTTGGCCAGGGCGATGCCGTGGCAGTAGCCCGCGCAGGCCGCCGAGATGTCGAAGGCCGGGCAGTGCAGCCCGAGTTCGTGGGCGACGATCGGGGCGGCGGCCGGCGTCTGATAGGGGTGGGTGACCGTGGCCAGGACGATCGCCCCGACGTCGGACATCGGCACCCCGGCCATCGCCACCGCGTCGCGGGCGGCGGCGGCGGACATCGACACGACGTCCTCGTCGGGACCGGCCCAGCGCCGCTCGCGGATGCCGGAGCGCTCCTGGATCCACTCGTCGGAGGAGTCGATGCGCTCGACCAACTCGGAGTTGCGCACGACCCGGGTCGGCCGGTAGCCGCCGACCCCCCAGATGCGGGCGTGCGGCACCCCGTCGATGCCGCGGATCGTGCCGGTGCCCTTGGCCGTGGGCCCGGGGCTGGCGAGGGTGCTGTCGTCGGTCATGCCGGACCTCCTGACCTGGGGTGGATGCGGACCACGGGCTGGCCGGGCCCGACCGTCCCGTCGTCGTCGACCAGACGGTCGCCGAGCACCCCGGACCGGGGGGCCGTGATGTCGTGGCTGTCGGTGCCGACCCGGACCCGGGCCACCACCTCGCCGGCGCTGACCTGCGGGCCGGCGGCGGTGAAGGTCACCGTGCCCGCGGTGGGGGCGACGGCCAGGACGTCGTCGGCGGCGCCGGTGCGGTCGTTGCCGCCGTGTTCGTCGACCATGCGTCGGGCGTCGGCCAGCTGCTCGGGGGTGTTGAGGCTGAGCAGTTCGACCCCGGGCAGGGCCCGCTTGGCCAGGCCGGTCAGCGTGCCCGCCGGGGGCATCTCGATCAGGCCGGTCACCCCGAGCGTGCCGAGGGTCGCCATGCACAGGTCCCAGCGGACCGGGCTGCTGACCTGGCTGACCAGCCGGTCGAGCACCTCGCGGCCGCTGTGCACGACGTGCCCGTCGCGATTGGACACCAGCCGGGTGCGCGCCTCGTAGGTGGTCATCGCCCGGGCGTAGCCGGCCAGCCGCTGCACCGCGGGCGCCATGTGGTGGGTGTGGAACGCGCCGGCCACCTGCAGCGGGATGACCCGGCTCTTGGCCGGTGGGTCGGCGGCGAGCTCGGCGAGCTGGTCGAGGGTGCCGGCGGCGACGACCTGGCCGACCCCGTTGGCGTTGGCGGCGGTCAGGCCGTGCCGCTCGATGGTGGCGAGCACCTGCTCGGGGTCGCCGCCGAGCACCGCCGACATGCCGGTCGGGGTGACCGCGCTGGCCTTGGCCATCTCGGCACCGCGCTCGCGGACGAACACCAGCGCCTGCTCGGCGGTGATGACGCCGGTGGCGGCGGCGGCGGTGATCTCGCCGACCGAGTGCCCGGCTCCGACCGACACCGCCTGGAAGCCGTCGGCCGGGTGGGGGAACAGCGACAGCAGCGAGCAGAGCCCGGCCGCGACGATGAGCGGCTGGGTGATGGCCGTGTCGCGCAGCGTCTCGGCGTCGGCCTGGGTGCCCAACTGAATGAGGTCGAGCCCGGAGACGGTCGAGAACCAGTCCATCCGGTCGCGGAAACCGGGCAGCTCGAGCCACGGGGCGAGGAAGCCGGGTTTCTGGGAGCCCTGGCCGGGACAGACGATCGCGAGCACGTCCTCCACTCTGGCATTCCGCCGTGATCGAACCGTGACCCGCAATCGACCAAGGATTGCCTCACCTTTTGGAGGTTTCCTCCAAGCCGCCGCGCTGGGGCGGGCAGCGGCCGGCCGGTATGCCGCCCGCTCACCGCCCGCGGGTCGGCGCGCCCGCGCGCCACGGCAGCGGCTCCACCTGGGCCAGCCGGCCGAGGGCGATGGCCAGCCGGGCGGTATACGCGTCGCGGGGGTGGGTCAGGTCGTAGCCGGTGATCTCGGCGATCCGGCCTAGCCGGTAGCGCACCGTGTTGGGGTGCACGAACAGCAGTCGGGCGGCGGCCTCGAGGCCCCCCGTGCCGGCGTAGACCTCGGCGGTGGCCAGCAGCGGCGGCAGCGCGGCCAGCGGGGTGTGGATGCGCTCGACGAGCAGCCGCCGGGCCGGCTCGTCGCCGACCAGGACCCGCTCGGGCAGCAGGTCGTCGGCGAGCACCGGTCGCGGCGCGTCCGGCCAGGCCGGCGCCGCGCCCAGGCCGTTGAGCGCGGCCCGCGCCGAACGGCCCGCGGCGAACAGGTGCGGCACCGTCGGGCCGATGACGACCGGCCCGTCGCCGAAGTGCTCGACCAGGCGGGACACGACCGTCTCGGGCTCCCGGGTGCCGCCGATGACGATGACCAGGCGGCGGCGCTGCACCGCGGCCAGCGCCTCGACCCCGGTGCGGGTGGCCTCCCGGCGGATCGCCTCGACGTCATAGGAAGCGGAACTCATTGCGGTCTGATCC
>CAZYHR010000003.1:0-724 GCA_964647395.1 uncultured Intrasporangiaceae bacterium | reverse complement strand
TCGACGGCCGGCGCGGTCTCGCCGGCGGGGGTGCGCCCGGCCACGACGGTGACGTGCGCGACCGATCCCCAGCCCAGGGCGGTGGCCCGGGACTGCATCGAGTCGTCGGCCTCGCCGCGCAGCACCGCGTCGACGACGAGCGCCTCGAGCCGGGCGTCCCAGGCACCGCGCGCCTCGGCGGCGTTGGCGTAGACCTGGGCCGCGGCGAAGGCGATCTCCCGTGAGTAGCGCAGCACCGCCTCGCGCAGCGGCTGCTCGTCGCCCGGGGCCGCGAGCGCGTCGACCTCGTCCTCGACCGCGTCGACGACCGAGCGGATCAGGTCGAGGGTCTGGCGCAGGCTCACCGAGGCGGTGAGTTCGCGCGGCGCGGTGCCGAAGACGTCGGCGGTGACCGGCGGGTCACCGGAGCCGTCCGCGAGCCAGGCCACGAACGCCCGCACCCCCGCCTGGGCCACCAGGCCCACCCAGGAGCGCTCGTCGGCGGGCAGGGTGCGAAACCACTCGTGCTCGCCGTCGATGCGCCGCAGCGCCTGGGTGGCCAGCCGGCCGGCGGCGTGCTCGATGGCCCGCCGGGTGTGCACACCTGGCCGGCGGCGGCGCGCGATGCCTGCGGTGCTCACCGGGACACCCTAGCGTCGGGCTTTGTATGCCGCCCACAACCGCCGGGTCCGGCCCGCCCGGGCCGGCAGCTGGGCCACGGCCCGCCCGGGCCGGCAGCTGGGCC
>CAZYHR010000002.1:0-89573 GCA_964647395.1 uncultured Intrasporangiaceae bacterium | reverse complement strand
GACCAGCTCGGCATCATCAGCGGCGCAGCCGAGATCGAGCGGCTCGCGGCCCAGGTCGACGACAACGGCGGCATGTACTTCGTGCCGGCGTTCTCCGGCCTGTTCGCCCCCTACTGGCGCAGCGACGCGCGTGGCGCGATCGTCGGGCTGTCCCGCTACAACACCAACGCGCACCTCGCGCGAGCCACCCTCGAGGCCATCTGCTACCAGACCAAGGACGTCGCCGACGCGATGTTCGCCGACTCCGGGGTGCGCCTGGAGTCGCTCAAGGTCGACGGCGGGGTCACCGCCAACGCGCTGTGCATGCAGATCCAGGCCGACGTGCTCGGCGTCGAGGTGGTCAAGCCGGTCGTCGCCGAGACCACCGCCCTCGGCGCCGCGTATGCCGCCGGCCTGGCCACCGGCTTCTGGGCCTCCACCGACGAGCTGCGCGCCAACTGGCAGGAGGATCGCCGCTGGTCGCCGCAGTGGAGCGACGAGCAGCGCGAACACGGGTATGCCGGCTGGCGCAGGGCCGTCGACCGCACCCTCGACTGGGCGCCCGTCCAGGACTGACCGCAGCCGCGGGGCGGCGGGAGGTCGTCTCGCCCCATCGGCGCGCGCCGGCGTGGGGAGGTTGCCCGGCGGGTGGAAGACTTGGCGGCATGACGACCGCCACCGCGTTGTCCCCCGCACACCGTCAGGCCGCCATCGAGCGGCTGGCCTCCGGCGAGGAACTCGACGTGGTGGTCGTCGGGGGCGGGGTCGTCGGCTGCGGCAGCGCCCTCGACGCGGTGACCCGCGGGCTGCGCACCGGCCTGGTCGAGCAGCGCGACTTCGCGTCCGGCACGAGCAGCCGCAGCAGCAAGCTCATCCACGGCGGTCTGCGCTATCTCGAGATGATGGACTTCGGGCTGGTCGCCGAGGCGCTCAAGGAGCGCGGGCTGCTGTTGACCCGGCTCGCCCCGCACCTCGTGCGCCCCGTGCCCTTCCTCTACCCGCTGACCAAGCCGGTCGTCGAGCGGCCCTATGTCGAGGCCGGACTGTCGATGTACGACTCGATGGCCCGGGCCTCCCGACACGCCGCGGGACTGCCCTGGCACCAGCACCTCACCAGACGTCAGGCCCTGCGGATCGCCCCGGCCCTCAAGGCAACTGCCCTCGTCGGTGCGGTGCAGTACTACGACGCCAAGGTGGACGACGCGCGGCATACCATGGAACTCGCCCGCACCGCAGCGTCTTACGGGGCTGACGTCGCCAGTCGCGTTGCGGCAGTGGGCTTCCTGAGGCAGGGCGAGCGCGTCACCGGCGTCAAGGCGCTGGACAAGATGACCGGGCGCGAGTTCGACATCCACGCCCGGCAGGTGGTCAACGCGACCGGGGTGTGGACGGACGAGACCCAGGCGATGGTCGGCGAGCGCGGCCAGTTCCACGTCCGCGCGTCCAAGGGCGTGCACCTCGTCGTGCCTCGTGACCGGATCCACTCCAAGACCGGAATCATCCTGCGCACCGAGAAGTCGGTGCTGTTCGTCATCCCGTGGGGCCGGCACTGGATCATCGGCACGACCGACACCGACTGGGCGCTCGACAAGGCCCACCCGGCCGCGACCTCCGCCGACATCGAGTACCTGCTCGACCACGTCAACCGGGTGCTCGCCACCGAGTTGACCCAGGCCGACGTCGAGGGCGTGTACGCCGGCCTGCGGCCGCTGCTGTCCGGCGAGAGCGAGCAGACCTCCAAGCTGTCCCGCGAGCATGTCGTCGCGCACCCCACCCCGGGGCTGGTCGTCGTCGCCGGCGGCAAGTACACGACCTACCGGGTGATGGCCAAGGACGCCATCGACGAGGCGGCGCGCACCCTCGGCGGCGACGTGCCGCCGTCCACGACCGAGGACATCCCACTGGTCGGCGCGGTCGGCTACCCCGCGATGTGGAACCGGCGCAAGGCCCTGGCCACCGAGTCGGGGCTGCACGTCGAGCGGATCGAGAAGATGCTCATGCGCCACGGCGTGCTGACCACCGAGATCCTCGAACTGGTCCGGGTGGACCCGTCGCTCGGCCAGCCGCTGCCCGGCGGCGAGGACTATCTCAAGGCCGAGATCGTCTACGCCGCCTCGCACGAGGGCGCGCTGCACCTCGACGACATCCTGGCCCGACGCACCCGGCTGTCGATCGAGTCCTTCGACCGGGCGATCACCGCCTCGCGGCCGGCCGCCGAACTCGTCGCGCCGGTCCTCGGCTGGGACGCGGCGACGATCGAGGAGGAGGTCGAGCACTACCGCCAGCGGGTGGAGGCCGAGCGGACCAGCCAGACCATGCCCGACGACGAGTCGGCCGACCGGGCCCGGCTGCAGGCACCCGACCGCGGCTGACCGGCCCCCCGGCGTCGGACCGAGGCAGCCCTAGGACTGCGGCAGTACGCAGGAGTTCGCGTCCGGCGTGCTCGAGCACGGGGCGAGCGTGGGGTCCGTGGCTGGGGTGGTCCCACTCCGGCCGCCACCCAGCTCGGCGAGGCTGACCTCCCGGCCGTCGAGCAGCAGGGCGGGCACGTGGCCCGGATGCTGGCGGTTCTCGTGCGTCCGTGCGTCGAGGAAGGCCAGCTCGGCCGAGGTCAGCGCGACACCCGGCCGCGCGTGCTCGCGCAGGTCGGCGGGCAGGGCCGCGGCGATGCGCCGCAGCACCTCGTCCGTGGGCGCGCCGTCGGGCACGCCGCGCACCGCCGACGAGATCGCCAGGTAGCTGTCCAGCCCCTGACCCGGGGCGGCGGCGACGATCCGGACGAGCACGGCCAGGGCGGTGCGGTTGGTCGTCGAGGCCTGCCGGACGTGCAGGACGTCGAGCCAGACGTCGCGGTCCCCGCGGGCCGCGGCCGCACGCAGGGCGGCGGCGTTGTCCGCGGCCGAGGCCTGGCACGACGGGCAGGTGAGATCGGTCATCAGCATGAGCTCGCCGCCGCTGCCCTGGGCCAGCCGGATCCCCTTGGCGCCGAAGCCGATCGGCGGCGCGACGGTGCGGTTGGCGGCATAAGCGTCGCGCTCCGCCGCCTGCGCCTGCTGGATCGATCGATAGGCCGCCGTGACTCCCCCCGCGACGAGCAGCAGGAGGGCCACAGCGAGCAGGCGCCGCAGCGCCGGCCCGGCACCCCGCGGGCGCGTCGTGGGTCGAGCGGAGGTCATGTCAGGGTCCTTTCCCTCATGGTCAACCGCAGGGCGACGAGAGCCACGCCGACCACGCCGACCGCGAGCAGGGCCTGGGTCCGCGCGCTCGCCGTGGTGAGGCCGGCCTGCAACGCGACGAACACGGCGACGGTGTGGGCGATGGTGGCCAGGCTGCGACCCACGCTGGTGTCGGTGAGTTCGCGCAGCAGGCACGCGGTCGTCAGGGCGACCGCGAAGGTCACGGTCGACAGGCTCCACAGCCGGGCCTGCCCGTCGAGCCCGACTCCCTGCGCCGCCAGCGCCGCGGAGGCGACGAGGACGCAGGCGCCCTGCGCCGTCACCGCGGTGAGCAGGACCCCCGCACGGGCGTCCGCGGGGCGGACGCCGAGTTGGAGCAGTCGATACGTCGGGCCGACCGACGAGCGCGCCCCGAGCACCGGGATCGCCGCGACGGCCGCCGCGATGAGCAGGAGCACCTGGGCATGGTCGATGCGGTCGGAGCGCCACAACTGCGCCCCGAGCACCCCGGCGCCCAGGGCCAGCCCCGACATGACGAGGACCTCGGTGCCGAGCGAGGACTGCCGCAGCGCGATCCGCAGGAGTCCGGCCGGCACCCGCACCCGCGCGGGGAGCCAGGGGGCGACGAGGCCGTCGGGACGGGTGGCCCGCGCGACGCGGCCGGCGCGGCGGGCCCCGGTCGAGGCGCGCCCGGCGCTCCCCCCGGCGCCCCTCGTGACGAGCCACAGCAGCCCCGCCGTCGCGACGACGAGCACGAGACTCAGCGCGAGGTCGGCGACCGCGAACACGTCGTCCCGCATGAGCACCAGCACGACCGGATTCCACCGATGGGCCTGCGGGTCAAACTCGTCGCCGGTCAGCACGGCCACGCCGTGGCCGAAGAGCGCCAGCACGGTCAGGGTCATGAGCACGACCCGGGCGCGGGCCACCCACGGGCGCCTGCGCCACGGCCAGGACAGGGCCCCCCAGCCTGCTGCCGTCCCGAGCGACAGGGCCGCGCCGAAGAGGGTGGCGACGAGCGCCGACAGCGGCGAGATCGACATGCCCAGACAGATCAGGGTCGAGGCGACCAGGCCGACGAGCACAGACGACGCGGACGGCAGCGCCGTGGGCAGCACCGCGTGCACCCACAACTGTCGGCCCGTCAGCGGCAGCAGGCTGAGCCGCTCCCGCTCGGCCAGCACGGTGCGCGACCAGACCTGCAGGGCGATGAGCAGCGCCGCGGTGCCGCCGGCCCCGGCCACGAACCCCCCGATGGCCACCAGACCCGGCCCGAAGGCGGCGAGCTCCGCGCCCAGCTGGTAGGAGCGCACCGCCACCAGGGCGACGACGATCAGCGCCAGCGCCGCCAGCCCCACGGCGAAGCCACCCCGGCCGACGGCGTCGCGGGTGAGTGAGTGGTGCAGCGATCGCACCACCTCACCCACCTGCTGGCGGGCGACCAGCGCCGACACGCCGGCTGCCGGCGTCATGGGTCGGCCGGGCGTCCTAGGCATCGCAGAAGAACCTCGCGACATAGCGCTCGCAGTCGGCACTGCTCGCGAAGGGCTCCTCGCTGCGGCCGACCACCTGGCCGTCGCGCAGCACGACGATGCGGTCGGCGATGCGCGCCACCGAGTCCAGGTCGTGGTTGGACATGAGGATCGTCGCCCCGGTCGCGCGCAGTTCGTCGAGCATGGTGCGCAGCTCGTGGCTGCTGACGAAGTCCAGCCCGTTCTGCGGCTCGTCGACCATGAGCAGCCGGGGCTGGGTCATCAGCCCGGTGATGATCTGGGTCTTGCGGCGCATGCCGAGGCTGAACTCCTTGATCCGCTTGCCGCCGGGGTCCAGCCGCAGCCGGTCGGCGAACGTGAACGCGCGATCGAGCAGTTCGTCGGGGTCGTCGCCGAAGGAGCGGGCGCGCACCTCGGCGTAGAACGACCAGAACTGCGCGAGGCTGAGCTCGGCGAACAGCAACTCCTCGGTGTCGGGGACATAGACGTGGTCGCGCAGCCCGGCGGTCGGTCGGCGGGTCAGGTCGAAGCCGTCGACGACGGCGGAGCCGGACGTGGCCGGCGTCAGGCCGTTGACCGCCCGCAGCAGCGTGGTCTTGCCGCTGCCGTTGGGGCCCAGCACCGCGGTGACCCCGGGCTGGACGTCGAGGTCGATCGGGCCGAGCGTGAAACCGTCGAACCGCACCTGCAGTCCGCGGATGCCGAGGCTCGTCATGCGGTCCTCCCCCGGTCGGTATGCCGCTCGCCCGGCACCGCGCGGCCGCGCCGGATCGAGGCGAGCAGGGCTTGGCCGTCAGCGGCCGGCGGGACCAGGCAGGCCAGGTGGTACGTGCACACCAGCGCCAGCGCGGCGAGCATCGGCCGCACCGGCCACCCCGGACCCGTCGGGCCGTCGCCCGCCGCCAGCCACCACATCGTCGCGACGCCGGTCGCCACCGCGACCAGCGGGCCCGCGAGCGTGACGGCCGCGGTGCGCAGCGGGTCGGCGGCCGAATACTGCAGGCCGACGCGGAGTCCCTCGGCATAGACCTGGTGCACCGGGGTCGAGGTGACCCGGGCGGCGAGGTAGTGCGTCAGCTCGTGGATGACCCCGAGCGCGACGAAGCCGAGGACGAACGCGGCGCCGAAGCCGACGATGATCCGCCGGTCGCTCCCGGCGTCGGACCACGGGGCGATCCCGAGCAGCACGGGCAGGATCAGCAGGGTCAACGGCAGCCCGAGGAGCACCCCGAGCAGGGCCTGCGAGCGCGCGGCGAGCCCGACGATGGTCGACGGACGGGGCGAACGGAAGCGGCGTCGGCGGCCCCAGCGCCAGAACGTCGCGTCGAAGGGCTCGCGCAGGAAGTGCCACGCCGGTCGCAACATGACCTGTGCCGTCGCGCCGGCCGAGGAGTGGAACGAGATGGCACCCACGCGCTGCGCCTGGTCGACGAAAGCCGCCACATCCTGCCGGGCCCGGTCGGCCTCGATGCCGAAGCGCTCCACGAGGCCGTCGGCCAAGGTCTGCAGGGTGACCCGGGTCCCCGGCGTGAGCAGCTCGACGAGCACCTGCGCCGCCGGGTTCGCGGCCCCGACCGTGGCCAGGCGGGGAGTCGCCGAGACCGCGTCGGTCAGGCGGTATCCGGTGGCGTCGATCTCGTGCCGCAAGTAGGGGCTCATCCGACCTGGCACCCCTGCGGCGTGTGGAAGTCGCGCACCTTGTCGACGAAGCTGCCGAGGTCGCTCGCGCCTCCGCACCCGGTCCAGATGATGACCAGGTAGCAGACGACGGCGAACAGCAGCAGCAGCACCAGGCCGAGCAGGGTGGTCCTCCGGGCGGTCTTGGCGGTCATGGCGATCTCCTTCTGGGCGGGGTAGCGGTCGCCGTCCGGCGTGGTCGCGCCGGACGGCGACAGCAGGGGTGACAGGTCCGTCAGCAGCCGGAGCCGAACCAGGCGCGAACGACGTTGATCGTCCTCCACAGGCTGGTGCAGCCGCCGCACTGGGCGCAGACCCAGACGACGAACGCGGCGCTGACGCCGAGCGCTTTGGCGGCGGCGATGACGATGAAGGGCAGGACCTCGTTCTCGTCGAGCTCCATGGCCTCGAGAGCCGGCGACTGGTAGGTCGTGGTGGTGGTCATTTAGACTTCCTTTCGGTGATCGGTTCCTCGTGAGGGCGGGTCGCCACAGCGGTCTGGCGAGGGAGGGTGCCGGCGCAGCCACTGTCCGGTGGCGACGGCCCCTCCCTTGCTGGGCCTCACCAGAGTGACCGAGCTCACCTGGCCTGGGCCAGCGAATCCGATGGCAGCAAGGCGCCCTGGCCGGGTTGTGCCAGACCGACGGGCGCGATCTGCGAGCCGCGACCACGCGGCATACGCTGTGGCCGATCAACCGACAACCGGGACGCAACCTCGCGACGGCTCGCGCGTCCACCCCTACGTGAGCGGCAGAGAGTCCATGGACGTGGCCACACGCGTCGACCTGACCCAGTTGTATGCCGCCCACCGCCTGCACCTCGTGCGGCTGGCGGTGCTGCTCGTCGACGACACCGCCACCGCCGAGGACGTCGTGCAGGACGCCTTCGTCGGGCTGGCCCGGCGGATCGGGCAGTTGCGCGACGAGCACGCGGCGCTGGCCTACCTGCGCGCCAGCGTCGTCAACGGGGCCCGGTCGACCCTGCGCAAGCGCCGCACCGTGCGCACCTACCTGGCCCGCGACGCCCGCGAGCCGGAGCCCGAGGCGGCGCCGGAGGTCGGCGTGCTGCGGCACGACACCCAGGACGAGGTCCTCGCGGCGGTGCGCACCCTGCCGCCGCGGATGCAGGAGGTCCTCGCCCTGCGCTACTGGTCCGAGCTCTCCGAGGCTCAGATCGCCCAGGCCCTCGGCATCTCCGAGGGCACCGTGAAGTCCACCGCCAGCCGCGCGCTCGACAAGCTCGAGGCCGTCCTGGGAGGCACCCGATGAACCGCCCGATCGAAGACCGACTGCGCCAGGCGTATGCCGCCCGCGCGGACGAGGTGACGCCGGACACCCTGGTCCGTCGCTACTCGTCGCCCACCGAGCCGCCGGTCGGGGAGCACGGGGCGACCGTCGTGCCGTTGCGCCGGGCCCCCCGCTGGGTCGCCCCGGCCGCCGCCGCTGCCTCCGTCGTGGGCCTGGCCCTGCTCGGCTGGCGGATCAGCAGCACGCCGGCACCCGACACCTCCCCGGCGCGGCCGACCGTGAGCTCCACGGTCTGGGTGCCCCCGACCATCGAGCCCAGCGCCACGGCCACCGCCGGACCGAGCCGGCCGACCGGGTCGGTGTCGCCGACCTCGACACCGCCGGCGGCGGCACCGCTGCCGACCGGCGAGCTGACCCGCTCGGCGATCCCGTGGAGTCAGGTCGCCGGTGGCTGGAGCGTCGCGATCTGGGCGTCGGCTCCCCCCGGCGACCGGCCGGCCGACCCGGCCGCCGCCGGCCCCTCGGCCGGGCTCTACCTCGTCGGCCCGACCGGTGGGCGTTATCCCATCGGGACGGTCCCGGCCGACAGCAGCGTCGCGGACGTGTCGCCGGACGGTCGACGGGCGCTCGTGCTGCCCAGGGTGGTCGGCAACACCGTGGACGAGTGGGACCTCACGACGGGCCAGCCCCGCCGACTGACCTTCGCCGGGCTGCGGAGCGTGTGGGGCCTGACCTACACCCACCCCCGTGGTGAGGCGCTGCTCGTCTGGGGCTCGGACCCCTCGGGGGCGCACCGGGTGGAGCGGCGGGACCGCACCGGGGCGGTGCAGCTCGCCCTGCCCGGCCGGGACATCCCGTCCGCCTCGCCGGACGGCAGGTACCTGGCCACGCACGACCAGGGCGATAACGCCCTCGTCATCTCCGGCAACGCCACCGGCGCCGAGGTGGCCCGTTTCGGCGGCCCGGACGGGGGCGCCCGGTGCGTGCCGGTGCGCTGGTGGGATCCGACCACGGTCCTGGCCAGCTGCTCGGCCAACGACGGTCCCGGTGTGCTGTGGCTGGTGCCGGCGCGCGGCGCCGCCGCCAGGCTGGCCGTCCCGGCCGTCGGCACCGACGGCAACTGGCAGGCCTGGGCGACCGGCGGCGGCACCCTGGTGCAGGGGCAGACGGCGTGCAGCGTGGGCGACGTGCGGCTGGTGCCGTCCTCCGGTGCACCGCTGGCGCTGGCCACGCCGCGGCTCGCCGGCGACCCCCTCGTCGTCGGTGTCGTGGGCGACACGGTCCAGCTGCTCTACACCGGCTGTCAGGGCTTCGGGGACCGCGAGGCGCAGGCCTACCTGTCCTATGACCTCGGGACGCGGCGGATCACCCGGTTGCTCGGCCCGGGCGCCAACGGCGGCACCGCCCTGTCGGTCGTCCCGGTCCGCGCCGACTGAGGCGTCTGGCACCGGTCGGGGCCGCCCTGCCGCCACGCGCGCCGGCGGCCGCCGACGAGCACTCCGGACCTGTCACAATCGACCCTCGTGAGCGAAGTCCAGAAGAAGTCCGACAATCGGCCCCGGCCGACCACCGAGCAGTTCCGTCAGTTCGTCCGCGAGGGGTGGCGCGACCGCGACGCGACCCTGCCGGAGCGCGCGGCGGTCGCCCCGTACGCCGCGGCGCGCCGGGAGGCCCTCAGCGCGGCATACCCGGGGGAACGGATCGTCGTGCCGTCCGGCGGGCTCAAGGTGCGCTCCAACGACTGCGACTACCTGTTCCGCCCGCACTCCGCCTTCGCCCACCTCACCGGCTTCCGCGGCGACTGCGAGCCGGACTCGGTGCTCGTGCTGCACCCGGTGCCCGAGGCCGACGGCGGCGGGCACGTCGCCATCGTCTACACCCGGCCGATGGCCAGCCGGGACACCGAGGAGTTCTTCGCCGATGCCCGGCACGGCGAGTTCTGGGTCGGTCGACGGCCCACCCTGGAGGAGATCGAGGCGGAGTTCGGGCTGGTCGCCCGGCACATCGACGAGTTGCGCGACGCGCTCGCCAAGGACGCCGGCGCGGTGCGGCTGCGGGTCGTCCGCGACGCCGACCGGGACATCGCCGCGCTCGTCGACGAGGTGCGCGCCGAGGCGGGGGTCACCCCGGACCAACTGCAGGAGGCGCAGCAGGCCCAGGCGGAGCAGGAGCACAGCGGTGAGCAGCAGGGCGAGCGCGAGCAGCAGGTGACCGTCGACGTCGACGAGGCGCTCGCGGCATACCTGTCGCACCTGCGGATGGTCAAGGACGACTTCGAGATCGAGCAGATGCGTGAAGCCGTGCGGGCCACCAAGCTCGGCTTCGAGGCGGTCATCGCCGACCTGCGGCGGGCGGTCGAGCGCGAGCGTGGGGAGCGTTGGGTCGAGGGGCTGTTCGGCCTGCACGCCCGGCACGAGGGCAACGGGGTGGGCTACGACTCTATCTGCGCGGCGGGCGACCACGCGAACACGCTGCACTGGATCAAGAACACCGGGCAGGTGCGACCCGGCGACCTGCTGCTGCTCGATGCGGGCGTCGAGACCGAGACGCTCTACACCTCCGACATCACCCGCACGCTGCCGGTCGACGGGACCTTCACCGAGGCGCAGCGCGAGATCTACGAGGCGGTGTATGCCGCCCAGCAGGCGGCCATCGACGTCATCCGCCCGGGCATCCGGTTCTCGCAGATCCACGACGCCGCGATCCGGGTCATCGCCGAGCACATCGAGCGGTGGGGCCTGCTGCCCGAGGGCGTCGACCTCGAGGCGACCCTGGACACCGAGACCGGGCAGTATCACCGCCGCTGGATGGTGCACGGCACCAGTCACCACCTGGGCATCGACGTGCACGACTGCGCGCTGGCGACCCGGGCCCAGTACATGGACGCCGAGGTCAGGGCCGGCATGGTGCTCACCGTCGAGCCGGGCCTGTACTTCAAGGCCGACGACCTGCTCGCGCCGGAGCGCTTCCGCGGCAACGGCGTGCGCATCGAGGACGACATCGTCGTCACCGACGACGGCTGCGAGGTGCTCTCGGCGATCATGCCCCGGCAGGCCGACGAGGTCGAGGCGTGGATCCGCGAGGTCCAGTCGCGCTGAGCCGCGGCTGAGCCGCCCCTGAGCCGCCCTCAGTCCGACCGGGAAGGTCATGACGATCCGCACCCGTCAGCGGTGGATCCACGCGCCGGACCGCGCAGCCACCAGGTCGCGGACGTCCTGCTCGGCGCTCACCCCTCCCACCCCTCGCCAACCTGCTGGGTGAGCCGGCCGGTTGCCGGCCGGCGCGCCGCGCCGACCGCTTGTCGACCGAATGCGGCCCGTTCGGGCGATTCTGCGTGTGTGAGCGCAGTCACATGCTTATCGTGGAAGGCGCTTGCCACCGGGTCGGGGGATCCGGTCGGGACGCGAGTCGTGCGGGACCAATGGGGGTATCACGCGACCTCCTTGACGCGTCCTTTCTCCCAGCAGCACTGAGGAAGGAAGAAACACCGATGGTCACCTCTCACAGCGGCGGACAGGTCGAGTTCCGCTGCGACGGTTGCCTCGTCTCGCTCACCGACGCATCTCGGCTGCGCACCTGGCCCAGCCGGGACGCCGCCCTCGACGAACTCGTCCTGGCCCACGGCTGGGGCTGGGTCGACGGCCGACTGCGCTGCGCGCGGTGCCTGCGGGCCGCGGCCTGCGAGATCACCGGGCACGCCTACGGATCGTGGTCCGACGTCGGCCCCGACCAGTTACGCCGCCGCTGCTGCCAGGTCTGCTCGCAGACCCAGCAGGCCCCCTCCTACGTCGCCTGAGCCCCTCGGCACCCACTCCCGGCCGGTGTGCACTGGATCGGGGGCGATCACCGACGCCCTGACGTGGGTGAACACCCCCGATCGGGTCCGACAGGGCCGGGGTCACTGGATCGGGGGCGATCACCGACGCCCTGACGTGGGTGATCGCCCCCGATCCCGGGTCAGCCGCACCGAGCGGTCACGGGATGACGAGCACGCTGCTGATCCGACCCGGGGTGACCTGCGGGCCGACGAGGTTGACCAGCACCTGGCCCGAACGCAGGTCGACCGCGTAGAGCTCAACGTGGTTGTCGCCCTGGACGCAGAGATCGATCCCGGCATAGAGCGTGTCGCCGACGACGGCGGCAGCCGAGAGCCGGCCCGGGTCGGGACGCCCGGGCAGCGTCACCGCCAGCGGACGCGGCGACCCGCCGACCCGGTCGAGGGTGGCGATCCCACAGCCGCGCATCGCGTCGAGCACGATGCCGCCCGACCACGTCCACGCCTGGCGGAAACCGCCCTCCCACGCCGCCACCGAGGACACCGGCCCGGCCAGGGTCTGGTCGGGCCCGGAGTCGGCGAACAGGCGCAGGTCAGCACCCTGCGGGGTCTCGCAGCGCGCCTGGAGCCGCTGGTCGGGCCACCAGGAGATCGGCTCGCACCAGAGGTCGTTGCTGCGCTTGGACCAGCGGTGGCGGACCTGGCCCGACGACGGATCCACCTCGACCATGCCGGTGGTCGTCGAAACCACGAGCGTGCCGCTCGGACCGAGCGCGCTGCCGGGCCACCGATAGGTGCCCCCGTCACCGGGCGGCAGGGCGCTGGCGGGACCGTTGACCGGGCCGATCGTCGGGGGGCCGGACTGCGGACTGGAGACCAGCAGGTCCCCGGCCGCGGACCCGAAACGGACGACCACCGCGTCGATCGAGGGCAGCGGCCGGAAGACCCCCTCCCGGACGAGCAGCAGCCGTTGGGCTCCCAAGGTCGCCATGAGCACCCGGCTGCCGTCGCCGGTCACGGCCGTGACGCCGGTCGTGTTCGGCACCTCGGCCACCGCGTACCGGGTGCCGGTCGGGCTGACCAGCAGCAGGGCACCGGGGGCACCGGGGGCACCGGAGGCACCGTCGGTGCCGTTCGGTGACCACACGGCATACACCCAGCCCGGTCCGACCTGGGCCCAGGGCACCTCGGCGCGCCCCCGCGCCCCGGGGACCGCCGGCGGGGTGCTGGAGAAGCCGTCGGCGACCGCCACCATCGGCGTCGGCGGGGCCTCCCGCTGCGCCGGCGAGGTCTCCCGCTGCGCCGATGGCTCGGTCTGCGTCCGGGACTGCGCATCGGACGCGCCGGCCGCCGACATCGTCTCGCCGCCACCGGACGGCGGCAGCAGTTGCGGGGTGACGACCGCGACCGCGGCGACCAGCCCCGCGGCGACCAGCCCCGACCCCCACTGCTTGCGGGTATGCCGCCGCCGCGCCTGCCCGCGCACCGCCTCGAAGTCGACCCCCAGGCCCGCGGTCGGGTGCAGTTCCCGCAGTCGCTGCACGAGCCGGTCGTCAGTCCCATCCGTCATCGCCGAGCACCTCCCTCAGCTTGGCGAGCCCGCGTGCCGCCTGGCTCTTCACCGTGCCCTCCGACTTGCCGAGCAGGGTGGCCACCTGCTCGACGGACAGGTCCTCGACGTAGCGCAGCACGACCACCCGCCGCATGCCGGCCGGCAACTGCGCCAGCGCGGCGGTCAGCGTGAGACGGTCCTCGACCGTGGTCGTCGCGCTCGGCGCCCCGGTCGCCCGGGCCTCCGGGATGACCTCGGTCGGCACCTCGCCGCGCCACCTGCGCCGCCACCACGAGGAGGCCAGCCGCACCATGACGGTGCGCACGTAGGCGTCCGGGTTGCCGTCCCGGACCCGGTCCCAGTGCGGCCAGGTCCGCGCGAGCGCGGTCTGCACGAGGTCGCGGGCCAGGTGGGCGTCGCCGGTCAGCAGGTAGGCGGTGTGGACCAGCCGCGACGACCGCGCCTCGACGAAGTCCCGGAACCCGTCCGGCTCGGCGAACGCCACCGCATACCCTCCCTTCGGGCACGACGCCCCCGGCTGCCCTCGAGCCTGTCAGAGGGGACAACCACCTGCCCGCCGATCCGGTTGCATCGCATCCGTCGGGCACCGCGCCGCGAGCCGGATGCCGCGCGGGCCGCACCCCGGTCGGGGTGCGGCCCGCGGGGGGACCTGCGAGTCAGCGGCGTGCTCGGATCACAGACCCGAGACCCGGTCGCCCGGCGCGGACAGCCCCGGGTGGGCCCGCAGGTAGTTGACGAAGACCGTGAGGTCCTCGCCGGCGCCGACCCGGTTGGTGCCCTGCTGGAACGCGGTGAAGGAGTCGCCGCCGTCGGCCAGGAAGTTCATCACCCCGACCCGGTAGGTCTGGGTCAGCACGATCGGCTCACCGTGCAGCCGCATCGAGCCCGGCACGACCCGCGAGCCCTGCGGCTGGCCGGCGTCCCACTCGTAGGTGAAGCCCTCGGAGACCCCCAGCGCGAGCATCGGCCGGCTGCCGCGGGCGGCGATCGGCTGGTACTGCTGCTCGAGCACCTGGCGGATCGCGTCGCCGGTCAGGTCCATCGACAGCACGACGTTGCCGAAGGGGGTGACGCCGTACGCCTCGCCGTAGGTGACGACCCCGTCACCCTCGGTGCCGGTCTGCGGATAGAGCAGGCTGCCCCGGACCCCGCCGACGTTCATGAAGGCGATCTGGGCCCCGGCGTTCTGGGTGCCCCAGAGCATCGCGTCGGCGACCAGGTTGCCCATCGGCGTCTCGATGCCACGGTTGCCGGAGGCGTCGCCGGTGATCGACTCGGTGACGCTGCCGACCGGCAGGTTGCGGACCGGCGCGGCCAGGGCGTCCCACTTGGCGATGATCGCCGTCTGGGTCGGGTCCTTGGCCACGTCGCGGGAGTTCAGCCGGTTGACGGCGCTGCTGCGCTCACGCATGACCTCGCCGCTGCGCGCGTTGATGACCAGCGTGGTCTCGGTGATCATCCGGCCGTAGTCGGCGGCACTGGTGACCAGGCGGGGTTTGCCGGACGGGTCGGGCAGCGAGCAGACGTAGGCCTGGTGGGTGTGCCCGCTGACGATCAGGTCCACCTCGGAGGTCATGGTCCGGGCGATCTGGGCGATCGGGTCGGAGATGCCGGCGCAGGCCTGCAGGTTGCCGGCCTGGAAGCCACCCTCGTGCAGGAGCACGACGATGGCCTTGACGCCCTGCTTCTTGAGTTCCTTGGCCTTGGCGTTGGCCGTCGCCACCTCGTCCTTGAAGGTCACTCCGGCCACCCCGCTCGGGTTGACCAGCGTCGGGGTCGCCTTGAGGGTCATCCCGATGAAGCCGATCTTGACCCCGCCGACCTGCTTGATCGCGGTGCCCGGCAGCAGGGTCCGGCCGTTGTCCTTGCGCACGACGTTGGCGGCGAGCCACTGGAAGTCGGCGCCGGCATACGGCTGGTCGGGGAAGTAGCAGCCCGCCGTCGGGTGGCAGCCACCGCGCTGCATCCGCAGCAGTTCGGCCGTCCCCTCGTCGAACTCGTGGTTGCCGACGGCGCTGACGTCGAGCTTGAGAGCGTTGAGCGACTCGACCGACGGCTCGTCGTGGAAGATGCCGGACAGGAACGGCGACCCGCCGATGAGGTCACCCGCGGCCACGGTCAACGACCTGCCGGGCGGCACCTTGGCGCGCAGCGCGGCGAGGTTGGTCGCGAGGTACTCGGACCCGCCGACCGCGGTCTGGGTGGGGTCGACGGTGGGCGACAGCTTGCCGTCGGTCGCCTCCAGATGCCCGTGATAGTCGTTGAACGACAGCAGTTGCACCGAGACGAGGTTGGGGTTGCCCCGCCCGCCCGCCTTGTCCCGGTGGCCGCCGCCCCCGGCCTGCGCCTGCGCCGGCGCCATGAGGGCTGCGGCGATGGCGATCGCCCCCACGGCAGCCAGACGTGTTCGTCTCATCTGCACTCCTCGGTCATGGGCGCCCCCGATCGGCCACCCGCGGGGTGAGCCTAGCCTCGCCCGGGTGCGGCGTCGGCGAACACCGGGTGACCATTCGGTCGGTCGGCGCGTGCGAGGATCGAGGCATGACCGCTCAGCCCGGCCGCCGGGTGCCCTTCCAGATGCTCTCCCTCGACTACCCCATGTCGATCGGGGTGTTCGAGCGCTACGAGCAGGCGCAGAAGGCGGTGGACACGCTCTCCGACGCCGGCTTCCCGGTGCAGAACGTGCTCATCGTCGGCACCGAGCTGCGCCAGCTCGAGCGGGTCACCGGCCGGCTCAACTGGGGCCGGGTGCTGCTCGGCGGCGCGCTGTCCGGCCTGTGGCTGGGCCTGTTCGTCGGGTTGGTGTTCTCGCTGTTCGACCCGGCCGGCAGCGCCGTGCAGCTCATCGTGTCGACGATGGCCTTCGGGGCCGTCTTCGGTGCGGTCTGGGCGGCCATCGGCTACGCCTTCACCCGCGGCCAGCGCGACTTCACCTCGGTGAGCCAGATCGTCCCGGGCCGCTTCGAGATCCTCACCGAGCACAAGGTCGCCCACGACGCCCGCGAGATCCTGCGCAACGCCGGCATCACGCCCGACCCGCGCGGGTGGGCCCCGCCCGGTGGCGCGCCCCAACTGCCCGGCGCTCCGCCACCTGGATCCGGTATGCCGCCCGCGCCCCCGCAGCCGCCCGACGACCCCACCCGGCCGGCCTAGCCGACGACACCGAGCGCCGCGACCGCGGCATACCGGGTCGGGTCGGCTCAGCCCTTGAGCTTGAAGTCCTCGAGCAGCCGGCGGCCGATGATCATCTTCTGGATCTCGGCCGTGCCCTCGCCGATGAGCAGCATCGGCGCCTCGCGGTAGAGCCGCTCGATCTCGTACTCCTTGGAGTAGCCGTAGCCGCCGTGGATGCGGAAGGACTGTTCGACCACGTCGGCGCAGTTCTCGGCGGCCAGGTACTTGGCCATGCCGGCCTCGAGGTCGTTGCGCTTGCCGGCATCCTTGAGCCGCGCGGCCTTGACCATCATCTGGTGGCTCGCCTCGACCTTGGTCGCCATGTCGGCCAGCCGGAACAGGATGCCCTGGTGCTCGGCGATCTTCTTGCCGAAGGTCTCGCGCTGCTGGGCGTAGCGGATGCCCAACTCGAAGGCGCGCATCGACACCCCGCAGGCCCGCGCCGCGACGTTGACCCGGCCCACCTCGACGCCGTCCATCATCTGGTAGAAGCCCCGGCCCGGCACGCCGCCGAGGATCTGCGCGTCGCTCGACCGGTGCCCCTCGAAGACGAGCTCGGTCGTGTCGACGCCCTTGTAGCCCATCTTGTCGATCTTGCCGGGCACGGTGACGCCCGGCGCGGTCTGCCCGAAGCCGGACTCCTTCTCGACCAGGAAGGTCGTGAGGTTCTTGTAGACCGAGCCCTCGCCGAGGTCGGTCTTGACGAGCACCGCGACGAGGTTGGCCGAGCCGCCGTTGGTCAGCCACATCTTCTGGCCGTTGATGACCCAGTCGTCGCCGTCCCGCACCGCCTTGGTCTTGATC
Source organism: uncultured Intrasporangiaceae bacterium (assembly GCA_964647395.1). Taxonomy (GTDB): domain Bacteria; phylum Actinomycetota; class Actinomycetes; order Actinomycetales; family Dermatophilaceae; genus Phosphoribacter. The sequence goes on along the minus strand of CAZYHR010000002.1, from coordinate 72,675 downwards.
GCCGACACGTCGGACCCGAGCCCGGGCTCGCTCATCGAGAACGCCCCGCGCAGCTCGCCGGTCGCCATCCGCGGCAGGTAGCGCTGCTTCTGCTCGTCGGTGCCGTGCTGCAGCAGCATGTAGGCGACGATGAAGTGGGTGTTGATGATGCCGGACACCGACATCCAGCCGCGGGCGATCTCCTCGACGCACAGGGCATAGGTGAGCAGCGACTCCCCGAGCCCGCCGTACTCCTCGGGGATCATCAGCCCGAAGATCCCCATGTCCTTCATCTGGTCGACGATGTCCTGCGGGTACTCGTCCGCGTGCTCCAACTCGGTCGCGACCGGGATGATCTGCTCGTCGACGAACTCCCGGACCAGCTTGAGCAACTCGACCTGATCCTCGGTGAGCCCCTCGGTGGTCTGCAGTCGGGACATGGGGCGCTCCTCGCCTTCGAGAGTGGTCCGGGATTCACCCCCGAGTATGCCGCTGGCCCACCTGCCGCACCCGTCCCACCCCGTGTGAGGCGCGGCATACGCGGCCGCCGGGCGCGGGCCCGGCAGCCGAAAAACCGGAGGTGGTCTGTCGGTGCGGGGGCTTACCGTGGATGGTGATGAGTGCCTCACCAGCCCTGACCACGCTGCCGGCCGGCCGGCCCCCCGACTCGCCCGAGCCGGCACCCGATGCCCGCCGGGAGGTGACCTGGCGTCGACTGCGCGGGGCCGCGTCGCTGGTCGCGCTGCTCACCCTGGTGCTCGGCTCGCTGGCCCAGGCGATCGGCTCGGTCGTCGCCGGGTGGCTGGCCGAGCGACCGACCGCCGCCCTGGTGTGGTGGCTCGCGGGCTGCCTGGTCGGCGGCGCGCTGCTGGACACGGCGGGCAAGTTCGTCTGGGCCGGGGTGTCCGACCGCGCCGAGGGAGCGCTGCGCGAGGACGTCCTGCATGCCGCGCTCTCCCAGCCGCTGGCGGCGCTGCGCGAACAGGCCGTCGGCGAGGTGCTGGACCGGGTCGACGACGACACCCGCGAGGTCGGTGCGCTGGTGCGCTGGCAGGTCTGGCAGGCCCTGCGGGCGGTGACCGGCGCCCTGCCGATGTGGGTCATCGCCGGGTGGACCTGGTGGCCGGCCTGGCTGCTCTTCCCCGCCTTCGTCGGGGTCGCCTGGCTGGCCATGCGCTCGCTGCTGCCGACGATCGCCACCCTCAAGGTCCACGAGGAGGCCGCCTGGACCGACCACGCGGCGGCCCTCGAGGAGGGCATCGCCGGGCGCGACGACCTGCGCACCAGCCTCGGACAGGCGTTCGCGATCGGTCGGCTGGCCCGGCTCTCCTCGATCGTCCACGAGCGCTTCCTCGCGGTGGTCCTGGTCGAGCGACGGATCCTGCTGCGCGCGGTGCTGCTGCTCAACGCGCTGCTGGCCGGCGTCGCGATCCTCGGGGTCGCCGCCGCCGTCGGCGGTGGGGTCTCGGTGGCTCAGCTGGTCACGCTCTTCCTCGTCACGAGCGGCTTCGTCGGCATCGTCGGGCACGTCGCCCAACAGCTGCCCGACCTGCAGGCCGGGCTCGGCGCGGTGCTGCGGCTGCGCGAGATGCTCACCCTCACGCCCGAGCCCACCGGCGGCGCGCCGCTGCCCGACGGCCCGCTCGAGCTGCACTTCCAGGACCTGCACTTCGCCTACCCCGAGGGCACCTTCGCGCTCGCCGGGGTCACCCTCACGGTGCCGGCGGGGCAGACCCTGGCCCTCGTCGGGCGCACCGGGTCGGGCAAGTCGACCCTCGCCTCGCTGGTCCCCCGGGCGGTCGAGCCGGCGCCGGGCAGCGTGCTCGTCGGCGGGGTGGATGTCCTCGACCTCGACCTGCAGGGCCTGCGCCGGGCGGTCGGCGTGGTCACCCAGCGCACCGACATCCTCGCGGGGTCGCTGCACGACAACATCACGATGTTCGCCGACCGGCCGCGGGCCCGGGTCGAGGCCGTCGTCGCGGAACTCGGGCTCACCGAGTGGGTCGAGGGCCTCGACGAGGGTCTGGACACCATGCTCGGGCCCGGGGGCACCACCCTGTCGGCCGGTGAGGAGCAGCTCGTCGCCTTCGCCCGCCTGCTCATCCGCGACGTCCGCATGGTCGTGCTCGACGAGGCCACCGCGCGGATGGACCCGCTGACCGAGGCCCGGGTGGTCGCCGCCGCCGACCGGTTGCTGCGCGGACGCACCGGCATCCTCGTCGCGCACCGGCTCTCGACGATCGGCCGGGCCGACCTGGTCGCGGTGCTCAGCGCCGGACGGTTGCGCCAGTTCGGGCCCCAGGTCGAGCTGGCCGGGCAGCCGGGGCCGTTCCGCGACCTGCTCACCTCGGCCGGCCACGACGCCCAGGGCCGGCTCGACGGGGTGCGGGCCGGGCCCGCACCCCGCGCCGACCCGCAGCCGGAGAGGACGCCGGACGGCGCCGACGCGGCATACCGACCGGGCGACCGCCCCGCGGCCGGGACGGACGGCGAGCTCGCCGTCGGCACGGTCCGGCGGCGCGGGCCGGTGCCGGAGCGCCCGGCGACCGGACCCGGGCCGTCGCTGGCACGCGGCGTGCTCAGCCTGGTGGCGGTGCGCCCGACCTGGGGTCTGCTGGCGGTGGGCCTGTTCCTGCTCTTCTCGCTCACCGGCGCGATGGGCGCGATCACCGGGCTCATGTGGGGCCACACCGTCGAGGCGGTCGGAGCCGGCCACGACCCGTGGAGGTGGGGTGTCGCGACGGTGGTCGCCGTCCTGGCCGGGCCGGTGCTGCTCGCCGAGGCGATCTCCCGCTATCCGCGCTGGTGGGTCGAGGCCCTGCTGCGGGTGCGGCTCAACGTCCTGGTCGGGCAGACCCGCACGCATCGGCTGGAGAAGGTCCCGGCCGGCGAGGTCGTCGCGCGGGCGATGGACTCCGATCGCTACGCCCGCTACGCCGACCGTTGGGTCGACTTCGTCAACGGGCTGGCCGTCGTGGCGGTCACGGCGCTGGTGGCACGCTCGGTGCTGGCCGGTCTGGTGCTGCTCGCCGTCATGCTCGCCGCGTCGGTCACCTCCTTCATCGGCCGGCCGATCGCCGGCCGATCGGCGACGGTGGCAGCGGCGGCGCGGGCGCGTTTCGGCCGGGCCCTGGTGTCCACGCTCGAGTCGGCCCAGACGGTCAAGCTGGCCGCCGGCACGCCCGAGGCCGCCCGGCATCTGCGCCGGGTCGACCATGGCCGGGTCGAAGCGGCGGTCCGCGAGCACCGGGTGCAGGCCGTGCTCGAGGGGGTCCCCGGTGTCATGGTCCGGGTCGGCGCCGTCGCGGCCTGGGCCGCCGTGCTCGCCGACCTGTGGGGCCTGGCCACCGCCCTGCTCGTCGTCAACGCGGTCAACGGCTTCGAATGGTTCGGGCGGGTGGCGAGCGCGGTGGTCACCGAGGCGCCGGGCACCCGGTCCTGGCAGACGGCGACCAGCCGGATGGCCGGTGGAGTCGACCTCATGCACCTGCCCCCGGGCGTCGACCTGCTCACCGGGGCCGCGCCACCGCCGCCCGAGGTCGATCGGGTGCCGCTGCAACGGCTCTGCCTCACCACCCTCACCGCGGTGCACGAGGACGGCACGATCGGCCTGGAGGACGTCGACCTGACGATCGAGCGCGGCGAGCTCGTGTTGCTGCTCGGGCAGGTGGGCTCGGGCAAGTCGACACTGCTGCGCACCCTGGCCGGCCTCACCGACTACACCGGATCGCTGCGCTGGAACGACACCGAGGTCGACGACGCCGAGGTGTTCCTGCGCCCCGGGCAGGTGGCCTATGTCGCTCAGGTGCCGCGGGTGCTCTCCGGCACCTTCGCCGAGAACGTCCAGCTCGGTTTCGGCCGCGACTTCGCCGGGCCGGTCTCCGATGCCCGGCTGCAGCTCGACGTCGAGTCGGCCGGTGGCGCCACGGCGCTGGTCGGGCACCGCGGCGTGCGATTGTCCGGCGGCCAGGTGCAGCGGCTGGCGCTGGCCCGGGCCCTGGCCGCCGACGCCGAGCTGCTGCTCGCCGACGACGTGTCCAGCGCCCTCGACGCCCGCACCGAGATCGAGCTGTGGCACGCCTTGCGCGAGCGGTCGGCCACCGTCGTGGGCGCCACGTCCAAGCGCGCCGCACTGGCTCGGGCCGACCGGGTGGTCGTCCTCGAAGAGGGCCGGGTGGCCGCCGTCGGTCCCTGGTCGGCGCTGGCCCCCGCGTGGGGTCACCTGGCCGGCTGATCCCCGCCGCTCGGGTGCGGAGGCACCCGGGCCGCGGGTGCCCGGCCGCCCCGGATCACCGGACCGGGCGCCGCGGTGGGCGGCTCACCAGGGCTCGCCGACCGGCGTCTTCTTCGCCTTCGGCGCGGCCTCGAGGGTCGGGCGCTGGGAGAACTCCGCCGCCCGCAGGCTGGCGGTCAGCGCCTGGTGGATCTCGCTGCGCGGCCGGGTGGCGTCCTGGGCCAGCGCCTGGAGCAGGTAGTAGGTGAACGCGCCGTTGGACCGGCCCTCGAAGGTCGCGTCGGCCGAGGTCTGGTCGGACCGGCAGCCGGCGTAGAGGATCGGGCGGTTGGCCGCCGGCAGGCCCTTGACCGCGTCCGTGACGGTGCGGCTCGCGGCCGCGCCGGCGACCGCCCGCAGCCCGCGCACCGTCGGCGGCGGCAGGAAGCGGGGCCGGCGCCCCGAGAGCAGGTCCTCCGACTTCAACCCGGTGCCCGAGTGGCAGGTGTCCAGGAAGACCTCCAGGACCACCCCCTTGGGCACCCGGGCGAACAGGTCGCGCAGTTCGTCGTCGAGGATGACGGTGTCGGGTGACCACTGGCCACCCTCCTGGCGGATGTCGTAGCAGACGAAGCACTCGTCGGCCCGGTCGACCTCGTCACCGCTGGTGTCCGGCACCTGGGTGCCGTGCGAGGACAGCGAGAAGACCAGCTGGTCACCGGCCTGGGCGCCGGCCACCATCGCGTCCAGGGCCGCCATGATCGCCGCCTTGGTGGCCGCCGAGTCGGTGAGCACGGTGATGGCCTTGGTGGGGAACCCGCGCTTGCGCAGCATCGCCGACATGTCCTGGGCGTCGTTGACGCAGCCATAGAGCCAGTCGGCCCGGGGCAGGTTGGCGAACTCGTTGATCCCGACGCACACCGCACGCTTGGCCATGATGCCGCAACTCCTGTCGATCGTCTTGGGGGGTAAGGGTTTTCAGGTCGTCTGCAGGATCGCGTCGGGCCTGGCGTAGACGGCGTAGGCCAGCCACGAGGCATCCCCGGCAGCCCGCGCCGCCTCACGCGCGGCCACCGACGCCTCGCCGACCGTGGCTCCGCCGAGCAGCCGGTCGTAGAAGGTCTCGACGAAGTCGCGGGCCGGCTCCTGGCGCACCGACCACAGGGTCGACACGTAGGCCCCGGCACCGGCCTCGAGGAAGGCGCGGGCGAAGCCGCCCAGGCTGGACAGCTGCTGGCCGCCCCGGGCGGTCTGGCAGGCGTTGAGCACGACGACCGGCCGGTTCTCGCTCTTGGTGTAGTCGACGTTCTGGCTCACCGTGGTGGCCGACAGATACTGCGGGGTGACCGCGCCGCCGCGGCCCTTGCGGCCGGCGAGCATGATCTTGGCCGAGGCGACGTCGCCGGGATCGCACAGGCCGTGACCGGAGAAGTGCAGCAGGTCGAAGTCGCCCTTGCGCAGCAGGGCCAGCACGTCACGCTCGGTCGCGGCGACCGGCTCGGCGCCGAACCGATCCTTGAGGTATGCCGCCTCGGCCGCGGACTCCTCCAGCCGCCACCGGGAATCCAGGTAGTCCGGGCACAGCGACCGCACCCGGCCCGGCCGGGCCAACAGCACCCGGGGCGGGAAGGCGCCGTACTGCGAGCGCACCAGCCCGAGCTGGCCGAGGAACCACGGCGTGCGTGGCCGGCGCCCCTTCGCGGGCTTGAGGTGCACGAGTTCCCACGGCAGGTAGGGCTCGTCGGCGAGCAGCCAGATCTGGCCCAGTTCGGCCCGGTGCTGCCACAGCAGCGCCCGCAGCGGTTCCGGGAACAGCTCGTCGAACAGCTGCGCCCCACGGTCCTGCAGCGCCGTGACGAAGGCCTTGCCGGTGCCGTGGTCGTCGAAGGACCGGCTCAGGTCGCGGAACAGCTCGACGACGAAGCCCTCGATGTCCTTGAGCGGCGCGGACTCGAATCGCTCGAGCAGGCCCAGCTTCTCGGACTTGACCGTGTAGACGAAGGTGGTGCCCTGGTCGCGTTCGACCGGCTCGATCTGCAGCCACAGCGCCGACGCCAGGCCCGGGGCGTCCGCGGCCGGGTCGGCCACCGCGGTCGCCCGCGCCGAGGTCCGCCCGCCGGCCTTCGGTGCCTTCGCGGTGGCTGTCGCCTGCACGGTGAGCCGGGCCAGCGGATAGCCACCGGCCTCGACGAGGACCGTGACGACGAGCGGCCCGGCGTCCCGGGGCACCACGTCGAAGCGCAGCTCGGAGGTGCCGCTGCCGGTGGGCAGCGTGAAGGAGCCCTCGTCGTCGCCCTGGATCGAGCAGTTCTTCTTCGGCAGCACCCGGACGTCGAGGACCCGGCCGGGCATCCCCATGATCGTCGCCCGGCCCGTCGCGGGGGCGCTCACCACCGAGGCGATCTCCTTGCGGGACAAGGCCACTCGCAGCGAGGCCGGCCGGCCCACGACCGGACGATCGGGCATCTCGGCGAGTAGATGGGCCTGCGCCGGCTCGTCGGCGGCAGCAGTGACCGGCTCGTCGGCGGTGCCGGTCACCGGCTCATCGGGGTCGGCCCCGGCGGTCGCCGGCTCACCCGGGTCGGCGAAGTCGCCCGCAGTGGTGGTCACCGGCTGGTCGGCCGCCCCGGCCCAGGTGATGCCGCGCGACCGGACCCCGCCCGCGCCGCCACCCTTGGCGGGCCTGCGCCGGCCCGGGTCGACCTCGTCCGGCGTCGACTCCGGGGGCGAGCCGGCCGGGGTGACCGGGGTGGGCAGATCGAAGTCCCCGCGGTCGATCGTCGGTGCCGCCGTCGCCTCGCCGCCGAACAGCATGTCGCCCAGCGCGCCGACGAAGTCGGCCTGGTCGAAGTAGTTGCCGTGATAGACGACGTCGTTGGTGCCGAAGTCGTAGGTGCTGGCGACGAATCCGCCGCCGGCCGCCGCGTCGATCGAGCCCATGGACGCGCAGTCGACAACCAGGTCGTTGTCGCCCTTGAAGACCTGATCGACCAGACCCTCGGCCAGGCGCACCGCGAGTTCCTTGGGGAACTGCGGCGGCCGGTGGCTGTCGTCCAGCAGGGTGACGTGGAAGTTGGACTGCACGACGTGCCACGCGGCGCCGGGCCCGGGCTGTCCCGGCTGGGTCTGGTTGATCCCCGTGACGAACGCGCCGCCCGGGGTCATCGCCGCGAGGCCGGGCACGCCGCCCTCGGTGAACAGGTAGGCCGCGAGGTACTTGACCAGCGCCCCGAGGCCCTTGAGGGCGCCGGCCACCCCGGCCAGCACCGGCCCGGCTCCGGGCACCGCGACCAGCGCGCCCGCGCCGACCGCCGCGAGGTTGGTCGTCAGGTCGATGAGGTCGTTCCAGCGTTGCGGGTCGGCCAGGTGGGTGCCGTTGTTCGTCGCCGCGACGAAGACGGCGGTGCCGACCCGCCCGTCCCAGCCGGACGGGGGCAGCACGTATTCCGCGAAGGATCGGGTGGTCAGCCCGCCCCGGCTGTGGCACACGACGTCGAAGGTCACCCCACCGGTGACCCCGCGGACCCGCTGCAGCAGGTCGGTCGCGTTGGCCAGCGGGTCGACCGACAGGGTCGGGTGGTCGAAGCCGACGACCGCGTCGTAGCGGTCCACCGCCGCGCGCAGGAAGTCGGGCCCGGCGCCGACGACACCGAGGGTCCCGAACGCCCCGACGGTCGAGGAGAACGTGCCGTGGACGAACAGCAGGATCCGCAGCGGTCGGCCGGTCGGCAGCGGGAGTTGCTCGAGCCGGTCGACCCGCGTCCAGGTGGCGGGGTCGACGCCCGCGATGTGCACCAGTCCGGGCTCGACGTGCCGCTCGAGGAAGTCGATCGCCTTGCCGACGAGCACGGGCGCGGCGAACTTGAGCACCAGCGCCCGCACCGCCCCACCGACCAGGTCGCCGACCAGGCCGCGGGTCCGGATCGCGCCGGCCCGGCCGCCGCCGCGCCCCCGCGGGCGGGTCGGGGCGGCGGCCCGCAACGGGATCTCGAACGACGCCGTGTGCGCCTCCCCCGGCAGCCGGCGGGTCCTGGTCGTCGCGCTCTTGGGCAGATGCCACGAGTAGCAGCCGTCCTGCTCCACCAGCACGACCGCGTCCTCCCCGGCGGCGACGTCCAGGTCGAGCGTGAGCGGTTTGCCGGCGCCGCCTGACGGGTCGAGGCCGCGAGTCCGCTTGGGTTTGAGCGAGATCTCCTCGACGTCCTGGAACCCGGTGTCCCGCAACGCTTCCAGCAGGGCACCGTGGACGAGGTCGCCCTCCAGCCCGCGCTCCTGCGACCCCGGCCGGTCGCGGGACATGGTGTGCGAGTCGGGGTAGTTGACTCGCAGGCTGCCACGGGCAAGTCGCTTCTCGGGCACGGCGCCTCCTTGGGAGAGTCCACGCTGACGGTGGGACGGCGACGGGTCCACTGTCTCGCGAGTGGGAGGAGCGGCGCACCCCTTTGGTGATACTTCCTGCCGCCTGGCCGGGCGGGGCCGAGAAGGGAAAACCGGTTGCGGTGGACCCGGTATGCCGCCACGGTGGACCGACGAGGTGGCCGCAGCCGCGGCATACCGGTCCGGCGAGCGAAGGAGCGCGAGATGTCCACCACTGCCCGGGGTGCCTCCCGCACCCCCACCCCTCACGCTCCGGAGACCACTCATGCCCGCAACCCCCTTCGAGGACAACCGATTCGCCCTCGACTCACTGCCTGACGCCGCCCCCGAGGGCGAGCGCTGGTCCAGCTGGGACGGCGCCACCCACGGGCCGGCACCGCGACCCGGCTGGGTCGTCACCGAGTTCGGCGCCGTCGACGCCGACCTCGGCATCCTCAAGACCGGCAAGGAGGCCGACGTCCACCTGGTGCACCGGTGGGTCCCTGGCCGGCCGGACCGCGACAGCATCATGGCGGCCAAGCGCTTCCGCACCTCGCAGCACCGGCTGTTCCACCGGGACGCCGGCTATCTGGAGGGGCGCCGGGTGCGCCGCTCCCGGGAGAACCGCGCCATGGCCCGCCGCACCGCCTTCGGCAAGGAGGTCATCGCCGGCCAGTGGGCCGGCGCCGAGTTCGGCGCCCTCGCGACACTGTGGGCCCAGGGACTGCCGGTGCCCTATCCCGTGCAGCTCGACGACCGCGAACTGCTCATGGAGTTCGTCGGCGCCGACGGGGTGGCCGCGCCCCGGCTGGCCCAGTGCCGGCCGGAGCGGCGCGCACTGCCCGGGCTGTTCGAGCAGGTGCGGGACGCGATGCTGCACCTGGCCGGCCTCGGCTGGGCGCACGGTGACCTGTCGCCCTACAACGTCCTGCTCGACGGCGACCGGCTGGTCCTCATCGACTGGCCGCAGATCGTCGACGTCATCGGCAATCCGCACGGATTCGAGTTCCTCGAGCGGGACGCGCGGACCATGGCCGAGTGGTTCACCCGGCGCGGCTACGACATCGACGCGGGGGTGCTGTTCGGCGAGGTGCTGGCCGCTGCCACGTCGCGCTGGTGACCTGGCGGCTCAGCCGCCGGTGGGCGGGCTGCCGGCCGGTGGGTCGTCGCTGCCGCCGTCCGGTGGCGGCGCGTCGCGCGGCGGGCGCTGCAGCCGCTGCTCGCGGGAGCGCAACTCGTCCTCCCACTGGCGCAGCAGGTGCTCGTGCTCGCTGTTGGACTGGCGCAGACGGGCGATGAACTCCGGGTCGTCCTCGGGGGCCACCGGACCGGGCCGGCGGGGCAGCGGGGTCCCGCCCTGCGGCGGTCGTTGCGGCCGACCGCCCAGCAGCCACGCGAGACCGCCGAGCAGCGGCACGACGATGACCAGGACGATCCACCAGCCCTTGGGGAGATTGCGCACCCGGGTCCGATCCGCCTGGGAGATGTCGACCAGGCAGTAGATGACGATGCCGAGCTCGAGGACGACGGGCAGGTAGCGGATCACGACGACGGCTTCCAGGGGAGACGGGACAGGACCATTATCCGCCACCGGCCAGCCGGACCGCGAACGGGGCCGTCCGGCGGCCGCCACCCCGCTTACCATCGGGGGAACCGACTGGGAGGCGAGGTTCATGGGGTGGTTCGGGCGCAGGGGCGGCGGCAGCGAGCCGACACCGGGCGGCATACCCGATCCTGACCTGCCGGCCCTGGACGCCGAGCAGGGTCAGCGCTTCCGGGTCGAGGCGATGGCCGCCTTCCGCCGGCGCGGCGTCGAAACGATCTGCGACGCGGGCGTGCTCGAGGCGATCGGTGGGGTGCGCTACCCGCTGCACAACATCTCCGCGCAGGCCGCCGCCGCGCCCGAGCGCGACTGGCCGCGGCTGCTCGACCACCACGCCGCGATCCTGCTCGCCCACGAGCACGAGCCGGTCGAGACGCCCGAGCAGGTGGCCGGCAGCCTCTACCTCGGGTTGTGGCAGCGCGGCGACCTGCCGTTCGAGCCCGACCTGGCGATCCCGCTCGCCGATGACCTGCTGGCCGTGCCGGCGCGCGACTTCCCCGAGACGGTCAAGACCGCCGGCAAGGCCGACCAGGTCGACGTCTGGGGCGGCTGGGAGGTGGTCCGGCAGCAGGCGCTGCGCAACCTCGCCGGGCTGCGCTCGGACGAGACGATGACCCTCGGCGACGAGCCGGGCTCCCGGGTCCTGCTGAGCATCGGCGGCTATTTCAACGCCAGCCGGCTGCTCGTGCTCGAACGGGTCCTGTCCCAGGACTTCGGCATCGAACTGCCTCCGCTCGGCGCGCTGGTGGCCGTGCCGAACCGCTCGCTGCTGGCGATCCACGTGCCGACCGGGCCGGAGATCGTCGCCGCGATCAGCGGCCTGCTCAACCTGGCCCGCGGCGAGAGCACCGGGCAGGGCGGCATCAGCCCGCACGTCTACTACTGGCGCCAGGGCCGGCTGCAGCGGATCAGCCACCAGGGCGACGAGGGCACCTCGATCCGGGTCGAGGGCATGCTCGGCGAGCTGTTCACCGAGCTCGGCCTGCTGGAGTGAGGCCGCCGGCGCCGGCGTTCAGCGCCCGGGCCGCTACTCGCCGAGCGCGGCGATGGCCTCCCGGGTGGCGAGCACCTTGCGGGCCATGTCGACGTGCAACTGCTCGACGAGCTTGCCCTGATGGGTGACCACACCCTTGCCCTCGGCCAGCGCCCCCTCGAAGGTCTCGATGAGGGCCCTGGCCTGCTCGGCCTGCTCCGCGCTGGGCGCATAGGCGTTGTTGCACGGCTCGAGCTGGCCGGGGTGGATGACGGTCTTGCCGTCGAAGCCCATGGCCCGCCCCTGCCGGCACTCGGCGGCGAACCCCTCGGTGTCCTTGACGTCGTTGTAGACGCCGTCGAGCACGGCCAATCCCTCGGCCCGGGCGGCCATGACGACCTTGGACAGCGCGTAGAGCAGCGGCTCGCGGCCGGGCACGTGCTCGGCGTTGAGCTCCTTGACCAGGTCGTTGGTGCCCAGCACCAGCACGGTGAGCCGCGGGTCGCTGCCGACGGTCTTCTCGATCTCCAGGATCGCCGCCGGCGACTCGATCATCGCCCACAGCTGGGTCGATTCCGGGGCGTGCAGCCGATCGAGCATCCGGGCCAGGTAGCGCACCTGCTTGCGGCTGGTGATCTTGGGCACGACGATCGCGTCGGGGCCGGCGGCGCAGGCGGCGCGCAAGTCGTCCCAGTGCCACTCGCTGTCGATGGCGTTGATCCGGATCGTCACCTCGCGCCGCCCGTAGGCGCCGGACTTCGCTGCTGCACAAGCGAGTTCGCGAGCGGCGTCCTTGGCGTCGGGGGCCACCGAGTCCTCCAGGTCGAGGATCAACCCGTCGGTCGGCAGGGTCTTGGCCTTGTCCAGCGCCCGCTCGTTGGAGGCGGGCAGGTACAGCACGGTGCGGCGGGGCCGATAGGTGTTCATCGGGGGGTTCTCCTTGGGTCGGGCGCGGCCGGGGCGAGGGTCACTCGCCGGCCGCGGGGGCGGCATACCGAGCCGCGAGGGCGGGGTCGGTGGCAGCCAGCCGGTCGGCCAGCTCGAGCATGACGAGGCACTGCTTGAGGCTGGCGTCGTCCTCCATCTTGCCGTCGAGCATGACCGCCCCGGTGCCGTCGCCCATCGCCTCGACGACCCGCCGCGCGTGCGCGACGTCCTCGGCGGACGGGCTGAACACCCGCTTGGCGATGGCGATCTGGGCCGGGTGCAGCGACCATGCGCCGACACAGCCGAGCAGGAAGGCGTTGCGGAACTGGTCCTCGCACGCGACGACGTCCTTGATGTCGCCGAACGGCCCGTAGTAGGGGAAGATGCCGGCCGCCGCGCACGCGTCGACCATGCGCGCGATCGTGTAGTGCCACAGATCCTGTTGGTATGCCGCCCGCTCGGCCTCGATCACCCCGCCCGGCGGGTCCTGGCGCACCAGGTAGCCGGGGTGCCCGCCGCCGACCCGGGTGGTCTTCATCCGTCGGTCCGCGGCCAGGTCGGCCGGGCCGAGCGAGAGCCCCTGCATCCGCGGGCTGGCGTTGCAGATCTGTTCGACGTTGACCATGCCGCGGGCGGTCTCGAGGATCGCGTGCACGAGGATCGGGCGCTGCAGCCCGGCCCGGGCCTCGAGCTGGGCTAGGATCCGGTCGACGTAGTGGATGTCCTCGGCGCCCTGCACCTTGGGGACCATGATGACGTCGAGCTTGTCGCCGATCTCGGTGACCAGCGTCGTCAGGTCATCCAGGACCCACGGCGAGTCCAGCGCGTTGACCCGGGTCCACAACTGCGTCGACTCGCCGAAGTCGGTGGCCTGGCCGATCGCCACCAGCCCGGCCCGGGCGGCCTGCTTGTTGTCGGCCTTGACGGCGTCCTCGAGGTTGCCGAGCAGCACGTCGACGGTGCCGACCAGTTCGGGCACCTTGGCCGCCATCTTGGGGTTGCTCGGGTCGAAGAAGTGGATGCACCGCGAGGGCCGGGCCGGCACCTGCCGCAGCGGCTGCGGCGCCCCGAGGGCCAGCGGTGCATAGAAGTCCTTGGGGTGGCGCATGGTTCGGCCTCCAGTGGCTGCGGGCTCGTCGGCGGTCTTCCCTCCGGACGCTAGCAACAGCCGGTATGCCGCGACCACGGGCCTCGGGTCCCCCCGGCTAGCCTTGTCCTGTGACCTTGCCCACCCGCGTCTTCGTGGCCCGACTGGTGGGTCTGGACGCCTTCGACCCGCTGGGCGACCCGGTGGGCCGCGTCCGCGATGTGGTCGTGACGTTCCGCGGGCCGATCGGGTCACGGCCCCGGGTCATCGGGCTGGTGCTCGAGGTGCCCGGCCGCAAGCGGGTCTTCGTGCCGATGACCCGCATCACTTCGATCGACGCCGATCAGGTCATCACGACCGGGCTGGTCAACCTGCGCCGGTTCGAGCAGCGCATCGGCGAGACGCTGGCCGTCGCCGAGCTGTTCGAGCGCACCGTCACCGTCACCGACGACGACACGACCTTCGAGGCGACCGTCGAGGACCTGGCCATCGACGTGCGCCGCAAGGACTGGACGGTGAGCCGGGTGTTCTGCCGCAAGACCGACGGTCAGCGTCGCGGCATCCGGGCCTTCGGCCGGCGCCGGGGCGAGACGCTGCTGGTCGACATCGCCGACACGACCGGCCTGGACGTGCGGGATGCCCAGCAGGACGCCGAGCTGCTCATCGCGGCCTACGAGGATCTCGCGCCGGCCGACCTCGCCGAGGCGATCCACGACCTGGAGCCGCAGCGCCGGGCCGAGGTCGCCGCAGCGCTGGACGACTCGCGGCTGGCCGACGTGCTGGAGGAGCTGCCCGAGGACGAGCAGGTGCAGATCCTCGTCGGCCTGGACGCCGAACGCGCCGCCGACGTGCTCGAGGCGATGGAGCCCGACGACGCCGCCGACCTGCTCGCCGAGCTGCCCCCGGAGCAGCAGGAGCAGCTGCTCGGGCGGATGGAGCCGGACGAGGCCGAGCCGGTCCGCCAGCTGCTCGCCTACGAGGAGGACACCGCCGGGGGCATCATGACCAACGAGCCGGTGATCCTCGGTCCCGAGGCGACCATCGCCGAGGCGCTCGCGGTGGTGCGGCGCGAGGAGTTGTCCGCGCCGCTGTCGACGGCGGTGTTCGTCTGCCGGCCGCCGCTGGAGACGCCGACCGGCAAGTATCTCGGGCTGGTGCACATCCAGCGGCTGCTGCGCGAGCCGCCGCACTCGCCGCTGGGTGCCGCGATCGAGCGGGTCAAGCCGGTCGAGGTCGAAGCGTCGATCGACCAGGTGCACCGCACCCTGGCCGCCTACGACCTCATGGCGGTGCCGGTCGTCGACCCGGTGGGCCGGCTGGTCGGCGCGGTGACCGTCGACGACGTGCTCGACCACATCCTGCCCGAGGACTGGCGCGAGGCCCGCGAGGTCACCCATGGCTGACGGCGCCCGCCGCGCCGCGCTGCGCCGCGCGGCCGGCCGACCGCGGGCGGCCCGCGACGGCCGCATCGACCAGCCCCGCGAGTTTGGGCGGCGGTCCTTCCTGCAGTGGCGGGGGTTCGACCAGGAGCGCTTCGGGGTGCTGTCCGAGGCCTTCGCACGGTTCATGGGCACGGTGCAGTTCCTCATCGGGATGACCGCCTTCGTCATCATCTGGCTGGTCTGGAACACCTTCGCCCCGACCCAGCTCCAGTTCGATCCGCGCGAGCTCAACTACACGCTGCTCACCCTCATCCTGTCGCTGCAGGCCTCGTACGCCGCCCCGCTCATCCTGCTCGCGCAGAACCGTCAGGCCGACCGCGAGCGGGTGGCGCTGGAGCAGGACCGGGCCCGCGACGAGCGCAACCTCGCCGACACCGAGTTCCTCACCCGTGAGGTCGCGGCCCTGCGCATCGCCCTGCGCGACGCCGCGACCCGCGACTTCATCCGCTCCGAGCTGCGCGACCTGCTGGAGGAGATGGAGCGGCGCGGCGCCATCACCCCCAAGGCCAAGCCCCAGCCCAAGGCCAAGCCCCGCAAGCGCGACCGCTGACCCCCACTCCCCGGTGAAAACGGTTGCCTGGAACGTTCCCGGAACCCCCCAGCCCCCCACTCCCCGGTGAAAACGGTTGCCTGGAACGTTCCCGGAACCCCCCAGCCCCGGCCGGCGCTCCAGCGACGGCACCCAGCGGGATCAGACCGAGCGCATAGGATCGACGGTATGCCCGCACCCACCCAGGACGACCTGCTCCGCGCGCTCTCGACCGTCAACGACCCGGAGATCCGCAAACCGGTGACCGAGCTCGGCATGGTCAAGTCGGTGACGGTCGACGAGGCCGGTCAGGTCATGCTCGAGCTCTACCTCACCGTCGCCGGCTGCCCCCTCAAGGACACGCTGCGCCGCGACACGACGGCGGCGCTGCTGGGCGTCGAGGGCGTCAACGGCGTCGAGGTGCGCCTCGACGTCATGAGCGACGAGCAGCGCGCGGTGCTGCGCGGCAAGTTGCGCGGCGGCGCGCCGGAGCGCGAGGTCGTCTTCAACCGTCCCGGCTCGACCACCCGGGTGTATGCCGTGGCCTCCGGCAAGGGTGGCGTCGGCAAGTCCTCGGTCACCGCCAACCTCGCCGTGGCCATGGCCGCCGCGGGGCTCAAAGTCGGGGTGGTCGACGCGGACATCCACGGCTTCTCGATCCCCCGGATGCTCGGTGTCGAGGCCCGGCCGACCCAGATCGGCGACGGCGAGGACGCGATGATCCTGCCGCCGATCTCGCACGACGTGAAGGTCATCTCGGTCGGCATGTTCGTGCCGGGCAACCAGCCGGTCGTGTGGCGCGGACCGATGCTGCACCGGGCGTTGACCCAGTTCCTGTCCGACGTCTTCTGGGGCGACCTCGACGTGCTGCTGCTCGACCTGCCGCCGGGCACCGGCGACGTCGCGATCTCGATCGGTCAACTGCTGCCGACGGCCGAGATCATCGTCGTCACCACGCCCCAGGCGGCCGCCGCCGAGGTGGCCGAGCGGGCCGGGTCGATCGCGGCGCAGACCCACCAGCGGGTCGTCGGGGTCGTCGAGAACATGTCGTGGCTGGAACTGCCGGACGGCTCACGGCAGGAGATCTTCGGGGCCGGGGGTGGCCGGACGGTCGCCGACTCGCTGACCCGGATCATGGGCGCGTCGGTGCCGCTGCTCGGCCAGGTGCCGCTGGACACCAACCTGCGCGTGGGCGGCGACGAGGGCCGCCCCGTCGTGCTGCGCGACCCGGACTCCCCCGCTGCGGTCGCGCTGCGCGCGGTGGCCCGCTCGTTGTCCAGCCGGGCGCGTGGGCTGGCCGGTCGGTCGTTGGGGGTCACGCCGGTCCGGCGCTGACCCGTCCCGGCCACCACCGGCCGCATCCGTCCCGACCTGCGCTCAGGTGGCGTCCGGGTCCCACGGGGTGGGCCGGGCCGGGTCGTGCTCGACCCGGGTCGCCGCGGGTGGTTCGGGCCGCACCGGCTCGGGCCCCGGGTCCAGGAGCGCCTCGCGGACGATGCGACGCGGGTCGTACTGCCGGGGGTCGTACTGGCGCCAGTTGAGGTCGTCGAAGTCCGGCCCGAGCTGCTCCTTGAGCTGGCCCTTGGCCCCGTCGGCCATCGCCTTGAGCTGGCGGACCAGCTGACCGAGCTTGGCGGCATACGTCGGCAGCCGCTCCGGGCCGAGCACGAGGACCGCGACGACGACCAGGACGATGAGCTCCCAGCCGTTGATGTCCAGCACGTCGTCCTCCGGGTCAACCCGCCTGCAGGGTCAGGGTGATGTCCACGGTCTGCCCACCGCGATCCACCGTCAGTCGCACTGTATCGCCCACGTCGCGACTGCGGATCGAGACGATGAGGTGCTCTGCGCTGGTGATCCGCTTGCCGTCGATGGCGACGATGACGTCGCCGTCGCGCAGGCCGGCCGCCGCGGCGTTGCCGCCGCTGGGAACACCGCCGGAGCTGAGGATCTTGCCGCCGTCGCCGTCGTAGTTGGAGTCCAGGCGCACCCCGACGATCGGATGCACGGCCTTGCCGGTGCTGATCAACTGCTGGACGGTCTTGGCCGCCTGGTCGCTCGGGATCGCGAAACCGAGCCCGATGCTGCCGCCGGTGCCGCTGGTCGAGCCCGGCAGGCGGGCGATCGCCGAGTTGACCCCGATGACCCGGCCGTTGAGGTCGAGCAGCGGCCCGCCGGAGTTGCCCGGGTTGATGGCCGCATCGGTCTGGATCGCGTTGATGTAGGAGGTCTCGTCGCCGCCGCCGGCCGAGACCGGGCGCCCGAGCGCCGACACGATGCCGGTCGTCACCGTCGACTCCAGACCCAGCGGTGCACCGACCGCGATGACCCCGTCACCGACGACGATGTCGGCCGAGCGACCCCACTGCAGCGGGACCAGCCCGGACCGGTCGACCTTGAGCACGGCCAGGTCGTAGGACGCGTCCCGGCCGACGATGGTCGCGTCGACCGAGGTGCCGTCGTGCAACTCGACCCGGATCGTGCCGCCGCTGGCCGCGGTCGAGATGACGTGGTTGTTGGTGACGATGTGGCCGCTGTCGTCGACGACGAACCCCGACCCGGTGCCCGAGCCGGCGCTGCCGCGGATCTTGATGGTCACCACGGAGGGCAGCGCCTGGGCGGCGATCTTGGCGATGCTGCCGTCGGGCCGGTTGACCGCGACCGGGGCGCCGGGCGTCGGGGACAGCGGCTGCGGGGTCACGGTGCGCCCGGCCAGCACTCCGGCGGCGCCCCCGCCGAGCAGGCCGGCGGTCAGCCCGATCGCGGCGACGCCCACGAGCAGGCCGGTCGAGCGCCGCGGCCGGGCCGGCGGCTGCTGAGCCGGGGTCCCCGGGCGCGGCAGCGGGGCGGTCGCCGGACTCCCCTGGTATGCCGCGGGCGCACCCCACTGCCCGGGGCCGCCGGCGCCCGGTGGCATCGAGTAGCCAGCGGCGACCGGACCGGGGGCGCCCGGACCGGGGCCGCCCGGACCCGGGGCGGCCGGGCCGGGGGCCATCGGACCCGACGGGGCCGGGCGGGGTTGTCCGGCCGGATCGGGGTGCCAGCCCTGCGGGGCCGGGTAGCCCGGGTCGAAGCCGGTCAACCGCTGGGTGGGTGCGGACGAGCCGGGCGGCGGATAGCCGCCAGGCGGCCCGGCCGGCGGGGGGCTGCCTGGCTGGCTCATCGGCTGGGTCGCTCCGTGGCGGGGGCCAGGACACTCTGCACCCGGCTGGGCCCGCCGACCTGCACGACGCTGGGCACCCACGAATAGGCGCCGGAGACGCCGACCGCGTTCCAGCCGGGCGCGGTGGCGGGGGCCGGCTGCACGACCGCCGCCGAGGACGAGCCGACCGGGGTGGCCAGGCCGATGGTCAGCGCCGCGGCGGCGGCGGACCCGGCGACCGCGCCCGCCAGCGCGAGCGGGCGACGCAGCGACCGGTAGTGCGCGGGGGCGGCCCGGCCGAGGGTGGGCAGCCGGGACGGGCCGACGGCCAGCGGGTGCGGCGCGCCCGGCGGTGGCGCGGGGATCGGCGGGCCCGCGGGGGCGACCCCGGCAGCGCCGGCCGGGGGCTCACCGGGCAGGCTGAGCGCGAGCAGCATCTGGTGCAGGCCGGAGGGCACGTGCGGGGCCGGGTTGGCCCGCAGCGACGCCAGGACCCGGCGCTCCTGATCGGCCGCGCACCGGCACAGCTGACAGCCGACCAGATGCCGGTCCCAGGCAAGCAGCAGCGCCGCCGGCATCCGGCGGTCGACGTAGTCGCTGAGCTCGTCGCCGAGGTGTCGGGCCATCACGCCCCTCGACCGGCGGGGAGCAGTCGGCGCACCGGCAGGGTCCGGGTGGGGCGGGCGGACGGCCCGCTCGCGGCGGTCCCGGCCGGCACGGCTTCCGGCCGCGGCGCGCGATGGGCCAGCGCCTCGCGCAGTTGGGCCCGGCCGCGGTGGATCCGGGAGCGGACGGTGCCGAGTTTGATGTCGAGGGTGGCCGCGATCTCCTCGTAGGACAGGCCCTCGATGTCGCACAGCACGACGGCCGCCCGGAACTCGGGGCTCAGCGCGTCGAGGGCCCGCTGGATGTCGTCGTCCAGGTGCCGCTCGTCGAAGACCTGCTCCGGGCCGGGCTCGCGGGTCGCCAGGCGGGACGGCGCGTCCTCGGGCAGCGCGTCGAAGCGGATCCGCTGCTTGCGGCGCATCTTGTCCAGGAAGACGTTGGTGGTGATGCGGTGCAGCCAACCCTCGAAGGTGCCCGGCGTGTAGGAGTGCAGCGAGCGGAACACCCGCACGAACACGTCGTGGGTGAGGTCCTCGGCGTCGTGCGGGTTACCGGTCAGCCGGTAGGCGAGGCGATAGACCCGGCCCGAGTGCTCGGTGACGATGTGCTCCCAGGACGGCGGCGACCAGGGCTCGTCGACGGCACCGGCCGTGGTCGGCACGGTCTGGGTCGTCATCTCGGTCACGTGTCACCTTCCGGGAGCTTGCTCGTCTGACGTGCGGTTGGGCTCCAGAGTTCCCCCTGGAGGGCACATCTTCACTGTGCCCCCAGACACTCCACGCTAACAATCCGGGTCGACCCCCAGATTCCCCCGACCAGACCCTGATACGCACCCCGGCGGGCGGGCCACCGCGCGCCCACCCGGCCGGCAATATCCGGCCGGCGCCGCACGCCGCCACTAGGCTGAGGACATGAGCGCCAACCGTGCCGCGAGCTGGTCCTACGCCGAGTCGTTCGTCACCGAGGACCCGATCATCGAGCGGGCCCGGCTGCGCGGCGAGGAGCTCGGCGCGACCCCGGTGGCGGCCGCGACCGGGGCCGCCCTGCGGATGCTCACCGCCGGCATCGCGGCCCGCACCGTCGTCGAGATCGGCACCGGCGCCGGCGTGTCCGGCTTGTGGCTGCTGTCCGGCATGCCGGCCGACGGGGTGCTCACGACGATCGACGTCGAGGCCGAGCACCAGCGGGCCGCCAAAGAGGCCTTCGCCGCCGCCGGCTACCCCCACCAGCGCACCCGGGTCATCACCGGCCGGGCCCTGGACCTGCTGTCCCGAATGACGGACGGCGCCTACGACCTGGTGCTCGTCGACGCGGACAAGCCGACCTATCCCACCTACGTCGAGGAGGCCGTGCGGCTGCTGCGCGCCGGTGGGGTGCTCGCGCTGGACAACATGCTCTGGCACGACCAGGTGGCCGACCCGGCCGCCCGCGACGACACCACCCGCACCCTGCGCGTCCTGGGCAAGTCGCTGCGCGACGACGAGCGGTTCCGCACCACCTTGCTGCCGGTCGGCGACGGGCTGCTCGTGGCCGTCAAGCGCTGAGCGTCGCGACGCGACGAAGGCCCCCGACCGATGGATCGGGGGCCTCTTGCGTGCGGGGCGGAGTCAGGAGACGCCGTCGCACCCAGCGATCGCGTCACGCAGTGCCGCGGCCTCGTCGGGCGTCATCTCGACGACCAGGCGTCCGCCACCCTCGAGGGGCATCCGCAGGACGATGCCGCGGCCCTCCTTGGTGACCTCGAGCGGACCGTCGCCGGTCCTCGGCTTCATCGCCGCCATGTGGCTCCCCTTCCTCGGTGCTCCGGTCGTGCGCGGGGTTGTGCGCGTGCAGCAAGGCGCTGCCGACCAGGAAGCATTATCCCCTGCCGGGAGGGGTGACGTGAAATCGGCCACCCGGCTGGTTCTCGCCGGGCGGCCGGTCGCTCAGGGCGCCCAGTCCGTGGGCGGCCGGAAATGCCAGAGCACGGTGATCCACTTCCACTGCCACCACAGCGACAGCGGCAGCAGCCAGGCGAACCGCAGCCAGGTCGGCAACCAGCGCGGCAGGCCGGGACCGGCCAGGCCGAGCAGGACCGCGAGATAGGGGAACATCGGCAGCAGGTAGCGCGGCGTGCTCGTGCCCGGCCCCTGCACCGCCATGATGTATGCCGCGTAGGCCAGCGGCCAGACCCGCAGCACCGGTCCGAGCCGCACCGCCCAGGGCCCGGCCATGCCCGCGATGAGCAGCGCGACGACCAGCACCAGGGCCGGCCGGCCCCAGTCGCCGAGGTAGTAGCCGGGGGTGTCCAACCAGGGCTGGAAGAACCGCACCCGCCCGCCGGGGTTCCAGGCGCCCATCGTGTCGACGTACGCCCCGGGCTCCCCGGTCACCCACCAGGCGATGGCCGGCCAGGTCAGCCCGGCGACCCCGCACCCCACCAGCGCGGCGAGCGCGCCGGCCCCCTCGCGCAGCCGGATCGGGGCGGTGTGCCGACGTCGCCAGCGCAGCACCAGCGCCACGAGGGTCACCAGCCCCAGCGGCAGCGCGATCGGCCGGGACACCCCGACCAGCAGGGCCAGTCCGGTCGCGACCAGCCATCGCTCGCGGCGCAGGGCCAGCAGATAGCAGCACAGCAGCAGCATGGCCAGCGACTCGGTGTAGGCGACCTGCAGCGCCGGCGAGGACGGGAACACGGCATACAGGGTGAGCACGGTCAGCGCGCCGACCCGGCCGATGGTCTCGCGCATCAGCACGGCCAGCGCCACCGCGGCCCCGAAGCCGAGCAGCAGCGCGATCGTCGAACCGACCGGCGCGAACGGCAGCCCGGTCACCGCCATGACCGCCCGGGACAACATGGGGAACAGCGGATAGAAGGCCCACGGGTTCTGCACGGCGAAGCCGTTGCGGTCGCGGGGCACGTCGACCGGGTAGCCGTCGACCGCGACCCGCTCGTACCACTCCCCGTCCCAGAGCCGGGTGAAGCCGAGATAGCCGACCCGCTGGCCGTCGGTCATCCCGGCCGGGGCCTGGGTCGGGGCGACGACGGCGAGCATGATGCCGGTGACGATCCGGGTCAGCGCATAGAGCACGACGACCTGCCAGACGAACCGCCCACCCAGGATCCGGTCCAGGACCGCCTCGGCGCGCGGGAACCGCTGCGTGAGGTCCGGCACGAGCGGGACTCTACCGGCCGGCGCGATCACCGCCGGCCCGATGGCAGCCGACCAGGTGGTCGTCGACCAGCCCGCACGCCTGCATCGCGGCATACGCGGTGGTCGGACCGACGAAGACCAGCCCGTGCCGGCGCAGTTGCGTGGCCAGCGCGGCGGACTCGGGGGTGCGGGCCGGCACCTCGGCCGACCGGGTGGGACGGGTATGCCGCGCGGGCGCGTGCGCCCAGATCAGGGCGGCCAGCCCGCCCGCCGCCCGCAACTGCAGCACGGCGCGCGCGTTGTGGATCGCCGCGTCGATCTTGCGGGCGTTGCGCACGATGCCGGCGTCGGCGAGCAGGCGCGCCCGGTCGGCGTCGCCGAAGCGGGCGACCCGCTCGGGGTCGAAGCCGGCGAACGCCCGCCGGAAGGCCTCCCGCTTGCGCAGGATGGTCAGCCAGGACAGCCCGGACTGGAACGCCTCGAGGGTGAGCCGCTGGTAGAGCTCGGCCTCGCCGTGCACCGGCCGGCCCCACTCGTCGTCGTGGTAGGCCAGGTAGTCGGCGGCCGGGCCGGCCCAGCCGCACCGGGTCAGGCCGTCCGGGCCGCGGACCAGGTCAGGCACGGCCGAACAGCTCGTTCAGGACGGCCCTGAGCAGGGCGCGGGTGGCTCGGTCGGTCGCGGGCTGCAGGAGGCGGCCGACCAGCTGCGGGTGCACCGTGATCGACTCGCGCCAGGTCACCAGCGTGCGGTCCGGCGCGGTGCGCCGCAGGCCGATCTCGGCCCAGCCGCCGACCACCCGGCCGGTCTTGACCAGGGCGTAACCGGCCTCGTCCCGGTCGGCTGCCGGCGGCTGCCAGCGGGTGACGACCATGGAGTCCTGCAAGCCCACGCCGACCCGGCCCACGGCCAGGCGGGTCTGCGCGACGAACCGCCAGCCGACCTGCGGCTCGCCCGGCCCCGGGCGCACCCTGGTCAGCGGCACCCGGTGCCGCCGCACGTCGGAGACCGCCTGCCACACCGTCTCGATCGGGTGCGGCAGGTGGCGCTGCAGGCGCACCCCGGGCGCCGAGCCGGCACCGGCCGCGGTCACCGGGTTCGCACCGCCCGCACGGCGGGAGCACCGGTCACTCGGGTCAGTCCGGCGGCCGGCGGGGGTGCGCCGGGCCGTCGGGGTCGAGGCGCCGCGGCGGCAGCCCGACAGGCAGCTCCGGCTCCGGGCTCGTCGGCGCCGCCTCGCCCGGCTGCGACTGGCCCGGCTGGGACTGGCCCGGCTGCGACGGGCCCGGCTGCGACGGGCCCGGCTGCGACTGGCCCGGGTGCGACTCGCCGGCCGCCGACTCCCGCGGCGCAGCCTCGTCGGGCCGGGCGAACGGGGATGCGTCCGGGGCGGCCGGAGCGGCCGGGGGCGGCATACCGACTCCGTCGGAGCTGGCCGCGACCTGCTCGCGCAACTGCGCGATCTCGGCGGCGAGCCGGCCGATGACCTGGTCCACCTGCTCCATCCGGTAGCCGCGCAGCGCGGTGTCCAGGCGCAGCGCCGCCAGGTCGTCGGGGGTGAGCCGGTCCTCGGGCAGCGGCAGGTAGGCCAGCGTGCTGGTGGGCTCCCGCAGCGACCCGTCGATCCGGCCGAGCACGGCGGCGACGGTCAGCGCGATGAGCACCACCGCGATGCACAGTCCGACGATGATCACCGGACCACCTCCTGCTCGGGCAGCTCGTGCGGTTCGACCCCGCTGAGCACCAGCCGGACCGCCTCCTCGACGTCGTCGGTCAGTTGGATGCGGTCCAGGTCGGCCGCGGCGATGGTGCCGCGGGCCACGAGGGTGTCGCGCAGCCAGTCCAGCAGCCCGCCCCAGTAACTGCTGCCGATGAGCACGATAGGAAACGAGGTGATCTTGCCGGTCTGCACGAGGGTCAGCGCCTCGAACAGCTCGTCCAGGGTGCCCAGCCCACCGGGCAACACGATGAACCCCTCGGCGTACTTGACGAACATCGTCTTGCGGGCGAAGAAGTAGCGGAAGTTGACCCCGAGGTCGACGAAGTCGTTGAGCCCGGCCTCGAACGGCAGCTCGATGCCCAGCCCGACCGACGCCCCGCCCGCCTCGAGCGCGCCCCGGTTGGCTGCCTCCATGAGCCCCGGGCCACCGCCGGTGATCACCGCCAGCCCGGCCCGGGCCAACGCGGCCCCGAGCCGCACGCCGAGCTGGTAGGCCGGGTCGTCCGGGCCGAGCCGGGCCGAGCCGAACACGCTCACCGCTGGGCCCAGCTCGGCCAGCGCGCCGAAGCCCTCGACGAACTCGGCCTGGATCCGCATGACCCGCCACGGGTCGGTGTGCACCCAGTCGGCCGAGCCGCGGCTGTCCAGCAGCCGCTGGTCGGTCGTCTGCGCGGGCACCTGGTCGCCGCGCAGGGTGATCGGGCCCTTGCGGTGCTCGCGGCGGGCGCGCATGCCGCCGCGCTCGCTCACCGGGGCGCTCCGCCGAGCCAGCGCAGCAGCGCCGCCTCGGCGTCGAGGAACTGCTGCACCGGGGCCCGCTCGTCGTCCCGGTGCGCCAGCAGCGGGTCGCCGGGCCCGAAGTTCACCGCCGGGACGCCCAGCGCGCTGAACCGGGCGACGTCGGTCCAGCCCTCCTTGGCCTGCACGGGCACGCCGAGCGCCTCGACGAAGGCCCGGGCGGCCGGGCGGTCCAGGCCGGGCCGGGCGCCGCCGGCGTTGTCCTTGACCACCACGTCGAAACCGGCGAACACGGCGCGGACGTGTTCGACCGCCTCCGGCTCGCCCAGGTCGGGTGCGTAGCGGTAGTTGACGGTGACGACGCACCGGTCCGGGATGACGTTGCCGGCCGTGCCCCCGCTGATCAGCACGGCCTGCAGCGCCTCGTGGTAGTCCAGGCCTTCGACCCGCACCGTCCGGGCCTGGTATGCCGCCAGCCTGGCCAGCACCTCGGCGGCGTCGTGGATCGCGTTGTGGCCGGCCCAGGGGCGCGCCGAGTGGGCGGCCACGCCGGTGGTCGTCACCTCGACCCGCAGGGTGCCCTTGCAGCCGCCCTCGACGGCGCCGCCGGTCGGCTCGAGCAGCACGGCGAAGTCCGCGGCAAGCAACTCGGGCCTGGTCGCGGCCAGCCGGCCCAGGCCGTTGCTGTCCGCGTCGATCTCCTCGCAGTCGTAGAAGACGAAGGTGAGGTCCCGGTCCGGCTCGGGCAGCAGCGCCGCGAGGCGCAGCATGACCGCCACCCCGCCCTTCATGTCGACGGTGCCCCGGCCGACCAGGTCGGTGCCGGCCCGCCGGGTCGGCAGGTTGGGCGGGTCGCTGAGCGGCACCGTGTCCAGGTGCCCGGCGAGCACGATGCGCTCGGGGCGGCCGAGCTGGGTGCGGGCCACGACGGCGTTGCCGTCCCGCTCGACCTGCAGGTGGGCCAGCGGCCGCAGCGCGGCCTCGACGGCGTCGGCGAGAGGTCCCTCGGCGCCGCTCACCGACTCGAGGTCGCAGACCGCGGCGGTCAACTCGGCCGCGTCGAGGGTGAGGTCGAGGGCGGGCGCGATGGGGTGCGCGGGCGGCATACCGTCACCCTAAGGCAGCGTGGCCCCGGGCGGCGCAGGGCGAGGGGCCCCCGGCGGATCGCCGGGGGCCCCTGCGTCGTGCTGATGATCAGTCGTGCTGATGGAGCTGTGGTGCTGGTCTGCCTGGGTCAGTGCGAGGCCACCCGCAGCGACGGCGGCAGGCTGTTCGGGTCGCTCGGGTCGATGCCGGTGATCGACTGGAAGCGGACCCGCTCATACCGATCGGCGTGCTCGGTGGCCGCCTCGCCCTTGGGTTGGGTCATCATCGACACCAACGCCATGACGAGGAACCCGGCCGGGATGGAGATGACCGCTGGACCGGTCAATTGGACCGGGGCGCTGGCCGGGTTGCTCGCGAACCAGGGCACCGTGGGACTGAGCAGGATCATGCCGACCGCGACGACCAGTCCGGTCCACATGCCGACGGTGAGGCCGGTGGCCGTGGCCTTCTTCCAGTACATGGTGAACAGCAGCGCCGGCAGGTTGGAGCTGGCCGCGATGGCGATGGCCAGACCCGCGAAGAACGCGATGTTGACCGTGGCCAGGGGCAGCGAGATGAACAGCGACACGGTCGCCGCGCCGACGGTGGCGATGCGAGCCACGAGCAACTGCTTCTCGGGGGTCACCAGACCGTCCTTGAGCAGCTTGCCGTAGATGTCGTGAGCAACGGCCCCGGAGGTCGCGATGACCAGGCCGGAGAGGGCCGCGAGGATCGTCGCGAAGGTCACCGCTGAGACGAACGACAGCAGCAGGTCGCCGCCGAGCTCGAAGGACAGCAGCGGCATCGCGATGGTGCCACCGGCGGGGATGTCGTTGCGGCCCACGAGCACCGACGCACCGAAGCCGAGGACCGGCAGGGTGATGAGGAAGCACGCGAAGATCCAGATCGCGGTGACCGCCGAGGTGCGGGCGTTGTGCCCGTCCTTGACGGTGAGGAAGCGGATCATGACGTGCGGCAGCCCGAGGACACCGAGGGTCAGCCCGAGGGTCTGGCTGAAGTTGTCCCACTGCTTGATCGGCGTCGGATGGACTGGCGTCGTCGCCGCCGTCGGCAGGCCCTTGGCCCCGTCGGAGGCGAAGATCTTGTCGGCCTCCTGGAACAGGCTCAGCGGGTTGAAGCCGTACTTCACCAGGATGAGGAACAGCAGGATCGCGCCGCAGAACAGCAGGATGGCGGTCTTGACGATCTGGATGTAGGTCGTCGCGAGCATGCCGCCGAACAGCGTGTAGATCGTCGTCAGGATGCCGATGGCCGCGGCGGCGCCCCAGTAGGGCAGACCGAACAGCAGCTTGAGCAGGTTGGCGGCCGCGACGAACTGCGCGGTGATGTAGATGAGCGAGAGGACGACCGAGCCCACCGCGATGGCGGCCCGGACGTTCTTGCCCGGGAAGCGGGTCGCGAGCACGTCACCGAGGGTGAAGTGGCCGAGGTTACGCAGCGGCTCGGCGATGAGCAGCATGGTCAGCAGGTAGGCGATCGGGATGTATGCCGCGAGGAAGAAGCCGGTGCTGGCCCCGTTGAGACCACCGAGCGCGATGGCGCCGGTGATGCCGAGGAAGGTGGCCGCCGAGATGAAGTCACCGGCGATGGCGACGCCGTTCTGCCGGCCGGTGATCTGGCCGGCGGCGACCAGGTGGGAGGCCGCCGAGGTGTTGCGCTTGCCCGCCCAGTAGGTGATGTAGAGGGTGACGCCGATGAGGGCGACGAAGATGATGGCAGCCGATGGGCTGATCTGGCCGGTGTTCACTTGGCGGCCTCCGTCTTGGTCTCAGCCGGCCGCATCTCGGCCTCGACCTTCTGCATCTGGGAACGGTAGTAGGTCGTGAGGATCACGACGAAGAAGAACGTGGTGAACACGTAGAGGAACGCCCAGCTCAGGCCGGGAACAACCTGACCGTCCATCCAGTTGGTGAAGTAGACGATCGAGGTCGGGACGAAGAAGTAGACCAAGGTGAGCGTGACCAGGGGCCAGACCAACTTGTTGCGCTTGGCCGACATGGCCTCGTAATACGCCTGCAGTTCAGCAGCGTGGGGATTGACCGGCGGCATGCCGAATCCTTTCGTTGGGTAGCGGCGGGCGCCGCGTCAGCGGGGATGCATGAAACCTAGGGGGCTCACATCGCCTTGCCCCCGTTGACACGCCACACCTGTCCGTGGATATAGGACGAGGCGTCAGCCGCGAGGAAGTGCACGACTCTGGCCACCTCTTCGGGGTCACCGAAGCGGTGGAGCGGGATCTCCTCCAGCAGGCTCTCCTTGATCTTGTCGGGGATCGCCTGGACCATCTCGGTGCCGATGACGCCAGGGCTGACACAGTTGACCGTGAGCCCAGGGGCGACATCGAGCTTGCCGGAACGCTTGAGCAGGAAGGCCGTCTCCCGGGCCAAGCTCATGGTCAGCCCAGTGAGGGCGGACTTGCTGGCCGAGTAGTTGGCCTGGCCCATGTTGCCGATGTCGCCGACAATCGAGCCGATGAAGATGATGCGACCGCTGCCGCGGTCGAGCATGTGTCGCAGGGCGGCCTGGGACAGGTAGAACGCCCCGGAGAGATTGACGTCGATGACCGAACTCCACTGCTCGTCGGTCATCTTGAGCACCAGCCCGTCGCTGGTGATGCCCGCGTTGTTGACTAGGATGTCCAGACGGCCGTGGGCGTCCAGGACCTCCTGGACCATCCGCCGGCAGTCATCCCCCACGCCGACGTTGCCCCGGTGCAGCGACAGGACGCTGTCCGGGTGCTGCTGGGCGAACTCGGTGCGGAACCGCTCGGCCGCCTCGGTGTTGCCACTGAAGGCCGCGGCGATCGTGGCGCCCTGCCCGGCCAGCGATCGGCAGATCGTCGCGCCGATGCCGCGGGTGCCACCGGTGACCAGGGCCACCCGTCCGGAGAGCTTCGTCCCAGCCATCAAACGTCCTTGTCGTCAGGGGAGCAGCACGGTCATCGATTCCCGGATGCACCGACCGTCCGATGCATCGATTGTCGGATGCTATGCCGCAACGGGCCCGGAGAACAGCACTTTGGCCCCGGCCGGTCGGCGCGTTGCGCCGGCCGGCCGGGACCGTGCGGTCCGGCTGGTCAGTGGTCCGGCCGGTTGTCGACGATGCGCTTGGCCTTGCCCTGCGAGCGCTCCATGCCTCCGGGCGGCAGGACGTGCACGCCGACCGTGACGCCGATGACGTCCTTGACCCGGCCCACGACCTGCTTGGCGAGCACCTCACGGTCGTGCTCCTGAGCGGCCTGCTCACGAGCCTCGACGTAGACGTCACAGGTGTCCATGCGGCCCTTCTTGCCCAGGTGGATCTGGAAGAACGCCGTCAGGCCCGGGATCTCCAGCAGGATCTCCTCGAACTGGCTCGGGAACATGTTGACGCCACGCAGGATGATCATGTCGTCGCTGCGACCGGTGATCTTCTCCAGCCGGCGCATGGTGCGGGCGGTGCCCGGCAGCAGGCGGGTCAGGTCCCGGGTGCGGTAGCGCATGACCGGGAAGGCTTCCTTGGTCAGCGACGTGAAGACGAGCTCACCCTTCTCGCCGTCGGGCAGCACCTCGCCGCTCTCCGGGTCGATGATCTCCGGGTAGAAGTGGTCCTCCCAGACGTGCAGGCCGTCCTTGGTCTCGACGCACTCGTTGGCGACGCCGGGGCCGACCACCTCGGACAGGCCGTAGAGGTCGACCGCGTGCATGTCCAGCCGCGACTCCATCTCGCGGCGCATGTCCGCGGTCCACGGCTCGGCACCGAAGATGCCGGTCTTGAGCGAGGTCTTCTTGGGGTCGACGCCGACCCGCTCCATCTCGTCCAGGATCGAGAGCATGTAGGACGGGGTGACGACGATGACGTCCGGCTTGAAGTCGTTGATCAGCTGGACCTGCTTCTCGGTCTGGCCGCCGGACATCGGCACGACGGCACAGCCGAGCCGCTCGGCACCCGCGTGCAGACCGAGGCCGCCGGTGAACAGGCCGTAGCCGTAGGCGTTGTGCACGATGTTGCCGGGCCGCCCGCCGGAGGCGCGGATCGAGCGGGCCACGACGTTGGTCCACATGTCCAGGTCGTTGGCGGTGTAGCCGACGACGATCGGCTTGCCGGTCGTGCCCGAGGAGCCGTGGATCCGGCGGATCTGGTTCATCGGCACGCAGAACATGCCGAAGGGGTAGGTGTCGCGCAGGTCGTTCTTGACCGTGAAGGGGAACCGGCCCAGATCCTTGAGCGTCTTGAGCTGGTCGGGGTGCACCCCCGCCTGGTCGCACTTCTTCTGGTACATCGCCTGGTTCTTGTACGTGTGGGCGACGGACCACTTCATCCGTTCCAGCTGGAGCTCTTCGAGTTCCTTGCGCGACGCCTTCTCGATCGGCTCGAGATCGGAGTCCTTCGGCGTGAGGTCGAGCATCGGTTGCGGTCCTTCCTAAAGGGGGAGGGTCTGTGACGCGGGCTCAGGGATTGGGTGGTTGTCGGGTCAGACCCGTTCGATGAGCACGGCGACGCCCTGGCCGACGCCGACGCACATGGTGGCGATCGCGCGGGTGGCCGCACGGCGCTGCAGTTCCAGCGCCGCGGTGAGGACGAGACGGGCTCCGCTCGCGCCTAGGGGGTGGCCCAGCGCGATCGCCCCGCCGTTGGGGTTGACATGTTCGGCGTCATCGGGGAGGCCGAGGTCTCGCAGCACGGCCAGCGCCTGAGCGGCGAAGGCCTCGTTGAGCTCCACGACGTCGACCTGGTCGAGACTGACGCCGTGGCGATCCAGCAGTTTACGGGTGGCCGGCACCGGTCCGATGCCCATGACCCGCGGAGAAACCCCGGCAGCCGCCCCGCCGACAACGCGGGCGATCGGCTCGAGGCCGTAACGATCGACGGCCGCCTGCGAGGCGAGCAGCAGCACCGCGCCACCGTCGTTGACCCCGGAGGAGTTGCCCGCGGTGACCGACCCGCCCGCACGGAACGGGGTCGGCAGTTTGGCGAGCGCCTCGAGGCTGGTCTGGCGGGGGTGCTCGTCGGTGTCGACGACGACCGGGTCGCCCTTGCGCTGCGGGATGACCACCGGGGTGATCTCCAACGCGAACCGACCGTTGGCCTGGGCCTTGGCGGCCCGCTCCTGGGAGCGCAGCGCGAACGCGTCCTGATCGGCCCGGGAGATCCCCCAGTCGGCGGCCACGTTCTCGGCGGTCTGCGGCATCGAGTCGATGCCGAACTCCTGCTGCATCCTGGGGTTGACGAACCGCCAGCCGATCGTCGTGTCGTAGACGGCGTTGGTGCGCGACCAGGCCGACTCCGCCTTGGGCATGACGAACGGGGCGCGGCTCATGCTCTCGACCCCACCGGCCAGCACCAGTTCGGCCTCGCCGCTCTTGATCATCCGGGCGCCGGTGGCCACCGCGTCGGCGCCGCTGGCACACAGCCGGTTCATCGTCGTGCCGGGCACGTCGACGGGCAGGCCGGACAGCAGGGCCGCCATCCGCGCGACGTTGCGGTTGTCCTCGCCGGCCTGGTTGGCGTTGCCGAGGATGACGTCGTCGACGGTGCTCCAGTCGACCTGCGGCAGCCGTTCGACGACGGTGCGGATGAGGTGGGCGGCCAGGTCGTCCGGACGCACCGGCGCCAGGACCCCGCCGTAGCGTCCGATCGCGCTGCGAGTGCCGGTGACGATGAACGCTTCAGTCATGTCCTTCTCGGTTCTTGGTGTGCCGGATTTGGTCACGTGTGGTCAGCTGACTGGTGGCGCAACGGTATGCCGCGAGGCCGAGTCTGCCACGCGGCATACCGGGGCGTCGATGGTCTGGCTCAGTAGGCGGGCCAGGTTCGCCCCTCACGGGGAGGGTTCAGGCGTCGAAATCGGCGACGATGCCGTCCGAGGTCGGATAGGACTGGCAGGCCAGGACGTAGCCCTTGTCCACCTCGTCCTTCTCCAGGGCGTAGTTCTGGACCATCTCGACCGAGCCCGAGGTGATCTTGCAGCGGCAGGTGCCGCAGACGCCGTTCTTGCACGCGTAGGGGATCTCAGCGCGGATGACCCGGGCCGCGTCGAGGATGGTCTGGGTGCCCGGCTGCAGCTTGAAGTCGGTGGACCGGCCGTCCAGGACGACGGTCACCGCGAAGCCCTCGGCGGCGGCGTCGCCCTCGATCTTCGGCGGGGACGGCGGCGGAGCGGCGCTGGTGTGGAACAGCTCGCGGTGGATGTGCTCGTCCTCGACGCCGCGGGACATCAGCGCCTCACGCACCACGTCGGTCAGCGGCAGCGGGCCGCACAGGAACCAGTCGTCGACGCTGCCCGCGCCGGACCCCTCGAGGATCTGCACCAGGCGCTCGGCGTCCAGGCGGCCGGACAGGATCTCGGTGTCCTGCCGCTCGTTGTCCAGCACGTAGAAGGCCTCGAACCGGCCCAGGTGGGCGTTCTTGAGGTCCTCCAACTCCTCGAGGAACATGATCGAACTGGTCGTCGGGTTGACGAAGATCAGGGTGGCCCGGCTGTGCGGCTCGTCCTGCAGGACCGAGGACAGGATCGACAGGATCGGGGTGATGCCCGAGCCGGCGGCCACGGCCCCGATGTGGCGCGGCTGGCCGCCGCTGTCCTCGAGGGTGAAGTTGCCCGTCGGGCTCATCACCTCGAGGCTGTCCCCGACCTGCAGCCGCTCGAGGGCGTAGCCGGAGAACACGCCGGTCGGCAGCCGCTTGACGCCGATGCGCAGCCGCCCGGACCCGGCCGGAGCACAGATCGAGTAGTTGCGCCGCACGTCGTCGCCGGCGATGGTCGCGCGCACCGCGACGTGCTGGCCCGGCTCGTAGCGGAACTCGTCCCGCAGTTCCTCGGGCACGTCGAAGGTGATCGCGACCGCGTCGTCGGTGATCCGGTCGAGTTCCTTGACCTTGAGGACATGGAACGCGACGCGTTTGCGCGGGCTGGCGTCGGTGGTGGTGGACATCGGTGCTCTCCCCGTCTCCTCGCTGAGTCGGTGCTTACAGGTTCTTGAAGTGGTCGAACGGCTCCAGGCAGGCGGTGCAGACATACATCGACTTGCAGGCGGTCGAGCCGAATCGGGCGGTGAGCCGGCCCGGCTCACCGCACCGCGGGCAGGGCACCGGCTCGTCCGGCGGCCGGGTCGACAGCGCCACCGGGACGGGCCCGCTGGGGGCCCGGCCGGTCGGCGGCGCGATCCCGTAGTCGCGCAACTTGGCCTTGCCCTCCTCGGACATCCAGTCGGTGGTCCAGGCTGGGGACAGCACCGTGGTCACGGTGACCTGCTGGTAGCCGTCCTCGTGCAGGGCCTTCTCGATGTCCGAGCGGATCTCGTCCATCGCCGGGCAGCCCGAGTAGGTGGGGGTGATGACGACCTCGACGGTGCCGTCGGGATGCTCCACGATGTCGCGGAGCATCCCGAGGTCGGCGATGGTGAGCACCGG
This sequence comes from uncultured Intrasporangiaceae bacterium, assembly GCA_964647395.1. Classification (GTDB taxonomy): domain Bacteria; phylum Actinomycetota; class Actinomycetes; order Actinomycetales; family Dermatophilaceae; genus Phosphoribacter. The sequence continues at coordinate 39,729 of CAZYHR010000002.1, read as the reverse complement.
GATCTCCGGGTCGGTGACCCGATCCAGCGATTCCCGTGGCGTCACCGCGGTGTCCGCCATGATCACCACGTCACTCCGGGGTGCAGGCGGTGGATGTACTGCATCTCCGCCAGCAGGTAGCCGAGGTTCTCGGTGTGCTCGCCCTCGCGGCCCTTGCCCTGACGCAGGTTGACCGTGGGCTTGGCCAGGGTGGCCTCGGCCAGCACCGTGTCGACCGTCTGGTCCCAGGACGCCTTGATCGCGGCCGGGTCGGCGGCCACCCCGGCCGCGACCAGCCGGGTGACGACCGCGTCGGCCTCGAACAGGTCGCCGGTGTAGGGCCAGAAGTGGTCGAGCGCCTCCTGCATCTTGGCGTGCGACTCCTCGGTGCCGTCGCCGAGCCGGATCACCCAGGACGCGGCGTGCTCGAGGTGGTAGCGCGCCTCCTTGAGCGACTTGACCGCGATCTCGGCCAACTCGGAGTTGCTCGACGCGGACAGCTGCTGCCACAGCGGCACCGCGTAGGCCGAGTAGTAGAACAGCTGGGCGACCAGCCGGCCGAAGTGGTGCACGGTCGGGTGCTCGACGAGGTGCACGTTGTGGAAGTCGTGCTCCTCGCGCAGATAGGCGAAGTCGTCCTCGGTGCGGCCCTCGCCCTCGACGACGCCGGCGTAGGTGAGCAGGTTGCGGGCCTGGCCGAGCAGGTCGAGCCCGCAGTTGACCAGGGCCATGTCCTCCTCGAGCTGGGGCGCCCAACTGGTCCACTCCGCGACGCGGTGCGACATGACCAGCGAGTCGTCACCGAGCCGGATGGCGTATTCGAACAGGTCGGTGGGATCGGTTGCCTCCGCCATCACATCTGCACCCCTTCGGGCACGTCGTAGAAGGTCGGGTGGCGGTAGATCTTGTCAGCCGACGGCTCGAAGAAGGCGTCCTTCTCGTCCGGCGAACTGGCCGTGATGTCGCTGCTGGCGACCACCCAGATCGACACCCCCTCCTGCCGGCGGGTGTAGAGGTCACGGGCGTTCTTGAGCGCCATCTTGTGGTCCGGGGCGTGGATGCTGCCGACGTGGTTGTGCGACAGACCGCGCTTGGGCCGCACGAAGACCTCGAAGATGGCCCACTCGTCCCGGCGCTCTCCGTTGTCACTCATGCCGCCTGCTCCTTCTGAGCCCGAGCCGCTGCCTTGGCGGCATACGCGTTGGCAGCCTCACGCACCCAGCGGCCCTCCTCGTGGGCCAGGCGGCGGTGGTCCATGCGCTGCTTGTTGCACGGGCCGTCGCCCTTGACGACCCGGAACATCTCGTCCCAGTCGATCTCGCCGAAGTCGTAGTGGCCCCGCTCCTCGTTCCACTTGAGCTCGGGGTCCGGGAAGGTGAGCCCGAGGGCCTCGACCTGCGGCACGCACATGTCGACGAACTTCTGGCGCAGCTCGTCGTTGGTGTGCCGCTTGATCTTCCACTCCATCGACTGCTGGGTGTGCGTCGACTTGGCGTCCGGCGGACCGAACATCATCAGCGCGGGCCACCAGACCCGGTTGATGGCGTCCTGGGCCATCCGCTTCTGGGCCGGGCTGCCGTGCGCGAGCACGTAGAGCGCCTCGTAGCCCTGCCGCTGGTGGAACGACTCCTCCTTGCAGATGCGGATCATCGCCCGGGCGTAGGGGCCGTAGGAGGTGCGGCACAGCGGGATCTGGTTCTGGATCGCCGCGCCGTCGACCAGCCAGCCGATCGCCCCGACGTCGCCCCAGTTGAGGGCCGGGTAGTTGAAGATCGACGAGTACTTGTGCTTGCCGACGTGCAGCAGGTCCATGGCCTCGTCGCGGCTCATGCCCAGGGTCTCCATGGCGGAGTAGAGGTACTGGCCGTGGCCGGCCTCGTCCTGGACCTTGGCCATGAGGATGGCCTTGCGGCGCAGGCTCGGGGCCCGGGTGATCCAGTTGCCCTCCGGCTGCATGCCGATGATCTCCGAGTGGGCGTGCTGGGCGATCTGGCGGATCATGGTCTGCCGGTAGGCCTCCGGCATCCAGTCGCGGGGCTCGATGCGCGAGTCCGCGTCGATGATCGCCTGGAAGTGTGACTGCTGCTCGGCCGTGCCGTCCTTGTTGACCGCGTTGGCGTCGTCGTCGTTACCGAACGATGCTCCGTACATCGGCGCTCCTCCTTGAGCCTGGTTCGAGGGTGTGGGTCCGGGATCGACTGGCAGGGGACGTCGAAGCCACGGGACCTCCGTGCTTTGCTGTCAGTATTACTGACCGAACGTTCGTCTGTAAACCCGTCCTTTCATCGCAGGTATCACGTGGTTGCCTCGACACCGGAAGGTCGGCGCGGTCCCCTAAACTCCGGGCTCCGCTTGGCTCGGCGGGCATCGACGCCCTCTTTGGCGTCCGGGCCGGTGAAGGCGAGGAACTCCAGGGCCAGCGAGGTGTCGAAGGTCGGGCCGGCCAGCCGCAGCCAGTTGTTCAGCGAGTACTTGGTCCACCGGATCGCCGGTGCCGACCCGTCGCGCAGCCGCAACGCGATCTCGTGCGCCTTGGCCAGCGTCTGACCGTCGTCGACGACCAGCGACACCAGCCCGATCCGCTCGGCCTCCTGCCCGGACACCGGATCGCACAGCAGCAGGTAGTACTTGCTCTTGGCCAGGCCGCACAGCAGCGGCCAGACGATCGCCGCGTGGTCACCCGCGACGACCCCGATGCGGGTGTGGCCGTCGATGATCCGGGCGTTGCGCCCGGCGATCGAGATGTCGGCAAGCAGACCGACGACCAGCCCGGCCCCGACCGCCGGGCCCTCCATCGCCGAGACGACCGGCTTGGAGCAGTTGATGGTGTTGTAGACCAGGTCGCGCGCCTCGCGCCACACCGTGGCCCGGTCGGCGAAGTCGGCGATGATGTCGTCGATCATGTCGAAGTCGCCGCCGGCGCTGAACGCCCCGCCCTCGCCCCGGACGATGACGACCTCGACCTCGTCGTCCTGGTCGATGGTCAGCCAGACGTCGGCGAGTTGGCGGTGCATGCTGCGGTCGGCGGCGTTGAGCCGACCCGGCTTGCTCATCACCAACTCGAGGATCCCGTCGTCGGACGATCCGAAGGACAGCGCCGGGAACGCCTCGGCGTAACGCTGCACCATCGAGTCCGGCTCGGCCATGCGACTCCTCCTCGTTGACGGTCCTCGTTGACGGTCGTGGCGAGGTCGTGAGAAACCCCAGACCCTGAGCATAGGCCTGCTTCCGGGCCGGAGAGCAAGTGGCACGAGTATGCCACGCCCCGGCTCGGCGGACCGGCCGCCGCCGCCCGGCCACCCGGCCGCCGCCGGGGCGGCATACCGGCCGGTGGTCGCGCACCCGGACCCGGGAGCGCTAGGTCACAGGCCCCGGTCTGTCGGACCGGACGGGGGTCGCGTAGTATCCCGAACGTTCAGTCGCTTAATCCTTGGCAGGGTGACCTGTGGCGGCTGAACTTCCCGGCCCGCCCAGGTGCGGGCTAGCGTTTGCCCCGGCACCACCAACATCACCGTCGATGGCAGGGAGGCACCTCTTGAGCCGCTTCGTCGCTCTTTACCGCATGCCTGCCGACCCGGACGCCTTCGAGGCCGCCTACCGGAGCACCCACGTGCCGCTCGTCGCGCGCACGCCGGGCCTGATCCGGGTGGAGATCTCCAAGGTCCGCCGCACCGTGCTGGGCGAGCCGCTGCTGCTGCTCGCCACCATGCACTTCACCGACCCGGCGGCGGTCAAGGCGGCGATGGCTTCTGCGGAGTGGGCCGAGGCGGGACGCAACCTCGCCGAGATCGGCGGGATCGAGTTGGCCACCATGGTCACGCTCGATGATCCCGAGGTGATCGAGGCGGACGGCGCGACGTCCCGGTGATCCGACGCAACCGCGCGCGACGTCGCGCCCGACCAAGGAGAACGACGTGAAGGCTGCTTTCCTCGAATCCGCACCCGGCGACCTGGTCATCGTCGACGACGTCGAGACCGACGCCGTCGGGCCCCGCGAGGTCCTGGTCCAGACCAAGGCGGCCGGGGTCTGCCACAGCGACCTGCACTACATGCAGGGCAAGTACCGCACCCGGCTGCCCACGGTCGTCGGCCACGAGGCCGCCGGCGTCGTCCTGGAGGTCGGGCGCGACGTCACCCACGTCAAGCCCGGCGACCACGTGGTGACCTGCCTGTCGGTCTTCTGCGGCACCTGCGAGTACTGCACCTCGGGCCGGCTGGTGCTGTGCGCCAAGCGGGGCACCCGGCGCGGTCGCGGCGAGCCGCAGCGGCTCAAGCGGGGCGGCCAGGACATCAACCAGTTCCTGGACCTGTCCTCGTTCGCCGAGCGGATGCTGGTGCACGAGAACGCGGTTGCCAAGATCGACGAGGACGTGCCGCTGGACCGCGCGGCGCTGCTCGGCTGCGGGGTCACCACCGGGCTCGGCGCGGTCTTCCGCACCGCGCAGGTGCGCGGCGGCTCGAGCGTCGCGGTCATCGGCTGCGGCGGCGTCGGGCTCAACGTCATCCAGGGCGCGATGCTGGCCGGCGCGGGGCGGGTCATCGCCGTCGACATGAACGCCGCCAAGCTCGAACTGGCCCGCTCGTTCGGCGCCACCGACACGGTCGACGGCACCGAGGGCGACGTCCTCGAGCAGATCAAGGCGCTGACCGGCGACGGGGTCGACTACTCCTTCGAGGCGATCGGGCTCAAGCCGACCACCGAGCAGGCCTTCGCCATGCTGCGCCCCGGTGGCACCGCGACCGTCGTCGGCATGATCGCCCTGGGCACGAGCATCGAACTGCCCGGCGTCGACTTCATGTACGAGAAGCGGATCCAGGGCTCGTTGATGGGCAGCAACCAGTTCCGCACCGACATCCCCCGCTACGCGCGGCTCTACCAGCAGGGACGGCTCAAACTCGACGAGCTGGTCTCGGCCCGGATCCCCCTGGAGCAGGTCAACGAGGCCTTCGAGCAGATGCAGCAGGGCTCGGTCGCCCGCAGCGTCATCGTGTTCGACTGACCCCGGCGACCAGTTCCTGATTCACCCCCACGACCGAGAGCGCACAGCGCCACCGAGGAGAGAGGCCGACACGATGGCCGCGACGAAGATCCGCAAGGTCAAGTACTCGACGATGGAGGACACCTTCCTCCGGATCAAGGACCTCAAGGTCCGCATCCGTCGTCAGCCCGCGCCTGGCGTACCCATCTTGCTGATCAACGGGCTGGGAGCCTGCTTGGAGGCCTGGGAGCCGTTGACCAAGCGGCTGCAGGGCCGGGACATCATCGCCGTCGACCACCCCGGCACCGGACTGTCCAGCCCGCCGAACCACATCCTGTCCATGCCGGAGCTGGCCGAGTTCTACATCGAGTCGCTCGACGTCCTGGGTGTGGAGCGGGCCCACGTGCTCGGCTTCTCCTTCGGTGGCACCATCGCCCAGCAGGTCGCGCGGGACTACCCGGACCGCTGCGAGTCGCTCATCCTGTGCGCGACCAACGTCGGGGCCGGCAGCCACACCTCCGACCCGGTGACCCTCATGTGGGCCAACAACCCGATGCGCTACGTCATCCCGGTGATCCGTGAGATGGCCGCCCCGTTCGTCTACCGCGGCCGGGTCGGGCGCAATCCGCAGCTGTTCGAGACCGAGCTCAAGGGCTGGTACGCCCACCGCACCACCCTGCTCGGCGTGGGCTGCCAGGTCGGCGCGCTCATGGGCTGGAGTTCGCTGCCCTGGGCGGGGACGCTGACCCTGCCGACCCTGGTGCTCGGCGCGGAGGAGGACGGCATGGCCCCGCCGGCCAACTCCGAGCTGCTCGCCTCGCTCATCCCGGGCTCCGAGTTGCACGTCTACGACGAGGCGGGTCACCTGTTCCTGTTCGACCAGCCCGAGCAGCCGGCCCGCGACATCCTCGACTTCATCGACCGGGTGGAGGGCCAGGAGGACTGATGGCTGAGTCGACGACCCGCCGCTCCACCGGCGCCGGCCAGCGGCCGGCCGCCGCCCGGTCGACTCCCCGGCGGGCCCGCAAGGCCGCGGCCCCGCCCCCGATGTCCCCGGAGGCGGCCGCGGCCCGAGCCGCCGACGACGACCCGGCCAGCACCGGCCGGATGGTCGTCGACGACAACGACCCCAGCGCCGACGTCGGCTTCGGCGGGGAGTTGCTCTCGGCCCTCGACCCGATGCTGCTGGTCAGCTCGCTGGCGCGCACGGTCAGCGTGGACGCGCTGACCCGGGCGCTGGCCAACCTGGCGGCGAGCACGCCGCAGATCCTCAGCGGGGCCGAGGAGATCGAGATCCCCGCGTCCGACTGGCGCTTCCGGGACTCCGCGTGGCACGACAACCCGCTGTACAAGCGCTGGGCCCAGGCCTACCTCGCGTGGGAGCGCGAGATGATGGGGCTCATTGACGCCAACGAGGAGGTCGACTGGCGCACCCGGGAGCGCGGCCGGCTGCTCATGGGTGCGCTGACCACGGCGGCCTCGCCGACCAACTCGCTGCAGGGCAACCCCGAGGCGATCAAGGCGGCGTTCACCACCGGCGGCCGCTCGCTGTTCAACGGCACGGCCAACTTCATCCGGGACCTGGTCACCAACCGCGGCATGCCCGCCCAGGTGGACACCACCGCCTTCCGGGTCGGCATCGACATCGCGACCACCCCCGGCTGGGTCATCCACCGGACGCCGATGTTCGAGCTGACCCACTACACGCCGCGGGTCCGCGAGGTCGGCAAGGTGCCGCTGCTGCTGCTGCCGCCCCCGGTCAACAAGTACTACTTCTGGGACCTGGCCCCCGGCCGCAGCCTCATCGAGTACGCCGTCTCGCGCGGCGTCGACGTCTACACCATCGTGTGGCGCGACCCGCGGCCCGAGAACGGTCACTGGGGCATCAACGCCTACCTGTCCAGCGCCCTGGAGGCCCTCGACGCGGTGTGCGACGTCAGCGGCAGCGAGGGCGTGCACGTCTTCGGCGACTGCTCCGGCGGGATGTTCCTGGCGATGCTGCTCGGCTACGAGCAGGCGGTGGGGCGGCGCTCGGTGCGCACCGGTACCTTCGGGGTCACCGTCTTCGACTTCGCCCAGCCGGGCGGCATCGGCATCGCCGCCTCGGACGAGGGGCTGGCCAGCGTCCGCAAGCGGGCCGAGAAGGGCGAGGTGATCTCGGCCGCGAGCATCTCGGACACCTTCGTCTGGATGCGACCCAACGACCTGGTCTGGCGTTACCTCGTCGACGAGTGGCTGCTCGGCAAGAAGCCGCCCGTCTTCGACATCATGTTCTGGAACGCCGACGGCCAGGGACTGCCGTCCCAGCTGGCGGTCGAACTGACCGAGATGAGCCTGGACAACAGCCTGATGACCCCTGGGGCGATGACCGTCCTGGACACCCCGATCGACCTGACCCAGGTCACCGTCGACACCTACCAGATCGCGGGCCTGACCGACCACATCTCACCGTGGCAGGCCTGCTATGCGGGAGCCCGCCTCCTCGGCGGCGACAACACGTTCGTCCTCACCCCGACCGGACACGTGCAGTCGATCATCTACCCGATGGGCAAGTCCCGCGCGGCCCACTACGTCAACCGTGACCTCGTCGACGACGCCGAGGCCTGGCGCCAGGCGGCCGAACGCCGTCCGGACTCCTGGTGGGCGAACTGGGTCGACTGGATCCTCGAGCGCAGCGACGGCACCCGTCGAGCGCCGCAGGAGCACGGCAACGCCAACTATGACCTCATCGTCCCGGCCCCCGGCCGATACGTGCTAGGAGAGTAAGGCCCCTCATGGACCGGATGAACCTCACCGACGCCTCGTTCCTCTACAGCGACGACGGGCAGAGCCACAACGACGTCGGCGTCGTGCTCGTGCTCGACGGACCGTCCCCGCACCGCGAGGACATCATGCAACTCATCGCGGACCGCATCGCGCTGGTCCCCCGCTTCCGCCAGAAGGTCCGGCACGTGCCCTACGCCATGGCGCTGCCGGTCTGGATGGACGACATCGCCTTCGACATGGGCCGGCACGTGCATCACCACCCGGCACCTCCGGCCCCCGACCCGGTCGGCGCGGTCGTCAGCCAGATCATGTCGCTGCCGATGGACCTGACCATCCCGCTGTGGCAGGTGCACCTGGTCACCGGCCTGCCCGAGGGCAGGTGGCTGCTCGTCGTGCGCATGCACCACGCGATGTGCGACGGCGTCGAGTCGATCGAGATCATCCGCTACCTGCTCTCCCCCGACCCCGAGGGTGAGCCGCCGGTGCTCGACCGGTGGCGCCCGCGGCCGGAGATCCCCGACGCGACGCTCGTCGCGGCCGCCATGAGCGACGCGATCAAGGAGCAGGCTTCGATGTGGAGCCAGATGCTCATCAGCGGCACGAAGGCGTTGCCCACGGCCCCGGAGACCCTCGACATCAGCTCGGCCGGCTCGGTCTCGGTGCCGATCAACCCGATGGCCATCAACGGGCCGGTCCGGCCCGGCCGGGGCTTCAGCATGCAGGAGGTGCCGCTGGCCCGGCTCAAGGCGATCCGCAAGGCCCTCGGCGGCACGATCAACGACGTCGTGCTCACCGCGTGCGCGCACGCCTTCACGTCGGTGCTCGAGGAATACCTCAAGGAGCCGGTCGACAACCGCTCGATGCGATCGATGGTGCCAATCTCCATGCACGCCGCCGACAAGGTCGGCGTGACCGGCCACAACGCGATCGGGGCGATGGTCGTCGAGCTACCGCTGGGTCCGATGGACGAGACCGAGCGGCTGCAGCGCATCCACCGCCAGATGGAGGCCTTCCGCACCATCAAGCACGCCATGCCCGCCGAGTCGATCAACCCGGGCTCGGCGCTGGCCAGCCCGATGACCCTGATCATGGCCAGCCGCATGGCCGCGACCGCGCCGGTCCTGGTCAACACGGTGATCTCCAACGTGCCGGGGCCGCAGACCGCCCTCTATCTGGGTGGCCGCAAGCTGCTGCGGATGGGGGCCTGCATCTCGCTGTGGACCCCGCTCAAGACCGCGATCGCCGTGATGTCCTACGACGGCACGGTGACGATCAGCGTGGTGACCGACGACGCGACCTTCTCCATGCCGGAGGCCCTCGGCGAGGCCGTGCTGCGGGGGCTGGACGCCCTCGAGGACGCCGCCGAGGCCGCGCACGCCGCTTTGTGATCTCCCCACCCGGTATGCCGCCCGCCCCGCGGGCGGCATACCACCCCCTGCCTTGCCACGAGGCAGTGCCACCATCAGGCAGCCGCAACACGAGACAGCCGCAACACGAGACAGCCCCAACACGAGACAGGACGAGACGAACCGAGATGGCACATCAGGTGAGCAGTTACGCCCTCGACGCCTGGGTGGCGCCCACCCAGCCGGGGACCCCCGTGCACGACGCATCCACCGGTGAGGTGGTCGCGACGGTCGGAGGCTGTGAGCTGGATTTCCGGGCCATGGTCGAGCACGCCAAGACGGTCGGTGGACCCGCGCTGCGGGCGATGACCTTCCACGAACGCGCGGCCGCTCTCAAGGCGCTGGGGAAGTACCTCAGCACGCAGCTGGACACGCTGTACGCCGACTACGCGACCTGCGGGGCCACCCCGATCGACGCCCGGGTCGACGTCGAGGGCGGCATCGCCGTGCTCGCGGTGCTCGGGAGCAAGACGCTCAAGGAACTGCCCAACGACACCTGGTACGCCGAGGGCTCGCCGGAGAAGATCGGCGACGACAACCTCGGCCAGGTCGTCTACACCTCGCCGCACGGCGTCGCGGTGCAGATCAACGCCTTCAACTTCCCGGCCTGGGCGATGATGGCCAAGATGGCCACGATGGTGCTGGCCGGCATGCCGGTCATCATCAAGCCCGCCACGGCGACCGCGCAGCTGGCCGAGGTGACCTTCCGCCAGATCATCGAGTCCCAACTGCTGCCGCCCGGCTCGCTGCAGTTCGTGTCCGGCGGCATCGGCGACCTGTTCGACCACTTGGACGGCCAGGACTACATCTCGTTCACCGGATCGGCGGCGACCGCGGCCAAGCTGCGGGCGCACCCGCGGCTGCTGGCCGAGGGCGTGCGCTTCAACGCCGAGGCCGACTCGCTCAACGCGACCGTGCTCGGACCCGACGTCGACGCCGACAGCCCGCTGCTCAAGGCGTTCGTCAAGATGATCCTGCGCGAGATGACCTCGAAGGCGGGCCAGAAGTGCACCGCGATCCGGCGGGTCTTCGTCCCCGAGGCCAGCCTCGAGCTGGCCGCCGAGGCCCTGCGGGCGGCCCTGGGCAAGGTGGTGGTCGGCGACCCGCGCGTCGAGGGCACGACGATGGGTCCGCTGGTCAACGCCGACCAACGCGATGACGTCGCGTCGGCGGTCCGCGAGATCCTGGGCAGCGGTGCCGAGATCGTCGTCGGCGGCCCGGATGCCGAGCTGCAGATCACCGGCGGCGACCGCGAGCGGGGCGGCTTCTTCGCGCCGACGCTGCTGCAGGCCACCGATCGGCGGGCCGGCGCGGTGCACACGGTCGAGGCGTTCGGACCGGTGTCGACGCTGGTCCCCTACGGCTCGCCCGAGGAACTGGCGCAACTGATCAACCTGGGCGCCGGGAGCCTGGTCGCGTCGGTGGCCAGCGGCGACAGCGGCTTCGTCCGCGAGTTGCTCGGCAGCATCGCCCCCTATCACGGCCGGCTGCTGGTGCTCGACGAGGTCAACATGGCGACCGCCGCGCCGCACGGTGCGGTGCTGCCCCAGCTCATCCACGGCGGCCCCGGGCGGGCCGGCGGCGGCGAGGAGCTCGGGGGGATCCGCGCGATCCTGCACCTCATGCAGGCCACCAGCCTGGTGGCCTCCCCGCAGATGCTCGTCGACCTCACCCAGACCTGGAACGTCTGGGCGCCGGCACCGGCGTCCCAGACCCATCCGTTCCGGCTCTACCTCGAGGACCTCAAGCTCGGCGACACGCTCTACACCGGCAGCCGCCTGGTGACCCTGGAGGACATCGAGCACTTCGCCCACTTCACCGGCGACACGTTCTACGCCCACATGAACGAGGAGGCCGCCAAGGCCAGCCCGCTGTTCCGCGGTCGGGTCGCGCACGGCTACTTCCTCATCGCCTGCGCCGCAGGCCTGTTCGTCGACCCCGACCCGGGGCCGGTGCTCGCGAACTACGGCCTGGAGAACCTGCGCTTCGTCAAGCCGGTCTATCCCGGGGAGACGATCACCGTGCAGCTGACCGCCAAGCACAAGAACGTCCGGCCCGGCGGACAGATGGGCGAGGTGACCTGGGCGGTGGCGATCACCAACGAGAAGGAGGAACTCTGCGCGACCTATGAGCTGCTGACCATGAACGCCTGCCGGCCGGTGCCGCCGCAGGAGTGAGCCGCCTCACATATCGTCCGGGGTGATTGACATACTGATCACCTAGCACGGTATGGTGAACTCTGGAAGCACCGAAGCAGTCCCACTCACCGGGACGCCCCACCTCCCCCACTCCTCCGGGGTGTCCACCCGGAGCCGCACTCAAGGAGCACACATGCAGAACCCTCAGGACGCGATGACCGCCATGCAGGAGCAGGCGCTGGAGGCCATCAAGAGCGGCCAGGCGGCGACCATCGAGGCCGTGAAGCAGTGGAGCGAGTCGGTCGCCAAGTTCGCCCCGAACGCGCCCGCCACCCCGGCCATGCCGGCCGAGGTGCAGAAGGCCCTCGGTGACCCGGCCGAGATCATCGACTCGGTCTACGACTTCGCCGGCAAGCTGCTCGAGCTCAACAAGAAGTTCGTCCAGGACCTGCTCGAGGCGCAGCAGCCCACGCAGGGCAAGTGATCATCAAGGAGGGGGTCGCCGCCGAGGCGACCCCCTCCATGCCTTTCCCGGCCGGCGGGTCAACGCCCCCGGCCATCCCGACCCGGACGAGACGACGCCGATGACGACCGACCCGCAGCCCCAGGCCGCCGCCGGGCACGACGCCGACGCGTGGGCCTACCAGCGCACCGCCATGGGAGCGTTCATCCGCTCGCAGCGTGAGCTGGCGAACATGTCGCTGCGCCAGTTGGCGCAAGCGACCCAGGTGTCCAACGCCTACCTCAGCCAGATCGAGCGGGGTCTGCACGACCCGACGGTGCGCGTGCTGTCGCAGATCGGCCAGGCGTTGCACGTGTCGGTCGAGGACATGCTCAGCACCGGGGGGACCGAGGGCCAGGACGCCGACTCGGCCGCCCCCGCAGCGATCGGGGTGGAGGCGGCGGTCCGGGCCGACCCGGTCCTCACCGCCGCCGAAAAAGAAGCGCTCATCGCCGTCTACCGCAGCTACCTGCAGTCACACTAAGGAGCCACATGATCACCATGGAGGACGTCCTGCGCACCATGCAGGACCAGATGCTCGCCACCCTGACCGACTTCCAGCAGGGCAGCATCGAGGCTTACCACGCCTGGCTCAAGGCGACATCGCACCTCATGCCGGAGTTCAATCTCTATCACGAGATGCCGACGTTCATGCAGGACATGATCGGCGACCCCGAGGCGATCGTGGAGTCCTACTTCGAGTTCCTCGTCAAGGTCATGCAGTTGCAGAAGGAGTGGGTGGCCGAGATCTTCGCCAGCTCGGCGCTGGCCCCCCAGACCCCCCATCTGCCCCGCTACGGTGTTGAGCCCAGGGCATCCTGACCCCGACCCTGACCCCACCGTGAGGCCGGCCAGCCCACGCACGAGACCGACATCGACACGTGAGGACTTTTGACAGATGAGCACCCAGGACATGTTGCGGACTCTGCAGGAGCAGGCGCTCGAGAGCGTCCGCACCGCTCAGGACGCGGCCCTCTCCGCAGCCCGCAACTACTACGAGAGCACCGCCAAGCTGCTGCCGCAGACGCCGGGCATGACCGAGCTGCGCAACGCCTTCGGCACGCCGGTCGACCTGAGCGACAGCTATGAGCAGGCGTTCGCGTTCGCCCGCCAGCTGCTCGACCTCGAGCGGTCCTTCGCCCACCAGGTGCGCGAGGTCATGAGCGCGGCCAGCGTGCGCCCGCAGCGCACCGGTCGCAAGCCGGGCGGCAAGCCGGTGCCGGCCGTCGGAGCCGCTGCGGCGATGCCGATGGTCAAGGCCGCCGCCGAGGCCGCGGCCAAGGCGCGCGAGAGCGCCGAGCAGTTCATGAAGAGCGCCGGCGTGGCCTTCCCGCAACTGCAGATGCCCCAGATGCCGCAGATGCAGATGCCGCAGATGCCGGGCCTGCCGCAGGTGCCGGGGCTGCCGAGCATGTCCGAGGCGGCCGAGGCGGCGGCCGAGCAGGCGGAGCGCTTCGCCAAGGCGACGACCAAGGCGGCCCGGAGCGCGCGCAAGACGGCCGAGCAGGTCGAGACCGCCGAGCAGGACGCGGAGGCCAGCGCCGCGAAGCTGGCCCGGGACGCCGCCGCGCAGGCCCAGGAGGCCGCCAAGGCGCAGCGAGCCGCGGCCAAGGAGTTCGTGACCAAGCAGGGCGAGGCGCTGGAGGAGGCCGCCCAGCGGGCCCGTGAGGGCGCCCGGTCGGCAGCCGTCAGCACCGCTGCCGCCGCCGACGCCGCGGCCGACGCCGCCAAGGCCGGGGCCGAGCAGTTGGCCGGAGCCGTCCAGAGCACCGTCGAGCAGGCCGCCCGCGCCGCCGCGCCGGCCCGTAAGGCGAGCGTCAAGCAGACTGCGGCGAAGAAGACGGCAGCCAAGAAGACCGCAGCGAAGAAGACGACGACCAAGAAGGCCGCCGCCCCGCGCTCGACCACCAAGCGGGCGACCCCGGCGAAGAAGGCTGCCGACCAGGTCGCCGCCGCCACCCGTCGGGCCACCGCCAAGACCGCCACGTCCGCGGCCTCCGCCGTGACCGCCGCGGCCAAGGCCGCCGAGGCCGCCACCCAGTCCAAGCCGGACGCCACCAGCTGAGGTGCGGGTTCCCTCGCCGTCGGACATCGCGGCCTCCCTCGAGGAGGCCGCGATGTCCGCCGCTCGGGCCGGCGGCATCGCGTCCGTCGACGCCATGTTCGGCTGGCAGCGGCAGCTCGCGCAGTGGCGCGGGTCCGAGGGCTATGCCCACCTGCCGCTCGTGGTCCGGGCCGGCTTGGGTGACCCGGCCGCCATCGTCGAGCAGCACTACGAGCTGACGACCAAGGGCCTGGAGTTGCAGCGCCACCTCGCGCTGGCCTGGATCCACACCTGGGAGCAGGCCCTACGCCGCTGAGCCCGGCCGTCGGTCCGGGGCGGCTAGTCGAGCGTGTGGATGTCGAACTCGTCCTGCTGGTAGGCCGCGCGCAGGGCCTGCTTGTCGATCTTGCCGACACCGGTGCGGGGCACCGCCTCGACCCGCACCCAGTGCTCGGGGGCCTGCCACCTGGCGATCCGACCGCGCACGTGCTCACGCAGTTGCTCGTCGGTGACGTCGGCGCCCGGGCGCAGTGCCACGAGGGCCAGCGGCCGCTCCTCCCACCGCGCGTCCGGGATGCCGATGACCGCGGCCTCACGCACCTGCGGATGCAGCGCCAGGATGTCCTCGATCTCGGTCGAGGAGATCCACTCGCCCCCCGACTTGATCAGGTCCTTGAGCCGGTCGGTGATCTTCATGGCGCCGGCGTCGTCGACCGTGCCCATGTCGCCGGTGCGCAGCCAGCCGTCGTCGAACTTGTCGGCGCCCGCTCCGTGATGGTATGCCGCGGCGACCCACGGCCCGCGCACCTGCAGTTCGCCGACCGACTCCCCGTCGCGGGGCAGCACGGTCCCGTCCTCACCGACGGTGCGCACCTCGACGCCGGGCACCGGCCGGCCGGTGCGGGTCCGCCAGTACCACTCGTCCCGGCCGCGGTCGACGACCGGCGGGCGGGCGATCGCCGCCAACGGCGACGTCTCGGTCATCCCCCAGGCCTGGTACATCTGGATGCCCAGGCCGGTGTAGTCGCGCAGCAACTGCTCGGGCACGGCCGACCCGGCGCACGAGATGATCCGCAGCGAGGTGAGGTCCAGGTCGTGCTCCTGGGCGTAGTCGAAGACACCCCGCCAGACGGTCGGCACGCCCCCGGACACCGTGGGACGCTCCTGCGCGATGAGCGGGGCCAGCGTGTCAGCGTGCAGGTAGCGGTCCGGTAGCAGCAGGCCCGCGCCTGCCAACCACGCGGCATACGGGAAGCCCCACCCGTTGACGTGGAACATCGGTACCACCTGCAGCAGCAGGTCGGCCTCGCCGATGCCGAAGCCGGCCGCGGTGAGGTTGGCGATCGCGTGCAGCCACACCGACCGGTGACTGTAGGCGACACCCTTGGGGCTGCCGGTCGTGCCGCTGGTGTAGCACATCGACGCAACGGCCCGTTCGTCGGCGACGTCGCCGGCATAGGGCTCGGCGCTGGCCACCAGGTCGTCGAAGGTCACCGCCTCGACCCGGGGGACGGCCGCGGTGACGACGGCGGGGTCCAGCCCGCCGGTGGTGACCACCAGCCGCAGCGACGACCGCTGCGGCAGCACCGGGGCGATGGTGTCCCACAGCGAGGCGTCGACGACGAGCACCCGGTCGGCGGCGTCGTCGATGATCTGGGCGACCTGATCGGGGAACAGCCGCAGGTTGACGGTGTGCAGCACGGCCCCGGAGATCGGGATGCCCAGATAGCACTCCAGGTGCGGCTGGGTGTTCCACGAGAAGGTCGCGACCGCCTCGCCCTCGCGCACCCCGGCGGCCCGCAACGCCCCGGCCAGCCGCCGGGACCGGTCGGCGACCTCGGCGTAGCGGGTGCGGTGCACGCGGGAGCCGTCGAAGGCGCGCAACTCGACCTCACCGTGCAGCGACTCCGCGTGCCGCAGGATGGCTCCCACGGTCAGCGGGGAGTCGTCCTGCATGGTGCTGCGGATCATCCAGCTCTCCCCGGCAGCGCGGTCGCCCGGCCCGGCGCGACCGGCGTGTCGGAACTGGCCGCGAAGGTGAGCAGCCGGTTGAGCAACTCGTCGGTCGCGTCGGTCGTCAGCATGTGACCGGCCCCGCGCACCTTGCAGATCTGCGCGTGCGGCACCCGCGCGTGCAGCAGGTCGGCGTTGTGCACCGGGACGATGAGGTCCTTGGTGCCGTGCACGATGAGGGTCGGACAGGACAGGTGGTGCAGCCGGCGCAGGCACCCGCCGTAACGAGCCACCGCGAGCAGTTGCTTGGCGTAGCCGAGGTGGGTCGTCGGCCGCGACAGCCGCATGTGCGCGTCGGCGTGGATCGCCATGGCCGAGGTCGCGGCGGCATACATCACCGCGGCCCGCGCCGGCGAGGTCAGCGTGTGCGGGTCGTTGAAGATGTGCGCCACCCGCCGGCTCATCGGTGTCGCGTCCCGGCCACCGGGTGACGTGCAGGCCAGGGTGAGGCTGCGGACCAGCTCGGGATGCCGCAGGGCCAGCTCCTGGGCGATCAGCCCGCCCATCGAGAAGCCGATGACATGGGCCGGGCCCAGCCCCGCCTGCTCAACCACGGCGGCGGCGTCACGGGCCATGTCGTCGATGGTGAAGTCGCGGTGCGGGATCGAGCTGCGCCCCACCGCGCGGTTGTCGACGAGCAGCACGGTATGCCGCGCGGTCAGCGCCGGCATCAGCCGCCAGGTGGCGTCGGAGGGGTCGCCGAGACCCTGCAGGACGAGCAGCGGGGACCCGGTGCCGCGGGACTCCCACCAGATCTGTGCGTCAGGGCGTTCGAGAAGCGGCACGGGTCACTCCCCGCGGAACAGGGGCTCACGGCGCTCGAGGAACGCCGTGAATCCCTCGGTGTAGTCCTTGGTCCGCGAGGCGCGGGTCTGCGCGCCCGCCTCGAGGTCGAGGATGCGGTCCAGGTCGATCGCCGTGTCGCTGACCTCGCGCACCAGTCGCTTGGACTCGGCGAAGGCCAGCACCGGCCCCTTGGCCAGGACGGCGACGTAGGCGCGGGCGGTCTCGGTGAGATCGTCGGCCGGGACGGCTCGGGAGACCAGGCCGGCGGCCGCCGCCTCGGCGCCGGACAGGAACCGGCCCGAGTAGATGAGGTCCATCGCGACCGCCGGGCCGAGCCGCTGGACGAAGGCCTTGTGACCGCCGGAGTCCAGGACGGCGCCGATCTTGCCGAACGGCGAGCCGAACTTGGCGTTGTCGGCGGCGAGGATGACGTCGCAGGCCAGCGCCAGGCCGAGGCCGGTGCCCAGACAGGCGCCCTGGACGGCGGCGACCGTCGGGATGCTCAGCCCGGCGACCTGGCGCATCAGCGGGTTGAAGATGTCGAGCAGGACCTGCCCGCCGTCCTCCTGTCCCGGTTTGGCCCCGGCCAGGTCCCGGCCGGCGCAGAAGCCGCGGCCCTCGGCGCGGACCAGCAGCGCGCGGGCCCCGTCGGCCTCGAGCCGGTCCAGGGCGGCGTGCAGCTGCTCGACCATGGCGTCGGTCATGGCGTTGAGCTGGGCGGGACGGTCCAGGACGATCTCGGCCGCCGCGTCGGTGACGCTGTAGCGGACGACCTGGCCCTCTGCAGTGCTCTCGGTCATGTCATCCTTCCGGGGTGTGGGCGGCCCGGGCCTCGCGCTCGGCGCGGCGTCGGGCTCGCTCGTCGAGGAAGGCCCGCATCCGGGCCTTCTTGTCCTCGCTCTCGAAGAGCAGGGCCTGAGCGGTCATGTCGTAGAGGGTCGTGGCGGGCCGGTGCAGGCGCAGCGCGACCTTGGTCAGCTCCAGCGCCCGCCACGACTGCTTGCCGATCTGCCGGGCCAGGGCGACCGCGGCGTCGACGACCTCGTCCGGGGAGGTCACCTGGTCGACCAGGCCGGCCTGCTCGGCCTCGGCCGCGGTGAGGACGCGGCCGGTGTAGAGCAGTCGGCGGGCCATCGGCAGGCCGACCGCCTGGGCCAGCCGCCAGTTGCCGCCGGCCCCGGCCAGGATGCCCAGCCCGAGCTCGGGCTGGCCGAACTTGGACCGGTCGGAGGCCACCCGCAGGTCGCAGGCCAGGGCCAGCTCGCAGCCCCCGCCCAGGGCCGGGCCGTCGATGGCCGCGACGGTGGGCCACCGATGGGCCTCGAGCAGCTCGAAGAGGGTCGCGTTGACCCCTCGCATGCCGATCTCGGCGTCGCGCTCGAGCAGCTCGGCGATATCGGCGCCCGCGACGAACATGCCGGGCGTGGTCGAGTGGATGACGAGGATGGCCGGCTCGTGCCTGATCTCGGTCAGCACCTGGGTCAGCTCGTCACACAGCGCCTGGTCGAGGGCGTTGAGCTTCTCGGGCCGGTCCAGGCCGATCAGCGTGATCGGGCCGTCGCGGCGGACGGTGATCAGCTCCACGTGTAGAAGCCCTGCCCGCTCTTCTTGCCCAGCTTGCCCTCGGCCACCATGTCCCGCAGCAGCTGCGGCGGGTCGAAGCGGGGCCCGAGGGTCGAGGCGAGGTACTCGGCGATGCCGAGCCGCACGTCGTGGCCGACCAGGTCGCCGAGCCGGCACGGGCCCATCGGGTAGCGATAGCCCAGCTCCATCGCCGTGTCGATGTCCTGCGGGGAGGCCACGCCCTCCTGGACCATCCGGATCGCCTCGAGGCCGACCAGCACGCCCAGCCGGCTGGTCGCGAAGCCGGGCGAGTCGCGGACCTCGACGACCGTCTTGCCGAGCCGGGCGCCCAGGGCCCGGACCAGGGCAAGGGCGTCCTCGTCGGTCCGGTCGGTGCGGACCATCTCGAGCAGCTTCTGCACCGGCACCGGGTTGAAGAAGTGGGTGCCCAGGAAGCGACCCGGCCGCTGCAGCGACTCGCCGATGAGCTCCAGCGACAGTGAGCTGGTGTTGGTGGCGAGCACCGCGTCGGGGTCGAGGTAGCCCTCGACGTCGGCCAGCAGCGTGCGCTTGAGGTCGAGGATCTCCGGGACCGCCTCGATGACCAGCCCGCACCCGCGCAGCCGGCTGCGGTCGGTGGTCTCGGTGAGCTGGGTCAGCAGCCCGTCGACGCTCTGCCCCTGGGCCAGCTTGCCCCGGTCGGCGGCGCCCTGCAGGCTGGCGCGCACCAGGCCGCCGGCCCGGCTCAGCGCCGCCTCGTCCGACTCGACGAGCACGACCGTCAGGCCGGCCGCGAGCAGGCTGTGGACGATGCCGGATCCCATCGTCCCGCCACCGACGACCCCCACGCCGGCCAGCGCGGCCGTGGGGTCGTCGGCGTCGCTCGAGAGGTCAGCTTGGTCGGTCACGTTGTCCCGCACTCCCCTAGTCGTTCGGCACCGGCCGGGTCGCTCCCGGCCGCTGGTCAGCACATCTCGCGCCTCTTGGCGTCACACGGTCTCTGGTCGTCACCCGTCTCTGGTCGTCACCCGTCACATCTCGTAGACGTAGTAGTTGGCCGTGGTGGCGCCGCCCTTGACCTCGTGCATGCCGACCAGCTTGAAGCCGGCGGCCTCGGTCGTGTGCCGTCCCACGGCGTTCCACTGGGCGACGGCGCACCGCAGCTTGCGGTCGTCGGCGACGTCGCGGCCCCGCTGGACGACCGCCCGGGCGAAGTCACCCGACAGGTGCCGGCCGGTGTACTGCGGTGCCATGCCGATCGCGACGTCGAGGGTGCCCGGCTTGGCCGGCAGCCCGATCGGGCGGGCCTTGGAGCCGAAGACGCAGTAGCCGACCAGTGCGCCGCTGCCGTCGCGCACCGCCCAGTAGCCCTCGTCCGGTCGCGGGTCGGTCAAGGAGTCCTCGACGGCCCACGGCCCCGGGGTGCGCCACATGGCGATGTCCAGACCATCCTCGATGGTCAGCGCGTCGACCGAGTAGGACGAGGCGGCGGAGTGGGGCATGGCAATCTCCCTCGGGTCGTCGTCAATACGACAACGACCCTCGGGAGGACATCGTCGTCGCACTGAACGTTCGTTCAGTAAGTGTGCCTGCTCCTGGGCCGTGAACCAAGCCCACGAAGCAGCGGTTTTCACTGCATGGACGTACTGTTACCCACGGCGCCAGCATCGCATGGGGCGCCGGAAGTGAGCATACTGATGCTCATGCCAGAGGCCGAGTCCCTCCCCCGGCGTCGTGGCCGACCGGGGTACGACTTGGACAGCCTGCTCGACACCTCGGTGGAAGTCTTCAACAAGAAGGGCTTCGACGGCACGAGCATGGAGGATCTGTCCCGGCGCTTGGGCATCTCCAAGTCGGCGATCTATCACCACGTGTCCAGCAAGGACCAACTGCTCGATCTGGCGGTCAACCGGGCCCTGGACGGCCTGGGCGACGCGATGGCCCAGAGCCGCGAACTGCGGGCCAGCGCCGTCGATCGGCTCGAGCACCTGATCCGGGGCAGCGTCGCGGTCCTCATCGAGCGCAAACCGTTCGTCACCCTGCTGCTGCGGGTGCACGGCAACACCGAGGTCGAGCGGCGGGCCATGCAGCGGCGGCGAGCCTTCGACCAGTACTGCGCCAGGCTGGTCATGGAGGCCGCCGCCGAGGGATCCGTGCGGCCCGACATCGACCCCTCGGTGACCGCCCGGCTGCTCTTCGGCATGGTCAACTCGCTCATCGAGTGGGCCCGCCCGGCGACGCCGCAGGACATCGACCGGCTGGCCGACGCCGTCTGGGCGCTCGCCTTCGAGGGGATGCGCGACCCGGGCGGGTGACCCGGCGCGTGCTCCGGTCAGGCGGCGTGCGAGATGAGCCCCAGGGCGAACGCCCCGCGCAGGTGCGCGCCGAGCAACTCGAGCGCCTCGTGGGCGGCGGAGACCGGCAGCATGTGGGTGAAGCCGTGGTCGACGCCGCGCAGCTCGCGATAGGTCACCGGCACCCCCTCGGCGCCGAGCGCGTCGGCGAACTCGCGCATTTCGTGCTTGAGCGTGTCGAACTCCGCGGTGACCACCAGGGTCGGTGGGAACTTGTCGAGCCGGTCGTCGTAGTAGGGCGACACGAGCGGGTCGGTGAGGTCGGCACCGGCGAAATAGGTGGCCCGGATCAGTTTGGTCAGCGCCGGGGTGACCACCGGGCTGGACGACTCCGAGGGCCGCCGGCGGTCGCTGCGGGACAGGTCGCAGGTGCCGTAGTCGCTGGTCAGGGCCACCGGGCCGGGGATCCGGTCGGTCAGGCACTGCTGGACGATCCCGATGGCCAGCTTGGTGCCCGCGCTCGGCCCACCGACCGACATGCGGGTGTCGTCCCAGCCCCGCAGCCGGGCGTTGGACCGGACCCAGCGGAAGACGTCGTAAACCTGGTGCTCGGCGACCGGGAAGCAGACCTCGGGGGCCGTGCTGTAGTCCGGCATGACGACGTAGCAGCCGACCTCCGAGGCCAGATAGCGGGCGACGTTGTCCTCCTGCTCGGGCATCCGGATGATGAAGGCTCCGCCGTGCACGAGGACGTGCACCGGCGGCCGGCGCCGGGCGCGCTCAGCCGCGCGGATGTCTCCGATGTGCGGGCTGTAGACCAGGGCGCGAATCGGGCCGTGCCGGGTCGGCACGAGCACCTGCGTCGGCACCGCGATCGCCTTGGTCGCGAACTGCAGGCGCGGGTCGGAGAAGTAGGTGAGGTGCGCCGCCGGGAAGGTCGTCTGCAGTTGCCAGGCCAACGAGGCGTTGACGGGATCGATGCGTGGGTCGGCGACCATCACCACCCGCTCCCTCCGTCGACGTTGACCCGGGCCAGACTGCACCCCGGACCTTACTGTCGACGATAAGGAGCCAGTGAAACCGCTCACATCGACCGATCGGACCGTCCGGGCCGCTTAACCGACGATACGTCAGCCGACCAGTCCAGCGGTCTCCAACACACGGTGCGCCACGCGGCGCGCCGCCGGCGGCTCGAAGATCACGGTGTAGTGGTTGGTGTCGGGCACCCGCTCGGTGGACAGGCCGTCGGGCAGGTCGATGGAACTGGGCCACATGCCGCCGTAGATGCCCATCGGCTGGTTGAGGGCGCCGCGCGGGGCCCACATGAGGTGCATCGGGACCCCGGCCGCCAGGCTGGTGAACGGCGCCGCGAGCACCTCGGCATCGACCGCCATGCTCGAGCCGTCGGCGCTGACCGCCTCCTGCACGCAGGACGAGCGGAAGACGTCGCCGACCCGCATCAGGTCGTAGGCCAGATAGGTCTGGATCAGGTGCCGGTAGGGGCCGTGCAGACTCGGCCCGAGCCCCGGGTGCACCGACCAGAACGCCAGGTATTCGGCCAGGTTGCGGAAGGTCATCGACAGCCGCTCGATGGCCGGGCCGAGGACGAAACGCAGGAAGGCGTCGTGGTCCTGCCAGGTCGGGCCACCGGCATAGATGCCGCCGTCGACCATGATCAGCCCGTGCACCCGCTCGGGGTGCCGGGCCGCGACTACACTGCCGATCGAGGCGCCCATCGAGTGCCCGAGCAGGACCGCCCGCTCCAGCCCGAGGTGGTCCATCAGCCGGACCACGTCGTCGGCGTGCGCGCCGACCCCGTAGGGGGCACTCACCTCACGCGAGCCGGCGCGGCCGCGCAGGTCGGGGGCCCACACGGTGAGCCGCCCGGTGAGCAACTGGGCCACCGGCAGCCAGGCCAGCGAGTTGCCGGTGATGCCGTGCAGCGCGATGACGGCGGGAGCGATGGGCGACACCGCGGCCGAGAGCCGGTGCACGTGCAGCCTGCCGCCGTCGACGGGCACGTGGGTGGTGGCCGACCTCCAGTCGGTCGCCAGGCTCATGAGGTCTCGGACCTTCCTGCGTCGACCGGACGCCCCGCGAGGGCGGCAGGGCAGGTGGGGTCACGGCGGCGCTTGCCCAAGGGTAATGGCCCGGACGGATCGGCACCACCCTTGCCCTGGGCGCGCACCAGGTGGACGCCCAGTGTTCATCGCCCGGGTTCATCGGCTGGTCGCGAAACGCCCCCGTTAGGGTGGGCCGCGTGAATGAGCGCAGCGCATGGGGCATCGGGGTCGCGACCGTCACCGAGTCGGGGCAGGTGCTGGAGGTCTGGTATGCCGCGCCCGGCCTCGGCACGCCGCCCCCGGACGCCGTGGCGGCCCCCGAACTCGCGGCGCTGGTGGGCACGGACCCCGCGCGCGGCATACGCACCGAGGTCGTCACCCGGGCCATCGACCTGGACGCGCCCCCGGTGGATGTCGCCGACGCCTATCTGCGCCTGCACCTGCTCTCGCACCGCCTCGTGGTGCCCAACTCGATCAGCCTGGAGGGCATCTTCGGGGTGCTGCCCAACGTCGTCTGGACCAACCACGGACCGTGCGCCGTCGACGGCTTCGAGACCATCCGGGCCCGGCTGCGGGCGCGGGGACCGGTCACCGTCTACGGCGTCGACAAGTTCCCCCGGATGGTCGACTACGTCGTGCCGGCGGGCGTGCGCATCGGCGACGCCGACCGGGTGCGGCTGGGCGCCCACCTGGCCGCGGGCACCACGGTCATGCACGAGGGGTTCGTCAACTTCAACGCCGGCACGCTGGGCACCTCGATGATCGAGGGCCGGATCAGCCAGGGGGTCGTCGTCGACGACGGCTCGGACATCGGCGGCGGCGCCTCGACGATGGGCACGCTGTCCGGCGGCGGCACCGAGCGGGTGAGCATCGGCAAGCGCTGTCTGCTGGGTGCCGAATCGGGCCTGGGCATCGCGCTCGGCGACGACTGCGTGGTCGAGGCCGGACTCTATGTCACGGCCGGTACCAAGGTCACCCTGCCGGACGGCAGCGTCGTCAAGGCGCGCGAGTTGTCCGGCCAGAGCCAACTGCTGTTCCTGCGCGACTCGGTCTCCGGTGCCGTCGTCGTCCAGGCTCGCGACGGGCACGGCATCGCGCTCAACGCCGCGCTGCACGCCAACGACTGATCCGATGCCGCGCACCGCTGGCGGCCGGGTGGTCCTGGCCGAGACCGGACCGCCCTCGCGGCGGGCCCGCCGGGTGTGGCGGATCGTGGTCACCGGGCTCGTGCTCGCGCTGCTGGGCGCCGGGTTCCTCGGGGTTCGCACCCTGCTGGGGGTGGCCCGGTCCGACTCGTGCATCGCGGCCAGCGCGGGCGACCGCGCCGAACTGTCGCCGGAGCAGGCCGGCAACGCCGCCGTGATCGCGGCGCTGGCGATGCGCCGCGGGCTGCCCGAGCGGGCCGCGACCATCGCGATCGCCACGGCGATGCAGGAGTCCAAGCTGCGCAACCTGCGTTACGGCGACCGGGACTCGGTGGGACTGTTCCAGCAGCGGCCGAGCCAGGGCTGGGGCACCGTCGAGCAGATCCTCGACCCGGTGTATGCCGCGGGCGCCTTCTACGACCGGCTGGTCACCGTCCGCGACTGGCAGACCCGTCCGCTCACCGAGGCCGCCCAGGCGGTCCAGCGCAGCGCGTATCCGCAGTTGTACGCCCAGCACGAGTCCGAGGCCCGGGCGCTGGCCGCGGCGCTGACCGGGTCGGCACCCGCGACGCTGACCTGCGAGCTGACCCGGCAGGGGTCGGCCGGGTCGACGGCTGCCGTCGTCGGGGCGCTGCGGGCCCACCACGGCCTGGCCGGCACCGCCACCGACCGGTCGGTGCGGGTCGAGGCTGCGGCGGCGCGCGCCTGGGCGGTAGCGGCGTGGGCGATCGCCCACGCGGACTCGCTGGACGTCGAGCGGGTCGAGGTCGGCGGGCGCACCTGGTCGCGCGACCCAGGCAACTGGTCGGACGGCGGTGCCGTCCCCGCCGGCGCCGCCGCAGTGGTCATCACCGTGGCGCGATAGCCCGCCCTCAGCGCAGGGCGATCGGCACGTAGTGCCGCTCGGGCTCGCCGATGTACACCTGGCGGGGCCGGCCGATCTTGGTCTCCGGGTCGCTGATCATCTCGCGCCACTGGGCGATCCAGCCGGGCAGTCGCCCGAGGGCGAACAGGACCGTGAACATCTTCGACGGAAAGCCCATCGCCTTGTAGATCAGCCCGGTGTAGAAGTCGACGTTGGGATACAGCCGCCGTTCGACGAAGTAGTCGTCGCCGAGCGCGATCTCCTCCAGGCGGCGGGCCAGGTCCAGCAGCGGGTCGTCGACACCGAGCTTGTTGAGCACGTCGTCGGCGGCCTTCTTGATCAGCGAGGCGCGCGGGTCGTAGTTCTTGTAGACGCGGTGGCCGAAGCCCATGAGCCGGATGCCGGACGACTTGTCCTTGACGTGACGCATGAAGTCCTCGGGGGACCCGCCGGACTCCTGCAGCTCGCCGAGCATCTCCAGGACCGCCTGGTTGGCGCCGCCGTGCAGCGGGCCGAACAACGCGTTGATGCCGGCCGACACCGAGGCGAAGAGGTTGGCCTGGGCCGAGCCGACCAGACGCACCGTCGAGGTCGAGCAGTTCTGCTCGTGGTCGGCGTGCAGCACGAGCAGCAGGTCGAGCGCGGCGACCAGGACCGGGTCGAGCTCGTAGGGCTCGGCCCGGACCCCGAAGGTCAGCCGCAGGAAGTTCTCCGGCAGACTCAGGGAGTTGTCCGGGTAGAGGAAGGCCTGGCCGATGCTCTTCTTGTAGGCGTAGGCGGCGATGGTCGGCAGCTTGGCCAGCAACCGGATCGTCGAGATCTCCACCTGCTCGGGGTCGAACGGGTCCAGCGAGTCCTGGTAGAAGGTCGACAGCGCGCTGACCGCGGAGGACAGCACCGGCATCGGGTGGGCGTCGCGGGGGAAGCCGTTGAAGAAGTTCTTGAGGTCCTCGTGCAGCATGGTGTGCCGGACGATCCGCTGCTCGAAGTCGGCCAGCTCGGTGGCGGTCGGCAGATTGCCGTAGATGAGCAGATAGGACGTCTCGACGAAGCTGGACCGCTCGGCGATCTCCTCGATCGGATAACCGCGATAGCGCAGGATGCCCTGGTCGCCGTCGATGAAGGTGATCGCGCTGCGGCAGGCGGCCGTGTTGACGAAGCCGACGTCGTAGGAGACATGGCCGGTGGCCGACAGGATCTTGCCGGCGTGCAGGCCCGGCTCGCCCTCGGCGGCCGCGACGATCGGCAGTTCCACGCGGGTGTCCCCGACGGTGAGCAGTCCGGCCGGGGTCTGGGACTCGGTCACGGTGGTGTCCTTTCGGCGTCGGCGGCTGTCATGTGGACGTTACCCGAGCGCGCACCGGCGTGGGCTGTCGCTCCCGACAGCGGGACGCCACCGGGCCGCTGCCGGGCCGGCCGCCGAGCCTGGTCAGGCCGGGTCGGCCAGCCGGGCGGCGGCCGCCTCGATGCGCTCGTCCGAGGCGGTCAGCGCGACCCGCACGTGGCCCCGCCCGGCCACCCCGTAGAAGGCGCCCGGGGCCACCAGGATGCCCCGCTGCGCGAGCCAGCCGACGCTGGCCCAGCAGTCCGGGTCGCTGTCGCGGCGGGCCCACAGATAGAGCCCGGCCTGGGAGAGGTCGATGCGGAAACCGGCCGCCTGCAGGGCCGGCTGGAGGATCTCACGGCGCACGCCGTAGCGCTCGCGCTGCTCGCGCACGTGTGCGTCGTCGCCGAGCGCGACGGTCATCGCTGCCTGCACCGGGCCGGGCAGCATCATGCCGGCGTGCCGGCGGGTCTCCAGCAGCATGCCGACCAGGGCGGGGTCGCCCGCGACGAACGCCGCCCGGTAGCCGGCCAGGTTGCTCTGCTTGGACAGCGAGTAGACCGCCAGCAGCCCCTCGACCGAGCCGCCGGAGACCAGTGGGTCCAGCAGCGACGGTGTCGTCAGCCGGTTGGCCCCGGTGGCGGCGCGGCGCTCGGCGTCGGTGCGCCAGTCGAGCTCGGCGTAGCATTCGTCGCTGGCGACGACGATGCCGTGCCGCCGCGCCCAGGCGACCACCTTGGCCAGGTGCTCGACGGGCAGGATCTGGCCGGTCGGGTTGCTGGGGCTGTTGAGCCACAGCAGCTTGGGTGTCGTCGAGGGGGTCAGTGGGCCGGCCGCCGCGGTGCCGTCGATGACGACCGGCTCGGCGCGGGCCAGCCGGGCCCCGACGTCGTAGGTCGGGTAGGCCACCGCCGGGATGCCGACCCGGTCCCCGGGCCCGAGGCCGAGCAGCGTGGGCAGCCAGGCGACGAGTTCCTTGGAGCCGATCGTCGGCAGCACCATGTCGGGGGTGAGCCCGGGCACGCCGCGCCGGCGCTCGAACCATGCGCAGATCCCCTCGCGCAGGGCGTTCGTGCCGACGGTCAGCGGATAGCCCGGCGAGTCGGCGGCCGCGACCAGCGCGTCGCGGACCACCGCGGGGGTCGGGTCGACCGGGGTGCCGACGGACAGGTCGACGATGCCGTCGGGGTGCGCCGCCGCCTCGGCCCTGGCCGGTAGCAGCGAGTCCCACGGGAAGTCGGGAAGGGCCGGCGGGGTGAGCCGCGCGGCATACGGGAGGTCGCTCAGTGGTCGTGCTCCTGGGGCGGCAGGTCGGCCACCAGCGGGTGGTCCTTGTTGATCAGGCCCAGCTTGGCCGCGCCCCCGGGGCTGCCCAGGTCGTCGAAGAACTCGACGTTGGCCTTGTAGTAGTCGGCCCACTCGGCGGGCACGTCGTCCTCGTAGTAGATCGCCTCGACCGGGCACACCGGCTCGCACGCCCCGCAGTCCACGCACTCGTCCGGGTGGATGTAGAGCATCCGCTCGCCCTCGTAGATGCAGTCGACCGGACACTCCTCGATGCAGGCCTTGTCCTTGAGGTCGACGCACGGCTGGGCGATGACGTAGGTCATGGTGGGCGGTCCTCCTAGCGGAGCCTCGTGGTGATCCTCCTAGTATGCCGCCCTGCCGAGCCGGTCCGGCGTGCGGCCCGTAGGGTGGTCCCTCGCCGGATCCCGGGGGTCCCGGCCGCCCTCGGGGGTGACCCGACGAGCCCGACAGGAGCGCCATGGACCGTGAGATCGCCGACCTCGAGCAGGTCATGGTCGACGGGTGGCCGGCGCTGGAGACCGACCGGCTGGGCGACTGGCTGCTGCGGGCGTCGGCGGGGTTCTCGGCGCGCGGCAATTCGGTGCTCACGACCGGTGAGCCGGGCCTCGCGTTGCCCCAGGCGGTGCGGGTCGCGCGTCAGTGGTATGCCGCTCGCGGCCTGCCGGCGCGGTTCTGCCTGGTCACGGACGTGGCCGGGGCGCCGTTCGCGGGCGCGTTGCCGGCGCTGTTGCTGGCCGACGGGCTCACCGCCGACACCCCGACGCTGACCCTCACCGCCGCGGCTCGCGACCTGCCCGCGCTGCGCGCGGAGCTACCGGGGGTCACCGTGGACGCCGCGCTGACCCTGCCCTGGTTGACGGCTTTCGCGGCCTATCGCCCGATCCGTCCGGGGGTGACCGAGGGGGTGTTGACCGGGTCGGCGGGGCAGTTGTTCCTCTCGCTGCCCGGCGGCCCGGCCGGACGCCCTCGCGCGATCGCCCGGATGTCGATCGCGCCGGGCTGGGCCGGCATCCACGGCATGTGGGTCGACCCGGAGCACCGGCGTCAGGGGCTGGCCACGGCGCTGGTGGCCACGATCGCCCACCTGGCCAAGGATCACCACATGCCCCGGGTCTACCTGCAGGTGCCCCGGTCCGAGGAGGGTGCCCGGGCGGCCTACGCGGCCCTGGGGTTCACGGCGCACCACGGGCACGTCTATCTGGCCGAGTGAGCAACGCGGCTGTGGCTGGGGCGGGCACCTCAGCTGGTGCTCAGCCGGTGCAGACGACCCGGTCCTCGGGCAGGTAGCGGGTGAAGACCGGTTCGCGCTTGACGACCTGGCCGCCGCGGCTGATGACCCGGGTCACCGTGATGTCGAAGCCGGGCACCGGGCTCTGCGCGACGCAGCGCGGCCGGCCGTCGGTGATGGTGCGGGGCTGGGTCTGGTTGACCCGTGGCCCGGCGACCGCTTGGACGTCGAGGTGCTTGGTGCTCCAAATGCGCCCGTGCACGGTGTTGCCGGAGACGTAGAGCTGGACGAGCATGCCGTAGGGGGTCGAGTTGCGGAACTTGTTGTCGACGTCGGGCCAGCTCACGGTGGCCTCCCGCCCGGCCGGGTAGCGGGAGATGTAGAAGGTGTGGGTCGTGTGCTCGACGAGGTCGGCGCCGGCGAACCAGGACAGGTTGTAGAGCACCGTCGAGACCTGGCTGATGCCGCCGCCCACGCCCTTGGTGAGCCGGCCGTTGACGATGACGTTGGCCTCGCCGTAGCCCTTGGCGACGGTGCGCTGGCCGAGGATGCCGTTCATGCTGAAGGTGTCGCCGGGCTTGAGCAGGGTGCCGTTGATGGTGCGGCTGGCGATGATGATGTTCTGGGTGCGCGGGCCGTCGTTGGGGAAGACCGAGTCGAACGACGCGACGACCTCCTTGACGCCCAGGGCCTGGGCGGCCTCGGTGGTGAGCGAGGGCTTGGCGACGGTGGTCGGCAGGGTGATCGTGCGCTGCGCCGGGGTGGTCGTCGTGACCGCCGCGCGGAACAACTGGGGGGCCTGGGCCACGTCGACCGCGACGCCGTCGACCGACGGGACGACCGTCGGGCTGCCGCCGTCGAGCGTGATGCGGGCGTCCTTGGGGGCGGTGGTGAAGGACGCGGTCGCTTGCAGGACCGCGGTGCGCACGGCCTCGTCGTCGATCGTCGGCACGAGCTTGCCGCCCTCTGCCGGGAAGGTGATGGTGGCCCCGTAGGCCGCCGGTGCCAGCGCCGCGGTCCGGTCGCCGACGACGATGCTCACCGGGGCGGACATCGCGGGGGTGGCGAAGGTGCGCACGGCGTCGTCGATGGCCGACTGCGGCACCGCGGGGGCGATGCTGCGCACGCTGGTCGGGACGCTGGGCCGGCGGGGCCAGTTGGTCGCGATCGCGTCGACGGCCTCGTTGACGGCGACCTCGGAGCCCTCGGTGGCCGGGGTGGTCTTGACGGTGCCGTCGGCGACCGACACCGAGCCCTCCGTGGGTGCGACGCGGACCGCCGCGGCCTTCTCGGTGAGTACGGCGGTGAGCGTGTCGCGGTTGACGATGGTCTTGACCGGCCGGTCGACGTGGCCGGCGAGCTTGGCCCAGATGTTGCGCGGGTCGAGGCTGTAGCTGACCAGCCCGTCGAGGGTGCCGTCGATGTCGAGGGACAGCCCGGCGGTGGCGGGGTCGATGGTCAGCGTCGGGCCGCCGTTGGGGGTGGTGACGCTCACTGAGGCGTTGGCGCGCGGGCCGAGTTCCTTGGCGAGCCGGTCGGCCGCCTGGTCGTGGCTCAGTCCGCCGATGCTCACGCCCTCGACGTTGACCGACGATGGAATCGCGCGGCCGGCCCACCAGGCCACCGCCAGATAGGCGCCGCCGAGCACGACGACCGCCAACATCAGCCGCAGCGCGATGCGCCCCCGCTCCCGCCGCTGCGCCATCGTGCTCCTCGTGAGTTCGGTCGTCATGTCGGTGCCCGGGCAGCCGAGGCAGCCGCTGGATCGGGCTCCACGATAACCGAGGGGTCTGACCGCCGCGCGCACCCTGCTGCCGCAGGGTCGGGGCCAGGCGACTCCGCCAGGACCGGCAGGTCCCGGTCCGGTGCGCGGCACCCACCCGGGGGCAGCACCGCTCAGGCGAGCGCCCCGAAGCCGCCCCGATAGTGGGTCAGCGCGGCGGGAACCTCGTCGGGCAGCTCGAGACCGACCACCTCGCCGACGACAATGCGATGGTCGCCGCCCGGGTGGACGGCCCAGGTCCGCAGCTCCAGGGTGGCGAGCGCCCCGTCGAGGAGCGCGGCTCCGGTGACCGGCCCGCGGTGGTGGGGGACCCGCTCGAGCTGGCCGACGACCGGCCGGCCCGGATCGGCCAGCCAGTGCGCCACCGGCCGGGCGGGGGCCCCGAGCACACTGACCGCCCACTGCCCCACCTGCAGGACCGCGTCACCGAACCGCGACTCCGCGTGCAGGCAGGCCAGCACGAGCATCGGCTCCAGCGAGACCGACGTCAGCGAGGTGAGCGTCGTCGCGTGGTCCTGCCCGCCCTGCCGGCAGCTGGCCACGACCACCCCGCTGACGAGCCGTCCCATCGCGGCGCGGAACTGCGCCTCGGTGACCGTCATCGCCTCACCGGCCCACCCTGGCCAGCAGGCCCGCACCGACCCGCCGCCCCACGAGGCGACCGCCGGCGCTCACCGCTCCTCCGGCAGCAGCCCCCGGTGCCAGTGCTCGCCTTCGACGACCTCGCGGCGACACCGCATCCGCCGACCGTCGACCGGATCGATCCGGACGAAGGCCTCCCGCCCGGGCAGCCGGTGCGCGATGTCGTTGGACAGCGAGTAGCAGCACCCCTCGTGGACCGTCACCTGGGTGCGGTGGGCCCCGAGCGCATGGGCCTGCCGGTCCCGCGCCACCTCGTCGATGACGACATGGGTGACGACATCGTCAGCCACCGTCGACACCGAGACCGGTTCGTCGGCCGCCGGCACGTGCAACCCCCGGTCGGCAGTGACGTGCTCGGCCAGCCAGGCCCGGTCCTGGGCCACCCAGGAGCGCGGGGTGACGATCTCGTAGACCCGCCCCGGCCGCTCGTCCTCGGCCAGCAGCGCCAGCCCGGCCATCGTCACCCGTCGGGTCTGAATGTGATCCGGATGCCCGTACCCGCCCTGCTCGTCATAGGTGACCAGCACGTCCGGGCGCAATTCGCGCAGCGCCGCCGCCATCGCCTCGGCCGCCTCGCCCGGGTCCGCCCCGACGAAGGCTCGCGGGTGGCTCGCCGACGGCGAGCCGGCCATGCCGCTGTCGCGCCACCGCGGCATACCGTCACCGTCCGGGGCGAGGAAGGTATGCCGCGTCACGCCCAGTCGCGCCATCGCGGCGGCCAGCTCGCCGCGCCGGAACTGCCCCAACGTATCGTCGTGGGCCGCGTCGAGATGCGCCAGCTCGGGTGGGATGACCTCGCCCTCGTCGCCGGCCGTGCAGGTCAGCACGGCTACCTCGTGGCAGCGGGAGACGTAGTGGGCCATCGTCACACCGGTGGCCAGCGTCTCGTCGTCGGGATGGGCGTGCACGAAGAGCAGCCGGCTCATGACAAGACCGTACGCTCCTCGGGGAAGTGACACGCGACCCGGTGCCCGGGCGTCAGCTCGCGCACCTCGGGCACCTCGTCCGCGCACCGCTGCTGGGCCTTGGGGCAGCGGGTGCGGAAGACGCAACCGCTGGGCGGGTTCTGCGGGCTGGGCAGGTCGCCCTTGAGCAGGATCCGCTCGCGCTCCTCGCTCTTGCGCGGGTCGGGGATCGGCACGGCGGACAGCAGCGCATGGGTGTAGGGGTGCAACGGCGACTCGTACAGCGTGTCCCGGTCGGCCTCCTCCATGATCTTGCCGAGGTACATGACGGCGACCCGGTCGGAGATGTGCCGCACGACCGACAGGTCGTGGGCGATGAAGACATAGGCCAGGCCCTGTTCATCCTGGATGTCCTCGAGCAGGTTGACGACCTGCGCCTGGATGGACACGTCGAGCGCGGACACCGGCTCGTCGCAGACCACGAGCTTGGGCCGGAGCGCGACGGCTCGGGCCACCCCGATGCGCTGACGCTGGCCGCCGGAGAACTCGTGCGGATAGCGGTTGTAGTGCTCCGGGTTGAGCCCGACCCGCGCCATGAGTTCCTGCACGGTCTTGCGGGTGCCCCCCTCGGGCTTGATGCCCTGGATCTCGAACGGCGCGGCGATGATCGACCCGATGGTCTGGCGCGGGTTGAGCGAGCCGTAGGGGTCCTGGAAGATCATCTGCATCTCGCGCCGCAGCCGACGCAGGTCGCCACCCGCGACGTGGGTGATGTCCCGGCCCTCGAACTCGATGGTCCCGGAGGTCGGCTCGAGCAGCCGCAGCAGGGTTCGGCCGGCCGTCGACTTGCCGCAGCCCGACTCGCCCACCAGGCCGAGGGTCTCACCGGCGCGCACCTCGAAGGTCACGCCGTCGACCGCCTTGACCGGGTTGTCCGGCCGCTTGATCAAGGTCTGGCGGAACTGCGGGAAGTGCTTGCGCAGGTCGGTGACCCGCAGCAGCGGCGGGTTCGCGTCCTCGGCCGGCGCCTCGATGGTCGGGCTGGTCCGGCTGGTCTCGGTCATGACAGCACCGGCTTGATCTGCTCGACGAACAGCTGCTGGCGCCGCTCGGTGGGGATGTGGCAGCGGACCAGGTGGTCGGGCGCGCACTGCTCGAGCTCGGGCACCTCGATGCGGCAGGCGTCGTTGGGCACCTCACTGCGGAACCGGCAGCGTGGGTTGAAGGCGCACCCGCTCGGCACGTGGATCAGCGAGGGCGGGTTGCCGGGCACCGGGTTGAGCCGGGTCTGCCGGGTGCGGTCCAGCCGCGGCATCGAGGACAGCAGCCCCCAGGTGTAGGGGTGCTCGGGCTCGTAGAAGACGGCGTCGACCGGCCCCCGCTCGACGCACTTGCCGGCATACATGACCAGGATCTCGTCGGCCATCTCGGCGACGACGCCCAGGTCGTGGGTGATGACGATGATCGCCGACTGGTATTCGGCCTGCAGGTCGCGCATGAGGTCGAGGATCTGCGCCTGCACGGTGACGTCGAGCGCCGTCGTCGGCTCGTCGGCGATGAGCAGCGACGGGTTGTTGGCCAGCGCCATGGCGATCATCGCCCGCTGGCGCATGCCGCCGGAGAACTCGTGCGGATACTGGTCGGCGCGCTTGGCCGGGTTGGGGATGCCGACCCGCTTGAGCAGGTCGATGGCGTGCTCCCTGGCGGCCTGCTTGGACGTGTCGGCGTGGTGCACCCGGATGCCTTCGACGATCTGCCGGCCGACCGTGTAGTAGGGGTGCAGCGCGGACAGCGGGTCCTGGAAGATCATCGCCATCTTGCTGCCGCGCAGCCCACGCAGGTGCTCGTTGCTCACCGTCATGAGGTCCTCGCCGTCGAGCCAGATCTGGCCCGAGGCGCGCGCCCGGGTGCGCCGGTGCAGGCCGAGGATGGCCTGGCTGGTCACCGACTTGCCGGAGCCGGACTCGCCGACGATGCCGATCGTCCGGCCCCGCTCGACGGCGAAGGTCAGCCCGTCGACGGCCTTGACCAGCCCATCGTCGGTCGGGAAGTGCACGTGCAGGTCGCGCACGTCGAGGTATGCCGTGTCCCCGGCCGGCGGCGCGGCCGCGCCCGGGCGGGTGGTGGGGGTGGTCGTCATCGGCCCTCCTAGCTGTAGCGCACGCGCGGGTCGATGACGCCGTAGAGGATGTCGACGACGAGGTTGGCGGTGACGATGAAGGTCGAGGCGACGATAACGATACCGACGATGACCGGCAGGTCGGTCTCCATGATCGCTTGGACGGCGAGCTTGCCCAGGCCGTTGAAGCTGAACACCTGCTCGGTGATGACCGCCCCGCCGAGCAGGCCGCCCAGGTCGAGGCCGGCGGCGGTGACGATCGGGGTCAGCGCGGCACGCAGCCCGTGCCGGCGGACGACGGAGGCCTCCTTGACGCCCTTGGCCCGGGCGGTGCGGATGTAGTCCTCGGACATCGTCTCGAGCATGTACGCCCGGGTGAGCCGGACATAGGACGCGGCGAAGATGCAGGCCAGGGTGAGGGCGGGCAGCACCAGCCCCTGGGCCCACAGCATCGGGTCCTCGGTGAGCGGCGTGTACTTGGGGATCGGCACCATCTGCCAGCGGATGGCGACGAAGGTCAGCAGCACCAAGCCGATGAAGAAGCTCGGCAGCGAGAAGCCGACCAGGGCCAGACCGACGATGGCCCGGTCGAGCCAGCGACCCCGGTTGAGCGCCGCGATGATGCCGCCGACGATGCCGACGACCATCCACAGCAGGAAGGCGGCGACGGCGATCGAGGCGGAGACCGGCAGCCCGGTCTTGATGACGTCGGTCACCGGCTGCTGCCGGAACATCGAGTAGCCCAGGCAGGGCGCGTGGCAGGTGACGACGATCTGCGGCGAGGCCGCCTGCATGGCCGGGTCGTCGGGGTACTTGCGGTCCTGGACCAGGCCCTTGAGGAAGTTGAGGTACTGCACCGGCAGCGGCTTGTCGTAGCCGAGCGCCTTGCGGTTGCCCTCGATGACCGCCGGGGTGCAGTTCTTGGCGCAGGTGAGCCGGGCCGGGTCCTCGGGGGTGGCGAAGAAGAGCAGGAAGGTGGTGATGCTGATGATGACGAGCATGAGCACGACCGAGATCAGTCGTCGCACGATGTAGAAGAACATCCTCGGGCCCCCGTGGGGGCTTCACCCGCCTCTCGCTGCTCCGGTCCGGCGGCTGCCCGCCCCGCACGGAGCGGGGCGGGCAGCCAACGGGATGACGTGGCTCTGGGGTTACCCGACCGCGATGGTGGCGAGGTCGACGTAGCCGCCGAGCTGGGAGTTGGTCTGGAAGCCCTTGACCTTCGAGCCGTAGGTGAAGGTGAACTTCTGGTTGGTCAGCGGCACGACGCCGACCTTCTTGACGATCATCTCGTCGATGTCGCCCCACGCCTTCTCGCGAGCGGCGGAGTCGGCGATGAGGTAGGTCTCGTCGATCTTCTTGTTGACCTCGGGGTCGTTGAAGTACCCGTAGTCCTGGCCCGACCCACCGGCGCTGATGTTGACGCGCCCGTCGAACAGTGACGGCAGCACCGTCGAGCCCGACGGCCAGTCGGCACCCCAGCCGCCCTGGAAGGCGTCCTTGCCCTTGCTGGCCGGGCTCTGGATCGTCGAGTAGTAGCCCTGCGCCTTGAGCGGCTCGAGGGTCACGTCGAAGCCACCCTTGTCCCAGGTCTCCTTGAGCGCGGCGAAGGCCTTGCCGTAGGCGCCCCGGTCGCGGAAGACGACGGTGACCTTGACCGGCATGGTCACGCCGGCGTCGGTGAGGACCTTCTTGGCACCCTCGGGGTCACCGGTGTCCGGCGTGTTGAAGGGGTTGAAGTCCTTGAAGCAGGCCAGTTCCTTGTTGCACATCGCCTGGGTCGGTGTCATGACCGTCGGGCCGCCGTGGGCGGTGACATAGGCCTGCCGGTTGGTCGCCATGGCGAAGGCCTGCCGGACCTTCTCGTTGCTGAACGCCGGCGTCGTGACGTTGGGCTGCACGTAGTCGACGTAGGGCGCCGGCACGTTGACCGAGCGGCCCTGCACGGCCGGGTTGCCGGCGATCTGGGCCAGCTGGGCGGGCGGAGCCGACAGGTTGGTCACGGCGGCCTGGTCGTCACCGGAGTCGGCGATGAGCCGTTGGTAGATGACCTCGGTCGTCAGTCCCTCGACGACGGTGATCTTGTCCGGCAGCGCCTTGCGCAGCGTGTCGCTGGCCTCCGACCAGTTGGGGTTGCGCACGAACGTGCCGCCCTTGTCCTTGTCGTAGGCAGCACCCTCGAGCTGGTAGGGGCCGTTGGAGAAGATCTCGTAGTCGGACTGGGCGCCCTTGTCCTTGTCCTTGCGGAAGGCGCCGAAGGCCGGGAAGGTCGCAGCCTGGTTGAAGTCGGTCCACGGGGTCTTGAACTTGAAGGTGATGGTCTTGCCCTCGCAGGAGACCGCCTTGTCGTAGAGGTCCTGGCCGGTGCCCTTGTACGGACCCTCGTAGGCCGAGACGTCGCTGCCCTCGGCGCTCTTCTTGGTCGGGATGTCCAGGAAGGTGATCGCGTAGTTGGGGCCACCGGTGATGATGTCCTGCGCGTAGGTGCGCGAGATCCCGTACTTGATGTCCTCGCAGCTGACGTCCTGGCCGTCCTGCCACTTGACGCCGTCGCGGATGGTGAACTTCCACGTCTTGCCGCCGTCGGACTGGGTGCCCAGGTCGGTGGCCAGGTCGGGGACCAGCTTGGGGTCCTTGTCGGCGCTATAGGTGGTCAGCGTGCGGGCGAACACCCGGCTGGCGAACTCGATGTCGGCACCGATGTACATCCGCTGGGGATCCCAGTGCTCCTTGGGGCCGGTGGTGAGCAGGAAGAGCGTGCCGCCCTTCTGCCCGGCGGCGCTGGCGCCCCCGCCGGCTCCGGTCGTGGCGGGGCTCGTCGACCCACCGCTCGAGCACGCCGCGGCGGTCATCGCCACCATGGCGCCGAGCGCGACGGTGATCGCGCCCTTCTTCGTGCGCATCATGCGATCTCCTTGTGTGCTGGACCCGCCGCGCGAGACGCGGGGGTGCCCCCCCCGGGACGGTTGTCCCGGGAAGGTGGTCGGGCGGCATACCGATGGGGTATGCCGCGGGCGGCCGGTCACGACCGGCCCGCCTTGGGATCGAGGGCGTCGCGCAACCCGTCGCCGAGCAGGTTGAACGACAGGACCATGAGGAAGACGACCAGGCCGGGGAACATGAAGTAGGCCGGGTCGGGGATGGCGTAGACGACCGAGTCGTTGAGGATGGCGCCGAGCGACGGGGTCGGCGGTGGGACGCTCACCCCGAGGAAGCCCAGGGCGGCCTCGGCTGCGATGTTCTGCGGCAGCACGAGTGTCGTGTAGACCAGGATCGGCGCCCACAGGTGGGGCAGCAGTTCCTTGAAGTAGATGCGCCCGGGGCGGGCACCGAGCGACTTGGCCGCCTCGACGAACTCGCGCTCGCGCAGCGACAGCACCTGGCCGCGGATGATGCGGGCGAACAGCGGGAAACCGAAGAAGCCCAGCACGATGGCCATGAAGACGATCGTCGCCTTGGGGTCGGCGGCGTCGGTGCCGAGCAGGGTGGCGACCCGCTCGCGCATGATCGGCGCCAGCGACAGCAGCATGAGCACGCTCGGGAAGCTCAGCACGAGGTCCATGAGCCGGCTGATGAACCAGTCGACCCGGCCGCGGGAGTAGCCGGCGATGATGCCCAGGGTGGTGCCGACCAGGACGGCGAAGATGGTGGCCAGCAGGGCGACGGTCAGCGAGGTCGTCATGCCGGCGACGATGCGGGAGAACAGGTCTCGCCCGGTGCCCGGCTCGACACCCAGCCAGTGGTCCCGGGAGATGCCGCCCATCGGGCCGGTCGGCAGCGAGCCGATGCCGGTGACCAGCTCGGGGTGGGTGCGGTAGGGATCGAGCCAGCCCAGGTTCTGCATGATCGGGGAGGTCACCGCGAGCAGGACGAAGACGATCGAGGCGACCAGAGCGGTCATCGTCACCTTGTCCCGCACCAGCCGCGAGCGGACGATCTGCCACGGGGTGCGGCCCTGCACCGCCACCGACTGGTCGTCCAGGACCTCGTCGGCGCCCAGTTCGTCCAGGTCCGGGTCGTCGGTCACCTGGGTGGTGTCGACGACGGTGGCGCCGTCGGTGGCCTCCGGCTGACCCGGGACGAGCGACATGCCGTGGCCTCCCGATGTGTCCCGGCCCACAACCGCTGTGGGCCGTGCCA
This sequence comes from uncultured Intrasporangiaceae bacterium, assembly GCA_964647395.1. GTDB lineage: Bacteria > Actinomycetota > Actinomycetes > Actinomycetales > Dermatophilaceae > Phosphoribacter. The sequence goes on along the minus strand of CAZYHR010000002.1, from coordinate 1,737 downwards.
CACCTTAGACCGACCTGAGCGTGATCGGAACACTGCGGACGGCGCGTTTCCGGATCGTGACCGGGACCGGGGCCCGCTCGGTCAGCCCTTGGCGGCGTTGCGGGCGCGGGCCGCGGTGCGGGCCCGGTCGACCTGGTCCAGGACCACCTTGCGGATCCGCACCGCCTCGGGGGTGACCTCGACGCACTCGTCCTCGCGGCAGAACTCCAGCGACTGCTCCAGCGACAGCCGCCGCGGCGGGACCAGCCGCTCGAGCACCTCGGCGGTGGACGAGCGCACGTTGCTGAGCTTCTTCTCCTTGGTGATGTTGACGTCCATGTCGTCGGCGCGGGAGTTCTCGCCGACGATCATCCCCTCGTAGACCTCGGTCGTCGGCTCGACGAACAGGGTGCCGCGCTCCTGCAGGTTGAACATCGCGTAGGAGGTCGCGGACCCGGACCGGTCGGCGACGAGCGACCCGCTCAGGCGGGTCGAGATCGGGCCGGCCCAGGCGGCATACCCGTCGAAGACGTGGTGGGCGATGCCGGTGCCGCGGGTCTCGGTGAGGAACTCGGTGCGGAAGCCGATGAGCCCCCGGGAGGGCACGACGAACTCCATCCGCACCCAGCCGGTGCCGTGGTTGGTCATCTGCGCCAGATGCCCCTTGCGGGCCGCCATGAGCTGGGTGACCGTGCCGAGGAACTCCTCCGGGATGTCGACGGTGAGCCTCTCCATCGGCTCGTGGAGAGCGCCGTCGATCTGCTTGGTGACCACCTGGGGCTTGCCCACGGTGAGCTCGAAGCCCTCGCGGCGCATCTGCTCGACGAGGATCGCCAGGGCCAGCTCACCGCGCCCCTGGACCTCCCAGGCGTCCGGCCGCTCGGTCGGCAGGACCCGCAGCGAGACGTTGCCGACCAGTTCGCGCTCGAGCCGATCCTTGACCAGGCGGGCGGTGACCTTCGCGCCGCGGACCCGGCCGGCCATCGGGCTGGTGTTGGTGCCGATGACCATCGAGATCGCGGGCTCGTCGACGGTGATGAGCGGCAGCGGCCGGGGGTCGTCGGCGTCGGCGAGGGTCTCGCCGATCATGATGTCGTCGATGCCGGCGATGGCGATGATGTCGCCCGGGCCGGCGGGCTGGTCGGGCGGCAGCGGCTTGCGCTCCAGGCCCTCGGTCATGAGCAACTCGGTGACCTTGACCCGGCTGGTCGAGCCGTCCCGGCGGATCCAGGCGACCTGCTGGCCCTTGCGGATCGAGCCGTTGTGCACGCGCAGCAGCGCCAGCCGGCCCAGGAAGCTGCTCGAGTCGAGGTTGGTCACGTGCGCCTGCAGCGGGGCCGCGGGGTCGTAGGTGGGGGCCGGGATGGTCTGCATGATGGTTGCGAAGAGCGGCTCGAGGTCGGGATGGCCGGGCTGCCCGCCGTCGGCCGGGCGCTCCAGGGCGGCCCGGCCGGCCCGGGCCGAGGCGTAGACGATGGGGAACTCCAGGGCCTGGTCGTGGTGACGCTGGTCGTCGGAGCCCTCGAGCAGGTCCATGAACAGCTCGTAGACCTCGTCGACGACCTCGGCGATCCGGGCGTCGGCGCGGTCGACCTTGTTGACGCACAGCACGACCGGCAGCCGGGCGGCCAGCGCCTTGCGCAGCACGAAGCGGGTCTGCGGCAGCGGCCCCTCGGAGGCGTCGACGAGGAGGACGACGCCGTCGACCGTGGACGGGCCACGCTCGACCTCGCCACCGAAGTCGGCGTGGCCGGGGGG
>CAZYHR010000001.1:0-97926 GCA_964647395.1 uncultured Intrasporangiaceae bacterium | reverse complement strand
ATGAACACCGACAACATGACCCTGTCCGGCGAGACCATCGACTACGGGCCGTGCGCCTTCCTCGACGCCTACGACCCCGACGCGGTGTTCAGCTCGATCGACACCGGCGGTCGCTACCGCTATCGCGCCCAGCCCGGGATCGCGGCGTGGAACCTGGCCCGGCTCGCCGAGGCGCTGCTGCCCCTGGCCGACGGCGAGCCGGAGACCCTGGTCGCCGAAGCCACCGGACGGGTCAACGGCTTCTTCCCCCGGTACGCCGCGACGCTGCTGACGCGGTTCCGCGCCAAACTCGGCGTCCCCGAGGCCGTCGCGCCCGACGCGGTCGCCGAGCCGCTCGTGGACGACCTGCTGGAGATCCTGGCGGCCGAGCGCCTGGACCTGACCGGCACCTTCCGCGCGCTGGGCCGAGTGGTGCGCGGCGACCGCGACGCCGTCCGCGGGGAGGTCGGTGACCTGGCCCGCTACGACGCCTGGGAGCAGCGCTGGCTCGCCCTGCTCCCGCAGGATCCCGGGGAGCGCGCCGCGCTGGCGGTGGCGCTGGACGGCGCGAACGCGGCATACCTGCCGCGCAACCACCTGGTCGAGCAGGCCCTCGCGGCGGCGACGGCCGGTGACCTCGGACCCTTCGAGGAGTTGCTCGCGGTGGTGCGCGACCCGTTCACCGAGCGACCCGGGCTCGAGCGCTACGCCGAGCCGGGACCGGACGGCTTCTCCGACGACTACGTGACCTTCTGCGGCACCTGAGCCGGGTAGTGCGCCAGGGTCCGCCGGGCCGCCTCGCGGATCTGCTCGACCATCGAAACCGGCTGCCGCACCGTGAGAGCCGCCGCACCGTGAGAGCTGCGGCACCGTGAGAGCTGCCGCACCGTGAGAGCTGCCGCACCGTGAGATAGGTGCGGACCTCGCCACGGTGCTGGGTGGCTGCCGTCCGGTGGCGGACCCCGCGGCGGCCGCTACCGGCTGCGGCCGGCCATCTCGCTGGCCCAGCCCTGCGGGACCACGCTGTCCCGCAGGGCGGCCCGCACGTCGTCGAGGTCGACCTCGGACAACGCCTGATCCGCTGCGGGGTAGAGGATCCGCTCCTCCTTGACGTTGTGCTGGGCCAGCACGTCCTCCAGTCGGCGCCACACCGGCAGCAGGTCGTCGGGGCCGGCGCCACCTCCGGCGAGCAGCCCGTCGAGGGTGTCGAGCAGGTCCCAGATCTCGCCGTGTTCGCGCAGCATGACCAGCACCGGACCGACCAGCCCGGCCGCCCGCAGCGGCGGGAAAAGTGCCTCCTCCTCGACGAAGATGTGTCGCCGTAGGCCCTCGGCGGCCCGATCGTAGGGCTCACGGTCGACCCGGCCCTGTTCGGCCGTGGCGACGAACGCCGCGAAACCCTCGTCGATGACCCGGTGGTCCTGCTCGAGCACGGTCGCGACCCTGCTCCCGGCGCCGCCCGCTGCACTGACGTCCATGCGCTCAACCTCTTCCTGCCGTGCGAACATTTTATACGGTTGAAAGTGTAGTATTTGCTGAGAATCGAGGATGGAGCATCATGATCGTCTACGCCGACTTCATCAACCCGGCCTGCTACCTGGCCTCGCGGCGATCCGACCTCCTCGTGGCCGACGGGGTGCCCATCGACTGGCGCACCGTGCAGCAGCATCCCGAGTCGCCCGCCGGTGGCCGGCCGCTGACCGTCCCGGAGCAGGACGAGTTGGCCGGCCAGCGAGACGACCTGGCCGAGCTGCTCGTGGCCGACGAGCCAGCGCTGCCCGAGGCGCCCAAGAGCCTGCCCAACACCGAGGCCGCCGGCTCGGCCTACGCCGAGGCCTACGGCAGTCGCGTCGAGCACGAGGTACGCGCCCTGCTGTTCGAGCTGCACTGGCGAGGCCGCACCAACATCGGAGTGCCCAACGACATCCGGATCCCGCTGGCCCCCCTGATGAAACGCTCCGGCTCGTCCTGCGACCCCGTCTGGCGGTTCGGCTACGCGGTGAGCCCCAGCCGCGGACCGGTGACCGGGGCGGCATACCGGCGCATCCGGTCCTGGGATGAGGCGTGGCACGGGCTCGGCCGGCCGGCCCTGCCGGTCGTGCTCGACAACGGGACCTCGATGGCCGGGCTCGACGCGGTGCGCCACCTCGGCGGGCTGCTCCCGCTCGATGCGTATGCCGCGGCGCGAACGATGGTCCCGGCCGGCCGCTAGGTCTCCGGCACGAGCACGACAAGGAGTGTGTGCGATGAGCGATGGCTTCTATCATCCGACGACCCCCCAGCAGGCCCGGCGGCGCAAGCAGTTGGCGCCGGCACCTCACGAGGCCTTCGAGGCGTTCAGTCAGGCGGTGTTCGCGGCCGGCGCGCTGGACGAGCCGACCAAGCAGATCATCGCGGTGGCCGTGGCCCACGTGACCCAGTGCCCCTATTGCATCGCCGGCCACACCAAGCTGGCGCTGCGCAAGGGAGCCACCCCCGAGCAGCTCATGGAGGCGGTCTGGGTGGCTGCCGAGATGCGCGCGGGGGCGGCCTACGCGCACGCCTCGATCGCGCTCGGCGCCATGGGCCAGGACGGGGAGGGCTGAGCCGTGGACAAGCTCAGTCTCGACGCAACCGCCCGCGAGCTGGCGGCCAAGGCCGCCCGGAGCTCGCAGGGCCGGGCCGCGAGCACCGTCTTCGGCGGCCACGAGAAGACGTTGCGCCAGACCGTCATCGCGCTCACGGCGGGCACCGCGCTGGGTGACCACGAGAGCCCGGGCGACGCGACGCTGGTGGTCATCTCCGGGCGGGTCAGGCTGACCGCGGGGGACGTGACCTGGGACGGGCGCGAGGGCGACCTGCTGGTCATCCCGCCGGCCGTGCACGGACTGGAGGCGGTCACCGACGCGGCCGTGCTGCTCACCGTCGCCATGGGCGGACGACGTCAGGGCTGATCGGCCAGGGCTTGGGCGATCATCCGGTGGCCCTGTTGCTCGAACGGCTCGTCGCCGACCTGGCGGGCCCACACTGCCGTGCCGATCGCCTCACGAATCCTGTTGCGCTGCCATGCATCCGGCTCGCGCGGGTCGCTGCCGTAGCCGTCCAGGCAGGCAGCCTCGAGACGGGGCTCGACGAGCCACTGCTGCGCCGAGAGCCGCGCCAGGTCGGTCCAGGCCGGCCGCAGGGCGGCTCGCCCGAGGTCGATGACCCGCACCTGGCCGTCGTGCACGAGCCAGTTGCGCGGCTGCCAGTCGCCATGGGTCGGCACGAGCCGCACCGTCGGCGTCGGCCAGGCCCGCACGATCGCGCGCAGCCGCTGCGCGGTGGCGGGGTCGATGCGGTGCGGCCGGTCGAGCCAGCTCAGCGCCCTGGCCTGCTGCGCACGCTCCCACCCCGCGTCCTCGACCCCGGACTGGTGGTGCAGCAGGGCCAACAGCCCACCGGCCTGGCGATGGACCTGCGGGTCGAGCTCAGCCGTGGTCCCCTGGGCGAGGCTGCCCTCGAGGTAGCGGGTGACGAGCAGTTTCGCCGCCGCGTCATGGTGCAGCAGGACGGGCGCGCGGCCGACCCGGGTCCACGGTGTGGTCCAGCGCAGGTGCCCGGTGATCTCGCGCGCGATGTGGTGGTCGTCGGGTCCGCCGGCCTTGACGATGAGCCGCCGGCCGTCGTGCTCCGCCTCGAGCACGGTCGTGGCCACCAGGCCCCAGCCGTGGTCCCGCAGGATCCGCGCCCCCGGCAGCCACCGGTCGAGCAGCCCGCGTTGGGCGTCGGTCAGGCTGTCCAGGGCCCAGGACCTCGGCAGATCGTCGGCCGCGTGCCGGTCCACGCGAGCGCCCCCCGCCGTCAGCGTCCGGTCACGCGCAACGGCGTGTGCGCCGGGTCGACCACCTCGGCGGCCAGCGGCGGCGACGGAGCCGTGCCGCCGGGCCCCCACGTGTCGGTCTCGAAGCGGTCCCGGTCGTGCGGCGCGAGCCACGCCTCGTGCCGCGGCCCGAGCGGGACGATCTGGGTGGGGTTGATGTCGGTGTGCACGACGTAATAGTGCTGTTTGATCTGGACGAAGTCGTTGGTGTCCCCGAAGCCGGGCGTCTGGAACAGGTCGACCGTGTAGTTCCACAGGTTCGGCATGGTCGCCAGCGGCTGCCGGTTGCACTTGAAGTGCGCGAAGTAGACCTCGTCGAAGCGCACCAGGGTCGGATAGAGGCGCACGTCCGCCTCGGTGAGCGTCGATCCCATGAGATAGCGCCGGGTCGACAGCCGCTCCTCGAGCACGTCGAGCGCCGACCAGAGCCGTTGGTATGCCGCGTCATAGGCCTGCTGAGACCCCGCGAACCCGCACCGGTAGACCCCGTTGTTGACCTCGGTGTAGACGAACGTCATCAGCTCGTCGAGCTCGCCGCGCAGCGCCTGCGGATAGAGGTCCGGGGCGCCGGGCCGGTGGAACTGCCGCCACTCGCTGCCCAGGTCGAGGGTGAGCTGGGCGAAGTCGTTGGTCACCACCGCGCCGGTGGCGACGTCGACGATCGCCGGCACCGTGATGCCAAGCGGGTAGCCCGGCTGGCGCCGCTCGTAGGCGTCCTTGAGGAAGTGGATGCCGAGCACCGGGTCCACCTCGCCGGGATCCAGGTCGAAGGTCCACGACCGGGCGTCGTGGGTGGGCCCGGCCATCCCCATGGACAGCACGTCTTCCAGGCCGTAGAGGCGGCGCACGATCATCGCGCGGTTGGCCCAGGGGCAGGCCCGGGACACGACGAGGCGATAGCGGCCGGCCTCGACCGGGTAGCCGTCCCGCCCGTCGGCCGTGATCCGGGTGGAGATGTACCGCGTGTCCCGGTCGTATTCCTCGCCGGCGCTGACGTAGGCACCGCCCTGGTCGTGCTCGTCCATCGCTCGCTCGTCCATCGCTCGCTCGTCCATCGCTCCTCGTCCAACGCTCCTCGTCCAACGCTCCTCGTCCAACGCTCCTCGTCCAACGCTCCCTCGGCCGCACCGATCGACACGCTCGCGCGAGCCTATTCGGCGTCCCCCCACGCCAGCCTATTCGGCGTCCCCCCACGCCGACGGGCGAAGCAGATCGTCGGTGGGATCGATCTGCTGCAGGACCTTGGCGCCGATCTCGTGCAGCGTCGCGAGGTCCGCTGGGCTGATCGCGTCGATGAGCAGCCGCCGCACGGTCTGGACATGCCGCGGAGCGACGGCCACCACGAGGTCGCGGCCGGCGTCGGTGAGGGTCGCGTCGACCCGCCGGCCACTGCCGGGCAGTTGGGTGCGGGTCATCAGGCCACGCTTCTCCAACCGGGTGGCGGTGTGCGACAACCGGGACGGGGAGGAGGAGATGCTCCGCGCGATGACGCTCATCCGCAGGGTGCGGTCCGGCTGCTCGGCCAGGATGGCCAGGACCAGGTATTCGAAGAAGCTCAGCCCGGCCCACTCCTCGAGATCGGCGTCCAACGCCGCGGGCAGGCGGGTCATCAGCGCCACCGTGGCCAGCCAGGCGGCGCGCTCCTCGGTGCTGAGCCATCGCACGACGGCGCCCCCCGCACCCCCCGAGATGCTCATGCCCGGAGCCTACCCCGACTAGTTGCCGTTTCAACGGAACCGCGCAGGATAGCGTGCAGGACAGACCGCAACCACGAGTGCGTGGGGGAAGTGAGTGAGGGACATGAAGATCGGCATCGTCATCGGATCCATCCGGCAGGGCCGCAAGGGCGAGAGCGTCGGGCGGTGGGTGCACGAACAGCTCGCGGCACGCGAGGACGCCGCCTTCGAACTGCTCGACCTCAAGAGCTTCGACGTGCCGCTGCTCACCGCCGCCCAGGTGCCCGGCGCGGCCGAGAAGCGCTACGACGACCAGCGGGTGACCCGGTGGAGCCAGGCCGTCGACTCCTGCGACGGCTACCTCTTCGTCACCGCGGAGTACAACCACAGCGTGCCCGGCGCGTTCAAGAACGCCTTCGACGTGCTGGGCCCGGAGTGGCAGGGCAAGGCCGTCGGTTTCGTCTCCTACGGTGCCGAGAGCGGCGTTCGGGCCGTCGAGCACTGGCGCCAGATCGTCGCGAACTTCTCGATGGTGGGCGTGCGCCAGCAGGTGTCCATGTCGGGCTTCACCGAGTTCGACGGCGCCCAGCTCACCCCCAACGAGCGGCGGGCCGATGAGCTGGACACTCTCGTCGAGCAGTTGCTGGCGGCGGTTCGGCGGCAGCAGGGCTGAGCGCGCCGGGGCCGGACCACCCGGGATGCCGCCGCGACCTGGCACGATGGGGTCGTGGGTGACCTCGTCGACGAGCGCAACGTCCTGGGCCGGCCACTGCAGGTCTGCGGCACCGAACCGATGACCGGCTTCTACCGGGACGGCTGCTGCTCGACCGGACCGGAGGACCGCGGCAGCCACACGATCTGCGCGGTGGTCACCGCGGAGTTCCTCGAGCACCAGCGCTCGGTCGGCAACGACCTGTCCACCCCGCGGCCCGAGTTGCGCTTCCCCGGGCTCCGGCCCGGGGACTCCTGGTGCGTCGTGGCCCTGCGGTGGCTGCAGGCCTACGACGCAGGGGTCGCCGCACCCGTCGTGCTGGCCGCCACCCACGAACGCGCGCTGGAGATCGTCCCCCTGGCGGTGCTGCGCGCCCACGCGGTCGACCCGGACGACATCGGCGGCCTGGTGCCGGAGTGATCTTCCCCACGGGTGGGGGCGGGGTGGGTCCAGGGGGTCACCGGGACAGGCGTCGGTCCGCTCGCCATACTGGCCCCATGGCCGTCGTGCGTCCCCCCCAGCCTCGCTGAGCCGGGCCTCGATGCGTCCTCGGGCGATCGCCGGGCTGAGCGCGGCATACGTGCTGGTCGTGGTCGGGTTGACGGCGGTGGTCACCGTCGGCGCCCGCCTGGGAGAGCCGTTGGCGGCCCCGCCACCGCCGGTGGGCCCGGAGTGGCTGGACGCCTGGTTCCGCTACGACTCCGGGTGGCAGCTCGACATCGCCACGCACGGCTACTCCTACGTGCCCGGCCGGCAGTCCTCGGTCGCGTTCTTCCCGGCCTTCCCGCTGGCCGTCCGCGCCGCCACCGTGCTGGTCGCCGACCCCCAGGTCGCCGGGCAACTGCTGGCCTGGCTGTTCGGGCTCGGCGCCCTGGTCGGCTTCGGGCGCTGGGTGCACCGGCGGCTGCCCGCCGGCACGGCCTGGCTGGCCGTGGCCCTGCTCGGCCTCTACCCCTACTCCTACTACCTGTACGGCACGATCTACGCCGACGGGATGTTCCTGTGCTGCGCCATCGGGGCGTTCCTGCTCGTCGACCGGCGGCACTACGTGCTGGGCGGGCTGGTCGCCGCCGTCGCCACGGCCGGCCGGCCGGTCGGCATCGCGGTGGTCGTCGGGCTCGTCGTGCGCCTGCTCGAGGTCGAGGCCCAGGCCCGGCGCGGCGGCGGCGGCGGGCTGCTGCCGCTGCGCGAGCTCGCCGCGCAGTTGCGCCTGCTGCGCCCGAACCACCTCGGGGTCACCCTGTCGCTGCTCGGCCTGGGCGGCTGGTGCTTCTACCTGTGGCGGACGTTCGGCGACCCGCTCGCGTGGATCGCGGTGCAGTCCGCGCCCGGCTGGGACCAGCCGGCCGGCCCGCGGACCTGGCTCAAGCTCGCCTTCTTCGGCACGGTCGCGCGCTGGCGCACCCCCGACGTCTACCTCGTGCTGCCGCAGGCACTGTGCGCCGTCGTCGTCATCGCGCTGCTCGTGCCGATCCTGCGTCGGTTCGGCTGGGGGTATGCCGCCTACACCCTCATCGTCGTCGGGGTGCCGATCCTGGGCACCAAGGACTTCATGGGCTGTGGGCGCTACCTGATGTTGGCGTTCCCCGCCTTCGCCGCGGCCGCCGCGCTGCTGGCCGAGCGGCCGGCCGGTCGGCGCGTCGTGCCGCTCGTGCTGACCGGGCTGGCCGCCGGCCTGGTTGCCGCCACCTTCTTCGTCGGCTGGGGATACGAGGTGTCATGAACGAGCAGTCCTTCGGCAAGCTGTCGATCTTCTTCCCGATGTGGAACGAGGAGCAATACCTGGACCGGTGCCTCGACGCCGCCGTCGCGGCCTGCCAGGACCTGGTCGCCGCCGGCGAGATCGACGACTACGAACTGCTCGTCGTCGACGACGCCTCCACCGACGCGACGCCGCAACTGGCCGACGCGCGCGCGGCGGCCGACCCGCACATCCGGGTCGTCCACCACCCGGTCAACCGCAAGCTCGGCGGGTCCATCAAGACCGGGTTCGCCGAGTGCACCGGCGACCTGGTCCTCTACACCGACGCCGACCTGCCCTTCGAGCTGGTCGAGCTGAGCCGGGCGATCCGGGTCATGCGCGCCTACCAGGCCGACCTCATCTGCGCCTACCGACACGACCGCACCGGCGAGGGCCCCCGACGGCTCATCTACTCGTGGGTCTACAACTGGCTCATCACGCTGCTGTTCCACGTGCACATTCGCGACGTCAACTTCGCCTTCAAGCTGGTCCGCCGGCGCGTCCTCGACCAGATCACCCTGGTCAGCGAGGGGTCGTTCGTCGACGCCGAGCTCGCGGTCCGGGCCAGCCGCTCGGGCTTCTACCTGGCCCAGATCGGCGTCGACTACTTCCCCCGGACCCGCGGCGAGTCGACGCTGTCCTCACCGGCGGTGATCCTCAAGATCCTGCGCGAGCTGAGCCAGCTGCGCCGTGAACTGCTGGCCGTCCAGCCGGTGCGCAAGTGACCGCCGCCCCCCTCGTCGTCAACGCCGACGACCTCGGACTGACCCGGGGCGTCAACGCCGGCATCCGCCGAGCCCACCTCGCCGGCGTGGTCACCTCGACGTCGCTGCTTGCCGTGGGTCGCGAGTTCGACGACGCCGCAGCCATGCTCCGCGCCACGCCCTCCCTGGCCCTGGGCGCCCACCTGGCCCTGGTCGGGGAGGATCCCCCGGTGCTGTCGGCCCGGGAGGTGCCCAGCCTGGTCGACCGACGGGGTCGCTTCCCGCTGACCTATCGGGTGCTGCTGGCCCGGTGTGCGGCCGGTGCCGTCGACCCGAACGACGTGCGGCGCGAGTTGACCGCCCAGCTGGAGCGGGTGGCCGGGGTGGGCGTGCCGGTGTCGCACCTGGACGCACACCAGCATGTGCACCTGTGGCCGATGGTCGGCCGCATCGTCGTCGACCTGGCGCGGGCCCGCGGCATCGGCCTGGTCCGGCTGCCCCGGGCGCACCGCATCGGCCCGATGCCGGCGGGGGTCAATCTGCTCAGCGCCGCGCTGGCCCGCCGGATCGCCGCCGCCGGCCTGGCCACCTGCGACTACGCCGGACTGGACGAGGCCGGGGCGATGACCGAGCCGGCGATCCGGCGGTCCCTGCGAGCGCTGGCCCGCCGTCGCGGCGGGTCGGGACGACCGGCGGAGATCAACCTGCACCCGGCACTCGTCGGCGACGAGCGGTCCCGGGCCGAGCTGGCCCGCTTCGACTGGGGCTACCGGTGGCAGGAGGAACTCGACGCCGCCTGCGCCCCGGCGACCCGCCAAGCGGTCGCCGACCACGGCTATCGACTCGTGTCATGGGCCGACCTCGCGCCCCGGGCCGGGCAGGTGCGTCGTGGCGGTTGACCGGGCGAGCTCGCGGCGCCGACCCGACCGGGCCGGTCGCGCCGCCCTGCGCCTCTACGACGCCCAGGGGCCGGCCGAGCGGCTGCATGTGCGGGTGCGGTGGCTGTCGGCACCCTTCCCGGCGGTGGCGGCCTACCTGCCGGCCGAGGGACGCATCCTCGAGATCGGCTGCGGTCACGGCCTGTTCGCGGCGTATGCCGCCCTCGCCGGCCCCCGGCGCAGCGTGCGCGGCAGCGACATCGACGCCACCAAGATCGCGGCGGCACAGCGCGCCGCAGCCGGTGCCGGAGACCGGTTGCGCTTCGAGGTGGCGGCCTCCGGCGCAGTGCCCGCCGGGCCGTGGGACGCCGTGGTCATCCTCGACGTCCTCTACCTCCTGCCGGCCGATGCGCAGCGCCGACTCCTGCAGGACTGCGTGGCCCAACTGGCGCCGCACGGCCATCTGCTCGTCAAGGAGATGGCCGACCGCCCGGGTTGGAAGGTCCGTTGGAATCGGCTGCAGGAGACGCTCGCCGTCGCCGTGCTCGGGATCACCGACCAGGACCGGGCGGCGTCCGGTCCGGGCGACCGGTTGACCTTCGTACCCACCGCACAGCTGCTCGGGTGGCTGCACGCCGAGGGGCTGCGGACCGAGGTCGTCGCCCTCGACCGGCACCGGCTGCACCCACACCAACTCGTCGTCGCTCGGCATCGGGAGGCCCCCGGGTGAGTCTGGCCCTCGTGCTGCTCGCCGCCGTCTGCAACGGCTCGGCCGTCGTGCTGCAGGCGCTCGCGGTGCGCCGCCAGCACCGGGCGACCGGGGCAGCCTCGGCGGGCCTGCTCGGGCGGCTGCTGCGGCAGCCGCTCTATCTGGCCGCGTTGCTGCTCATCGCGGCCGGTTTCGGCTGCGCAGCGGTCGCGTTGCGCGACCTGCCGGTCTTCCTGGTCCAGTCGGGCCGGGCGTCGAGCCTGGCCGTCACCGCGGTCCTGGGCGGGTGGTTCCTCGGCGCCCGGCTGACCCGCTCCGAGCTGGCTGCGATCGGCCTGGTGGTCGCCGGGCTGGCCGCGCTGGCCCTGTCGGCCCGGCCGGCGGCGGCCCAGCTGATGCCGGGCCTGGTCGGGTGGGTCCCCCTCGTCGTCGCGGCGCTGGCCGGGACCGTCCTGCTGCTCGGTGCCCGCGGCGGCCACGGGGTGCTGCTCGCGGTGCTCGCCGGAGTGGCGTTCGGGCGTTGCTGGCCGTCGCCGTGCACGGCATCCACTCGCTGGCCCCGGAACAGGTCGTCCGGGACCCGCTCGGCTACGCCGCGGGCATCGCCGGACTCACCGGTCTGCAGGCCGGTGCTTTTGCCCTGCAACGACATTCGGTCATCGCGGTCACCGCGACGATGGTGGCGGCCGAGACCCTGCTCGGCTCCGTGCTCGGCATCCTGCTCGGCGGCGACCGCACCGTCGAGGGCCGCGAACCGATGGCTGCTGCGGGCTTCGTGGCAGTCCTGGTCGGAGCCCTGCTGCTCACCCGGTTCGGGGGCAGCCTGGAGCCGCAGTCCCAGCACCCCGGCCGGCCGAGCCGCCGCCACTAGGCTGGGGCGACCGACCCGGACCGAGGAGCGACGACGTGCAGATCAGGGACAAGGTGTTCGTCGTCACCGGTGGCGACAACGGGATCGGCAAAGAGGTCGCCCTCGCGCTGCTGGCCAGGGGCGGGCGGGTGGCGGCGGTCTCGGCGCACGAGGAGATCCTGCGCGAGACCGCCCGGATGACCTTCGGGCACGACCGGCTCAGCACCCACGTCGTCGACCTGGCCGATCGAGCGGCGGTGGCGGCGCTGCCTGCTGCGGTGATCGACCGGCACGGCAGCGTCGACGGGCTGGTCAACGCGACCGGGACGCTGCAGACCTTCGCCCGGCTCGGCGAGGTCGACCTGGCCGACCTCGAAGGGGTCATGGCCGCCAACTACTGGAGCGTCGTGCTGGCCACCCAGGCGTTCCTGCCGCTGCTGCGGCAGCGAGCGCAGGCCTGCGTGGTCAGCGTCGCGAGCATCGCCGGTGTCGCGGCGGTGCCGGGGCAACTCGGCTACAGCGCGAGCATGGCGGCGGTCCGGCTGTTCACCGAGGGCCTGTATGCCGAGTGCCTCGGCAGCCCGGTCAGCGTCACCACGGTGTTGACCGGGCTGGTCCAGAGCGATCTGTCCGACCGGGCCGGGGTGCCGGTCGACGGGCTGCTCGACGCGGCCGGCGACCCGCGGGTGCCGATGACGAACGCGATGGACGCAGCCACCGAGATCGTCGCCGCCGTCGAGCGGGGCAGCTTCCGGGTCCTGGTCGGCAAGGACGCCAAGGCCGTCGACGGCATCGTGCGGGTGAACCCCAAGCGGGCGACCGAGCTGGTCGCCCGGCAGGTGACGCCGCGGCTGGGCCCACCGGCGCCCACGCGGCATACGGGCGGCGCATCCTAGCACCGCTCCCACCGGTGAAAACAGAGCGCGAAACAGTGGTGGAGAGCCCCGGAACGCTGGCTAAATAGGGGGGCATGTACGAGTTCGAGAAGGATCTCCCCCTGACCTGGTCCCTCGACGAATTGCGGGCCCAGCAACTGGGGCGGATGCAGACCACGGTCCGTCGCGTCTATGACCGAGTGCCCCACTACCGCAAGGCGTTTGACGCTGCGGGCGTCCATCCCGACGACATCCAGACCCTGGACGACATCGCCAAACTGCCGTTCACCGACAAGAACACCCTGCGGGACAACTACCCGTTCAAGCTGTTCGCCGTCCCCCGCGAGGACGTGGTGCGGGTCCACGCCAGCAGCGGCACGACCGGCAAGGCGACGGTCGTCGGCTACACCTGGGACGACATCGAGCGCTGGGCCGACCTCATGGCCCGGGCGCTCTACGTCGCCGGAGCCCGCAAGGGCGACCTCATCCACATCCTGGCCGGCTACGGCCTGTTCACCGGTGGCATGGGCTTCCACTACGGCGCGGAGCGGCTGCGCTGCACCGTCGTCCCGATGAGCGGTGGCATGACCGAGCGTCAGGTGCGCCTCATCCAGGACTTCCAGCCCCGGGTCATCCATGCGACGCCGAGCTACTTCCTGTCGGTGCTCGACTACATGGACAAGATCGGCGTCGACCCGCACGAGACGAGCATCAAGGTCGCGATCTTCGGCGCGGAGCCGTGGACCGAGGCGACCCGGGACAACGTCGAGTCGCGCACCAACGCCAAGGCCCAGGACATCTTCGGGTTGTCCGAGCTCATGGGTCCGGGCGTCGCGAGCGAGTCGATCGAGACCCGGGACGGGCTGATCCTCTGGGAGGACCACTTCTATCCCGAGATCGTCGACCCGGTGACCTTCGAGCCGCTGCCGGACGGCGAGGAGGGCGAACTGGTGCTCACCAGCCTGACCAAGGAGGCCTTCCCGGTGCTGCGCTACCGCACCAAGGACCTGACCCGGCTGCTGCCGGGCACCCGGTTCCCGCACATGCGCCGGATGGCCAAGATCACCGGTCGCACCGACGACATGATGATCATCCGCGGGGTCAACGTCTTCCCGACCCAGATCGAGGAGATCATCCTGCGCGAGGCGCGGCTGGCCCCGCACTTCCAGTGCGTGCTGACCCAGCCGGGCAACATGGTCGAGTTGACCGTCCTGGTGGAGACGCACGAGCACGAGTCGGACGAGGTGCGCAATTCGATCGCCAACGACCTCAAGCACGAGATCAAGAACCGGATCGGCACGACCGCCTCGATCGACGTCCGGGTGCCCGGCTCGATCGAGCGGTCCGTGGGCAAGGCGCGCCGGGTGGTCGACAAGCGCAAGGAGGGGTGAGCCGCAGCAGCAGCCGGTGACGCCGGGTCCGGCGCCGGGCGGAGATTGACGCCACGCTGCTATGTCGTTCTCATCGTCTGCACAGATGCGCAGCCGATCGTCGTGGTCAGAGGGCGGAGAGCCCGCCCACGACGAAGGAGAGCATGACATGCGCAAGACGATCCTCGCCGGCACCGCCGGCGTCGCCACCGCCGTCGGCCTGGCCCTCGGCGGGGCCGCGATCGCCCAGGCGGACACGCCGAGCCCGACGGCCCCCCCGGCCTCGTCCTCGACGGCCAGCGGCGCACCGGCCGACCAGAACGCCTGCGGTGGTGGCGGCGGTCGCGGTATGGCCGGGCACGACCACACCGAGGTGAGCGGGGACGAGGCTGCGAAGGTCTCGGCCGCGGTGACCGCCAAGGACTCCGGCTTCACGGTGGGCAAGGTGCTCAAGGACCCGGACGGCAGCTACGACGTCCTGGGCACCAAGGACGGCCAGCCGGCGCGCGCCGAGGTGAGCGCCGACCTGGCCACCGTCGAGGTCCGCACCGACGGGCCCCGTGGCCCGGGTGGCAAGGGCCCGCGCGGTCAGGCCGACGGCCAGCAGGCCCCGGGCGGCAGCAGCGGTGGCACCAGCAGCGGTGGCCCCAGCAGCGGGGCCTCCGGCACGAACTGACCCCTTCCCACGGGGCCGGGAGGTCGACCCTCCCGGCCCCGTGCTCGTTGTCCACAGCCCGGCGCGCCGGGCGGGACACCATCCACAGCCGGATCCGACCGGGCCGCCGCGGCTGACGCTGCCCGCCTAGCGTCGGTGCCGGCGGCGTCCCGGACCGGTCGCCGCCCGGACCAGGAGGCGACGATGGACACCGAGGCCGCGCTGACGGCATACGAGGACCAACGGCTGCGGGCGATCACCGACTCGATCCGCCGGTGCGGCGTGGCGGTGACCCACGTGTCGCCACGGGCCGACGCCTGCGCGTGCTGCGCCCGGCTCGGGCCGCTGGCGCAGGCCGACGACTCGACTCAGTTCGCTTACACGACAGGGCTGTTCGGCATCGGCCACCCGGAGTTGCTGGTCTTCGGGCTGGAGCCGGGGCCGGCCCTGGCCGTGCTGCAGGCCATGTCCTGGCGGGTGCGCCGGTCGCGCGACCTGATGCCCGGCGAGTCGGTGTCGGTGCGCGAGCCCCGTCTGCGGCTGCTCGTCGAATGGCTGCCCGACCCGGGCTCGATGCTCCTGGAAGCGAATTGGTTCTACGCCCGCCCCCGCGAACACTCGGTCCCCGGGCTGCAGCTCACCTGGGCCGGATCCCGGCCGGGCGGTCATCGCCCCACCCCTGGCTGATCCGGTCAGCGCCCGGCGAGTTGGGCCAGCACCTCGGCCAGGAGCCGCTGCACGGCCAGGGTGTCGGCCAGCGGCATGATCGGGCTCTCGGTGAGCCCGGCGGCCAGGCACTCGCCGACGTGGATCACCTCGTGCTGGTAGCCGGGTGTGAAGTCGTGCGTCTCGGGCTGCTTGCCGCGCCACACGGTGATCGACGGCGCCCGGTGGAAGCGCGGGTGGACGTCGATCCAGCCGGCGGTGCCCAGCAGGGCCATGCGGCCCGGCCCGTATGCCGTGAACGCGCCGGACAGCGTGGCCGACCTGCCGTCGGTGTAGCCGAGCAGCACGGCGAACTCGCCCTCGACGCCGGAGGGTAGCGGCCCACCGACGGCGTGCACGACATCGGGGGTGCCGAGGAAGTGCTGGGCGAAGGACAGCACGTAGACGCCGAGGTCGAGCACGGCTCCGCCGCCCAGGGCCGGGTCGAAGAGCCGGTCGGCCGGGTCGAACTCGCGGAACGCGGTGAGCTCGCCCTGGATGCCGCGCAGCTGCCCGATGGCGCCTTCGGCGACCAACTCGCGGACCCGGGCGACCCCGGGGTTGAACCGCGTCCACATGGCCTCCATCGCGAAAACCCCTGCAGCGCGGGCTGACTCGACGATCCGCTCGGTGTCTGCGACGGTGCTGGAGAAGGCCTTCTCGACGAGGATCGCCTTGCCCGCCGCGATCGCCGCCAGCGCGATGTCGGTGTGCTGCGGGTGCGGGGTGGCGATGTAGACGGCGTCGACGTCCGGGTCGGCGACCAGGGCGGCATACGAGCCGTGCGCCCTCGGTATGCCGTGCGCCTCGGCGAAGCCGCGCGCCCGCTCGGGGGAGCGCGACCCGACGGCGACGAGGGCGCCGTTGGTGACCTCGGGGAAGGCCGCGACCATCGACTCGGCCATCCGTCCGGGCCCGGCGATGCCCCACCGCACGTGTGTCATGCGGTCAGCGTAGGCGCCCGTCGTCGGTCAGTCGCCGAGGCCGGTGACCCTCACCACCTACATCCCGGCGGATCGGCCAAGGCCGGCGCGCCGTTGCCCTGGCTGGCCGGGGCGCTGGTGAGCCCGGCAGCGGCGAGCCGTCCGAGCACCCACTCCCAGCCGATCCGCTCCTGCTCGAGGCGTACGGCGGGCGCGTAGACATCCTCCACCAGGTCGCGGTAGAGCGCGGATTCGACTTCGGTGAGGTGGGCCAGGCGGGCGCGGGTGGGGGCGGGCTCGGTGCCCCACCGTGGGCGGTGAGCGAGCAGGGTCTCGCGGTCCATGAGCAGCGACTCGACGTGCGGCACCTTGCCGCGCAGTTGGTCGAGGATCGCGAAGCCGTGGCTGTCCAGGTCGCCGGCATAGACGACCCGGGGCGCCCCCTGCACCCACGGCACCCGGCCGAGCAGCCCCACGGCGTAGCCGTCGCCCCAGACGAGCACCCCACCGAGCGGCACGGGCAGGGCCTGGAAGGTCACCGCGTTCTCGACGACGAGCACCGCCGCAGGCGAAGCCGGCAGCCCGGCCAGCTCGTCGAGTCGGAAGCCCGCCTCGGTCAGCGCGGCCGGCAAGCCGGCGAAGCCTGGAGCGAACCGCAGCCGCCATAGCCGCGGCGGCTCCACGAAGCCGAACCGCGCCGCGAAGCCCCGGCCCTTCGACTCGGCGTGGACGATCCGCTCGGCGGGCAGCACGACATCGAGCAGCCCGGCGAGTGTCTCGCGGTGCTGCTCCACCAGCTTGGTGTCGACCCCCGGCGCGTCGATCTGGCGCAGATAGAGTCCTCGTCCACCGTGCTCAGCCAACCAGCGCGCCGCGGTGAGAATGCGCGTCCAGTCGTCGGCGAGCGGCAGCAGGCGCAGCGCCCGCCCGACGACCCAGTCGGCTGCGGTCGGCAGGTGCTCGCGGGTCAGCGCCACCAGCAGTTCGGCCCGCCGCACCTCGTCGACCACTCCGAGCAGCCGCCACATCTGGTCATAGCGGTCTACCACCGCCCGCGCCGGCACGGTGTTGCGCCCCACCGCGCGGCCGCCGATCTC
Source organism: uncultured Intrasporangiaceae bacterium (assembly GCA_964647395.1). Taxonomy (GTDB): domain Bacteria; phylum Actinomycetota; class Actinomycetes; order Actinomycetales; family Dermatophilaceae; genus Phosphoribacter. The sequence continues at coordinate 81,211 of CAZYHR010000001.1, read as the reverse complement.
CTTGTGCACCAAGGCGTATGCCGCCCCGCCTCCGCTGCCACGCTCCAGGCGCCGCACCTAGTCGCGCACCGCGGCGAGGTCGGCCGAGACCTGCCCGACGGTCGGCCCGTGCAGCGGCACGTCGATGACCGGGCACGGCGTCCCGCGCAGGTGGTCGGTGAGCAGGCTGCCGTCGGCCCAGCGTCGCCGCGCCCGCGTGGCGACCGTCTCGGGCGTCGACCAGTCAGCCATCGCCGACGGCCTGGCGGGCGTGGTGCGCCTGCCGCACCGCGTGGTAGTCCTCGATGGTCATGGTCTGCAGCCGCGAGCGCTCACCAGTGGGATTGTCGACGAAGCCCACCGCCCGGACGTAGGGCTCGATGACGTGTACCTTTTGCAGCGGCGTGACGATGAGCAACTGCAGCCCGAGCTTGTCGAAGAGGTCGAGCGCAAAACGCGTCGAGGCGTCCGACCCGCGCCCGAAGGCCTCGTCGATGAGCGCGAAGCGGAAGTCGCGCGACCTGGGCACCCCCCACTCGAGCCGGAACTGATAGGCGAGCGACGCGGCCAGGATCGTGTAGGCGAGCTTCTCCTTCTGCCCACCGGACTTGCCGTCGGAGTCGGTGTAGTGCTCCCACTCCTCGTTGCTGTCGCGCCAGCGCTCGGACGCGGCGTAGGCGTACCAGTTGCGCACGTCGGTGACGTGCTGGGTCCACCGTCGGTCGACCTCGCTCTGCCCCTCGCGTCCCCGGAACCGCTCGACGAGCCGTTTGACCCGCAGGAAGCGCTGTTCGGAGTATTGGTCGTCGCCGCCCAGTACCTCGTCGGTGCAGGCCCGCAGGTCGTCGCGGAAGGCCCGGATCTCCTGGTGAATCGTCGGCTGAGCGATGAGCGTGACGTGACGGCCCGGGTTGTATTCGATCGCCCGCAGCGAGTCGTTGATCGTGTCGATCCGCTCGCGGATCAGCAGCGCCGACTTGTCGAGCCAGGCCTGGAAACCAGCGATGTCGTGGATCGTGTTGGTGTTGAGCTGCCGTTTGAACTCGGCCTCGAAGCGCGGCAGGTCGTCGTCCTGCAGTTGGTCGCGCAACGCGCGGTAGTCGCCCGTTGAGCCCATGTCGTTGTCCAGGTCGGTCGTGTCGGTCGGCCAGGCGTGGCGGAACTGCTCCATCGCCGCGACCGCCCGGTTGCCTGCGAGCCGTTGCCGCTCGTCGGCACGCTCGATGCGGGTCGTGTAGGCCGTCGTCCGCTCCTCTCGCAGGCGCCACACCTGCGCCTCGTCGGCGGGTTCCGGGCAGTCGGCGGCGACGATCTCGTACGCCGCCCGCACCCGTTCGCCGTCGACCGCACCGAGCGTGCGCCCCACCGCGGCCGCCTCGGCGCGCCGGGCCGCCACCCCGTCGAGCCGGTCGCTCAGCCGGCCACGCTGCTCGGTGAGCGTCGTGACCCGGGCGCGGTGCCGGCCGAGCCGTTCCTCGACCTCGGTGAGTTGCGTGGCGATCCGAGCGAGGGCCGCGTTGCCGCGCTCAATCGACTGCCGCTCCTGTTCGTGGCGCGAGATCGTCGAAACGCTTGCCTGCCAGTCGATCTCGGCCCAGCTGAAGATCGACAGCTTGTCCAGCGCGGTGCGCCGGTCACGCAGCGCTGCACCGCGGCCGCGGAGGCCGTCGATGTGGCCCTGCAGCGAGTTGAGCTGCTCCTGCACGATCCGACCGCGGGCGAGCAGCGCGTCGATCTTCTCGGCGTTGCTCCAGCCGAGCACCCACCGGGTGCGGTCGTCGATGGCGTGCCGGTCGTCCTTCTCGTGGCGCCCGTCGGCACGCACCTGTCCCGCGCGGGTCACCGCGAAGCGCGCGGTGCGGAACCGCTCGATGGTCTCGGCGCACACGTGGTCGGCGCGGCGCCACAGCTCGCGAGTCATCCATTCGAGGAACGGCCCCGGCTTGACCTCGAGCAGCTCGGCGAGCACGGTCCCGGCAGCTGGCCCGGGGATGGTCGCGCACCAACCGTGGGCTGACCCGGTAGTAGACGAGCCGGCCGTCGAGGTGGTGGGCGTCGACGCACGCCGCGGTGGCGTCGTAGTGCTCGCTCGGCACGAGCACCGACAACGCGAAGCCGCGCAGCACCCGCTCGGCGGCGCCCCGCCAGTCGGCGTGTTGCTGGCCCACCTGGACCAGCTCACCGGCGAAGGGCAGCTCGGCCTCGTCGACGCCGATGGCCTCGGCGATGCGCGCCCGGATCCGCAGGCTGTGGCGGTCGATGCTGCTCGTGCGCCCCTCGAGGCTGCGCAGCTCCTCGCTGATGGCGTTGCTCTCCTCGCGGACGCGGGCCCACTGCACGGAGGCGATGCCCAGAGCACGGCGCATGCGGGTGCCGTAGTCGGGAAAGTGGTCGGACAGTTCGGCCCCCGCCGCTCGCAGCCGACGCTTGAGCGCCGGGATCTCGGCGCCGAAGTCAGTGAAGTCGTCGGCGATCGACAAGACCCGGTCGGCGGTGACGAATCGGTGAGGCTGTCCCAGGCCGGTGTTGGGCATCCAGAAGACCTGGGCGAGGGTGGCCTCGCTGTGGTAGCCGGCGTTGGCGAAGACGCCGAGCACCACCGAGTAGTCGCTGCTGCCGCGCAGCGACACCGGCCGCGAGCTGCCGGTGGACTCGACCCGCTCCGACTTGTAGTGGCCCAGGACATAGGAGCGCAGCGAGCGCTCACGGATGTCCGCCCCGGCGGCCTTGTTGTAGTTGATCTTGTTGGCGGGCAGTAGCAGGGTCGTCACGGCGTCGACGAGCGTCGACTTGCCCGAACCGATGTCGCCGGTCAGCAGCGTGTTGTCGCCGCCGAGCTCGAGCTGCCACACTCGGCCGTCGAAGGTGCCCCAGTTGAGCACCTCGAGCCGGATCAGCCGGAAGCCGGGAGCCGAGTCGCTCTGGTTGCCGAGCTCAACCGCGGAGAAGAGCCCGTCCATCAGATCTCCTCTGATTCAACAGGGTGCGACGAGCTGCCGGGCTGTCGACGGCTTGCTCTGTCGCGTCGACGCCGGGACGCCCGGCGGCATACTCGCGCAGCAGGTCATCGAGTCGGCCGAGCCACTCGGCGTCGATGAACGCCTTGAGGATGCGCCGCACCTCCCACTCGGTGGTCGAGCCGCGCAGCTGCCGGAGATAGCCGAGCTTGCCGGCCTGACCGATGGCCGTGTCGACCTGGTCGACGATGCGCGCCTCGTTGGTGGAGTCGGGCAAGAAGGTGCGCAACTGCTCGAACAGCTCGTCGCGGGTGACGATCAACCGGGGTCGGCCAGCCGCGCCGCCGGGTCGGCCTTCGAGCCGAGCACCATCTGGCGCAGCAGCTCGACGATGGTATGCAGCCGCGACTCGGTGCCGACGAACTCGCGGGCTTGCAGCCCGGTCACCCAGCCGTAGGCCTTGTCCAGGTCGGCGGTAGCGTCGTAGTGCGGCTCGGTCGTGCCATCGGGGTAGTACTTGCGCAGCCACCCCTGCTCCGGCGCCGCCCAGGTGTCGATGTAGTCCTTGGCCGTGCGTGGGTATGCCGCCCGCCTGCCCTCCGGGACCAGCCCGGGTCTGCTGCCCCCGCCGCCCGTGGTGCCGGCGGTGACGCTGACCGCGGCCGGGTTGCCGGTGGCTGTGTTGATGGCGTGCAGGTGGTCGTCGACGCGGGAGACAAGGTCGCCCTCGGTGATCGACCGGATGTTCTCGACGACGAAGATCCGCCCGAGCACGGCCAGCACCAGCGGGACGGTGTCGGCGCGGAGCAGCCGCCAGGCCCGCGAGTGCTCCCGCAGGTAGGCGATCTGGTCGTGCTCCACCGGTGCTGGTCTCCCGCCTGGTCGGTCCGTCGTCGGACGAGGCCGTGCTTGTCGGTCCAGCCTAGGCAGCAGGACTGACAGGTCGGTGAGGCGGGGCGGCGTACGGGCGGGGCGGCATACGGGCGGGGCGGCATACGGGCGGGGCGGGCGCGCCCCAGAACCGGAGATCACATCTCGAAGGCCACCGCGTCCGAATAGCGGGTGGTCGCGACCTGGGTGACCATGAGCAGGGCCGTGCCAGCCTCGTTGACCAGTTGGGTCGTCCGGGGCCCCGGATGCTTCCAGGTCGGGCGGAAGCCGGGTTGCGAGGCCGACACCCAGCAGTGCGCGTGCGGGATCGATCCGATCAGAGCCGCGCAGCTGTTGTGGTCGGAGCCGTGGTGCGGCAGTACCGCGGAGCCGCACATGGGCAACCGCCAGGACATGGCCGCGGTGAGATCTCCCGCGGCGTGACGGGTGCCGAGCTCCGCGTCGCCGGTGTGCACCCAACCGACCTCGGGTTGCCAGGGGGCGAGCTCGTGCCGATCGTGCCAGGTGCTGCGGAACGGCCGGCCGATGAGGTGCACCGGCCAACGTGACCGGTTGCTGAGCCGGACTGGGGCTGCGGGCCCGGCATAGAGCGACAGCGACGTGAAGTTCAGCTTCCCGGCGCCCAGGGCGGCCGCGTAGGCACGGCGGAGCTGCGGCTGCCCGTCCCGCGCGGTCAGACGGGCCAGCAGGTCCGCGGGTGTCCGGAGGATCCTGCCGACTTCCGCCTCGGTGGCCGCCCACTCGGTCGCGAGGGACGCGCGGAAGGCCGACTCGACGGCGGGCACCAAGGTGGGCGGGGCGGCATACACGTCGAAGACCCACAGGATCTGCCGACCCGCCCTCACGGGCAGGGCCGCAGCGGCCGCCGAGACGGTGCGCACCCCGGGTCGCACGGGCGGGAGCGTGAGATCCCCGTCGTCGGACGGTGACAACTGCTGGGCGAGAGGTGTCTCGGGGATGGTCCCGGGCTTGACGAAGACGACCTGGGCCGCGATGCCGCTCAGGGTGGTTGCCGGATCAGCGACGAGCGCGAGATACCAAGCGGACGGGGTGCCGACCGTGCGGCCGAGTAGGGCCAGGCGTTCCAGCGGAGTGGTGAGGGGGGCGATGATCCGGTGGATCCTGCCGACGCGGGCGAGATGCTCGACGCCGTTGACGTGATCGAGGTCGAGATGACTGAGGTACAGCACGTCGATGTCGCGGACTGCGCCGGGCTGCGGTTCCGTGGTGGCGAACAACTGCGCCGTTCGGCGGCGGAACAGGTCGATTTCGTCCGGTAGCCGGTTGCCCGCCGTGATCGAGCCGACGTCGTAGACCCAGACGCACCCGAGCGGGTTGGCGTCCGTGCCGAGCACCCCCGTGTGGAAACCACCCTGTCCGACGGCCCACTGGGTGCGTCGGGCGTGGAGCTTGCGGGTGGACGGCATGCTCTGATTGTCGCGGAGGGTGGGCCCGCTCGCACGGGCGAGTGGGGTACGGGTGCTCGGGGATGCCGTTCGGGGATGCCGTTCAGGTATGCCGCGTCGCGGCTGGGTGCCTTGGGTCGCCGCGCGCCGGCGGCCCCTGTCAGGGCTGCGTGGGGGCTGTCAGTGGGTGACGGTACTGTGTGACTGGACGACCGCACGCCGCTGGTAGGTGGATCAAATAGACTGCACCACAACAGGAATAACTTGACTGGTCTGGTGTACGTTCGATAATATGTACCCATGTCCACCAGCGCGGCACCCACCCCCGACGGGTCTCACCCGGCCGGGCTGGCCGCCGCGGTCACCCAGCTCACCCACGCCCTCACCGACGTGCACCAGCAGCTGGACGGCCTGACGGACACCCAGCTGACCGACCTGCTGCACGCCCTCGACACGCTGGCCGCCGCCGCCGGCGGGGCCCGCCTCGCCGTGGCCGCCACCGGCCTGACCCGCGGCCTTCCCGCCACCGACGGCGCTCGACCCCGCGACTGGATCGCCGACCATGCCCCCACCCTGATCCAGGACGGCCTACCCGCCGTGCACCACCTCGCCGCGTTGGCCGCCGGCACCCGCACCGGGTTGGACCTCACCCCCCACCCCGACCCGGACACCCCCCTGGGCATCGTCTGGACCCGCGCCGTCGCCGGCACCACCACCCCCGGCCTGGCCACCGCCGTCCTCCGCGAGATCGACCAACTGACCCACCGGCTGGTCCCCGCCGCCGTGCCCACCGTCACCACCGCCCTGCTGACCATCGGAGCCAGCCACGGCCCGGCCACCATGCGCGAACTCCGACCCCGACTGATCGCCCGCTACGGCCACCACGGCGAGCTCGACAACCTGCAAGACCGCCTGGCCGGCTCCGCGCACCTGTCCCAACCCCGCACCCAATCCGGGGACCTGACCCACTACCGGATGGCCCTGACCCCCGAACAGGCCACCCGCCTGGAAGCCGCCATCGGCCCCTTGTCCGCACCCACCCCCAACCCCGACACCGGGGAACGCGACCACCGCCCCAACGGCCAACGCCGTGTCGAAGCCCTCGCCGCCCTGCTCACCACCACCTGCCACGCCAGCAGCGGCAGCCACAGCAGCGACAGCCACAGCAGCGACAGCCACAGCAGCGACAGCGACGGCAGTAGCGCCGACGGCAGTAGGGGCGACGGCAATAGCGGCGACGGCAGTACCAGCAGCGCGAGCGGCAGCGGTATGGCGCTGGTGCCGGGGGCCGGGCTGCCGAGCGGTGCCGACACCACCGTCCACGTCCTCATCAACCTCACCGACCTGATCCCCCAACTACGCCGTCACCTCGACCCCGACCACCTCGACCCCGACCATCTCGACCCCGACCACCTCGACCCCGACCACCTCGACCACGCCGATGACGACCGCCGCAGTGACGACCGCCGCAGTGACGACCGCCGCAGTGACGACCGCCGCAGTGACGACAGGTGCAGTGGGGTCGGGCCGGTGGACGGGTCCGGGGTCGGGGCGCGGTTGCCCGGTGCCGGGGGCGCCGGGGTGGTGGTCGGGTCCTGGGCCACCGGGGCGCTGCTGTCCCCGGAGACGGTGCGCCGACTGTGCTGCACCGCCGAGCTGATCCCCCACCTGCTCGGCTCGCAAGGGCAGCTGCTGGACCTGGGCCGCGCGGTACGGCTGTTCAACCGGGCCCAACGCCGCGCCCTGTGGCGCCGCGACCGCACCTGCACCTACCCCGGCTGCCACGCCCCCGCGGCCTGGACCCGCGTGCACCACGTCTGGCACTGGCTCGACGGCGGACCGACCGACCTGTCCAACGCGGCACTGCTGTGCCAGCACCACCACACCATCGTGCACACCCGCCGCCTGTGGGCCACCATCACCACCGGTCCCGACCGACACGGCAACCACGTCACCTGGGACCTCACCCCAGGCTCCTACGACACCCACCTCGCGGACCGCCGCGCCGAGCAACACGACACCCCACCGGACGCCAACAACACCAACCGGCCCGACGTCGGCGGCAGCGCCAACGCCACTGACGGCGGCAGCGCCAAAGCGACTGACAGCGGCAGCGCCAACGCGACCGACAGCGGCAGCGCCAAAGCGACTGACAGCGGCAGCGCCAACGCGACCGACAGCGGCAGCGCCAAAGCGACTGACAGCGGCAGCGCCAAAGCGACTGACAGCGGCACGGGCAGCGACACCGACGCCGGCGGGGTGGTCGGTGAGCGGCTGCGGCACCTGCTGATCGCGCTGGCCCGGCAGGACCGCGACCCCGAACCGGAGGCCCGGACCCAGGCCGCCCGGTCCCACGCCCTACCCCCCGATCTACCCCCCGACCTACCCCCCGACCCCGACCAACCCCCGCGCCCCGCCGACGACGACCCGCACCTGTGCGCTGACCGCGACCACCCCCTGCACCCGACCGACGACGATCCGCACCTGTGGGTCGACCCCGACCCCGGACCAGACCCCATCGACCAGATCGACCCCCACTGGCGCGACCACATCGCCCACCGCTCCGATTGCGCCTGACCCGCAGCAGGGCAGTCTCCAGGCAGCCGAGCCGTGAGTGGAGGTCGTCCCTCGGCTGCGCCAACGACGTGTGTGTCCGACCCATATCTCTCGTGCGTCGATGTGGTGGCGCCGCCCGGTGGTCGAGGGCGTTGCCCGGCCTAGGTTTTCGCGAAGTCAACCCATGAGAGACAGGGACAACGATGCGGACGACGACGTGGCGGCGACTGGCCGGCGTGACGGTTGCGGCGGCAGCCAGCGTGGCGCTGGCCGCGTGCGGCACCCCCGGGACCCCAGGTGCGCCGGCGACCGGCGCGAACACCGGGGGCACCGGGACGGGCGGGACGGCGGGGGGCACGCCCCTCAAGGTCGGCCTGGTCTACTCCAAGACCGGCGCCCTCGCGAGCTACGGCCAGCAGTACCGGCAGGGCTTCACCGCTGGCCTCGCCCATGCCACCAAGGGCAGCAACGCCGTCAACGGCCGACCGGTCCAGATCACCGAGCAGGACGACGCGGGCGACCCGGCCAAGGCGGTGTCCGCAGCGACCAGCCTGATCGGCCAGGGCACCAAGATCATCGCGGGATCCACCTCCTCGGGCGTCGCCCTGCAGGTCGCGCCGCTGGCCAAGGACAACAAGATCCTGTTCATCTCCGGCCCGGCCGCGGTCGACGGCATCACCGGTGCCAACAAGTACACCTTCCGCTCCGGCCGGCAGACCTTCCAGGACATCGCCACCGCGGGCACGATGCTCGGCGACTTCAAGGGCAAGAAGGTCACCGTCTTCGCCCAGGACAGCGCCTTCGGCAAGGCCAACGAGGCCGGTGTCAAGGCCGTCCTCGCGGCCAAGGGCGCGACCGTCGACTCGATCATGGTCCCCGCGGCCGCCACCGACTTCACCCCCTTCGCCAGCCAGGCCAAGAACGCCAAGCCCGACCTGCTGTTCGTCGCCTGGGCCGGCACCAACGCCACCGCGATGTGGACCAGCCTGACCCAGCAGGGCGTCCTCGAGTCGACCAAGGTGGTCACCGGCCTGGACATCAAGCCCAGCCACGCCCTGTTCGGTGAGGCCGGCGACAAGATCTCGTTCCTCGCGCACTTCTTCGACGGCGCGGCCAAGAACGACGCGTATGCCGCCCTGGAGTCCGGTCTCAAGACCGAGGGCGCCGGCGTCGACCTCTTCACCGTCGACGGCTTCGTCGCGGCGCAGATGGTCGTGCGCGCCCTGGCCGAGGGCGGCGAAGACGTCGACAAGATGGTCTCCGCGCTGGAGGGCTGGGAGTTCGAGTCACCCAAGGGCAAGTCGACGATCCGCAAGGAGGACCACGCCCTGCTGCAGCCGATGTTCACGGCCAAGCTCGTCAAGGACGGCACCGGCTTCAAGCCCCAACTGGTCAACACCCTGGCTCCGGCCGACGTGGCCCCGCCCGTCACCCCGTTCAAGTGACCCTCGCGGCCGACGCCGCGACGACCCACCCGACGCCGGACGCGGCGGTGGTCCACGCCACCGCCGTGTCCTGGCGGGTCGGTGGTGCCCAGATCCTGCAGGACGTCACGCTCCACGTGGGGCCCGGCGAGTTGCTGGGCATCATCGGTCCGAACGGGGCCGGCAAGTCGTCGCTGGTCAACATCCTCTCCGGGGTGCGCCGCCCCACCGCGGGCACCGTGCACCTGCTCGGTCAAGACGTCAGTCGGCTCAGCCCGACCGCCCGCGCCCGGCGCGGACTGGCCAGGTCCTTCCAGACCTCCGCCCTCTTCGACGGGCTCACCGCCGCCGAGAACGTGCGGCTCGCCATCCAGGGCGTCGGCCCGGCCCCCTTCTCCCCGATCCGTCTGGTGCGCAACGCGACCGAGCGGGTCACCGTCGACGGGCTGCTGCACCGGGTCGGCATGACCGGACGGGGTGGCGCCCTGGCGCGCGACCTCTCGCACGGCGACCGGCGTAAGCTCGAGCTCGCCATGGCCCTGGCCGCCGAGCCCCGGGCCCTGCTGCTCGACGAGCCCATGGCCGGGGTCTCCGCCGAGGACGTCGACGGGCTGACCGAGCTCATCGGCTCGGTCCGCGACACCGGGGTGGCCGTGCTGCTGGTCGAGCACCACATGCACGTCGTCCTCGGCCTGGCCGATCGGGTCGCCGTCCTGCACGGCGGCCAGGTCCTCGCGGTGGGCACCGCCGCAGAGGTCACTGCCGATCAGCGGGTCCAGCAGGCCTACCTGGGGGAGGCGCTGTGAGCGCCCAGCCGGCACCGCGGCATACCGGATCCGAACCGACCGCGAGCCGGGACCCGATTCTCAGCATCCGGGACCTGCACGTCCGCTTCGGCGGATCACATGTCCTACAGGGCATCTCGTTCGACGTCGCCCCCACCGGCGTCACCGCGCTGCTCGGCCGCAACGGCGTCGGCAAGACGACGACGATCAAGGCGATCCTCGGGATCGCGCCCCGGACGGGCACCCTCACCTTCGACGGTCGTTCGATGGCCGGCTGGTCCACCGTGCAAACCGTCCGCGCGGGCATCGCCTACGTCCCCGAGGACCGCGAGGTCTTCGGCGGGCTCACCGTCGAGGAGAACCTCCGTCTCGTCGGCCGCGACATCGGCAGCGACCACCCGGCGGTGCGCGAACTCTTCCCCGACCTGGTCGCCAGAAGGGCCCAGCTGGCCGGCACGCTCTCGGGCGGCCAGCAGCAGATGGTCTCGTTGGCGCGAGTCCTGGTGCGGGACAACAGGTTGCTGCTCGTCGACGAGCCGACCAAGGGCCTGGCCCCCAAGCTCGTCACCGAGGTCGCCGACGTCCTGGCCCGAGTCGCCGAGACCACGCCGCTGCTACTCGTCGAGCAGAACCTCCCACTCGTGCGCCGCATCGCGGACACCGTCGTGGTCATCGACGCCGGCCGGGTTGTGCACACCGGACCGGCCGCCGAGTTCGTCGCCGACACCGAGCTGACCCGCGAGTTGCTCGGGGTGGCGATGCGCCAGCGCGGCGGCCCGCCCGCAGGTGCCGCCCATGAGTGACGCCGTCCTCATCATCGTCACCGGGCTCGGCCTCGGGGCGCTCTACTTCCTCGCCGCCTGCGGTCTCAGCCTCGTTTACGGCCTGATGGGCGTGCTCAACTTCGCCCATGGTGCCTTCATGGTCCTCGGTGCGTATGCCGGGTGGCTGGCCGCCGGTGCCCTGTCCGCCGGGACCGACCCCACCGTGCGCGTGATCGTCGGTCTCGCAGCGGGATTCGTCACCGGAGCCATCGTCGGCACCATCGTCGAGCTCGTCCTCATCAGACCGCTCTATCGCCACCACATCCAGCAGGTCCTCGTCACCGTCGGCCTCAGCCTGGCGGTCGTCGCCGCGGTGCAGGGCGTTTGGGGCAGCGACCCGCACCCGCTGGGCCGGCCCGCGTGGCTCGCCGGCACCACCCCGCTGCTGGGGGCCGCCGTGCCCACCGATCGGCTCGCCTTCATCGTCGCCGCCCTGCTCGTCTTCGGCGGCATCACCGCGCTGCTGCGTTACACCAGGGTCGGGCTGGTGATCCGGGCCGGGGTCGAGAACCGCACCATGGTCGAAGCGCTCGGCATCGACGTGCAGCGCACCTTCACCCTCGCCTTCGCGTTGGGCGGGGCGGTGGCCGGGCTCGGCGGCTTCCTCTACGGCCTGTATGCCGGCTCGGTCACCCCGGGGCTCGGCGGCTCGCTGCTCATCTACGCCTTCATCGTCGTGGTCATCGGTGGCATGGGGTCCTTCCGGGGCACCGCGATCGCCGCCATCGGCGTCGGCCTCGTGCAGCAACTCGCCAACTACTACGCCGCCTCGGGAGTGGGTGACCTGTCGGTCGTCCTGTTGCTCGCGCTCGTACTGCTGGTCCGTCCCCGCACCCTGCAAGGAGGCCACGCATGAGCCGGCTCAGCGGCATCCCGCGCCGGTCCCTCGTCTCGACGGGCATCGCCGTCGCCGTCATCGCGCTGCTGGCCTATCTGCCCTATGTCCCGACCACCCTGCCGGGCCTGCTGCCCGACCGGGTCAACGGCCCTGGGTCCATGCAGTTGCTCGCGGTCTGCCTGACCATGGCCGGACTGGCCCTGTCCTATGACGTGCTCTTCGGGCGAACCGGCCTGCTGAGCTTCGGGCACAGCCTCTATGTCGCCGCCGGCAGCTATCTCACGACCGTCACCATGCACGAACGAGGCTGGCCGCTCTGGCAATCCGCGGTCGTCGCGGTGGTCGGCACCGCACTGCTGGCGCTCGTCGTCGGTGCCGTCTGCGTGCGGGTCCGCGGCATCGCCTTCGCCATGGTCACCTTGGCCTTCGCCCAGGCCGCGTCGATCATCGTGCTGCGCAACCCGGGCGGCATCACCGGCGGGGAGGAGGGCCTGAGCCTCAACCGGGCCGGGATGCCCGACCTGCTCGTGGGCGTGACCAACGCGCCCTACCGCTACTGGCTGGCCCTGGGTTTCGTCGTCCTCGCCGTCCTCGTGGGTCACCTGGCTGTCTCGCAGCCGGGCCGGTCACGCGATGGCCGCGGTCCGGGAGAACGAGCAGCGCGCCGCCGTGCTCGGCATCGACACGACCCGCACCCGCCTCATGGCCCTCGTCGTCGGCTCCACCCTCGCCGGAGTCGGCGGTGTCGCCTACACGGTCGTCCTCGGCGGCTCGACGGCCCACCTCACGACGTCCGAGGTGACCCTGAGCTTCCTGCTCATGGTCGTGCTGGGCGGCACCGGCAGCACGTGGGGAGTCCTGGTCGGCGGCTTCCTCTACGCGTACGCCGACTCGCGACTGGTCGCCCTCGGCGGCGAATCGGGGCTGTTGTCAGCCCTGCCCGACACGTTGGCCGCGGTCCTGGGCCAGCCGCTGTTCATCCTCGGACTGTTCTTCGTCATCGTCGTCTACTTCGCCCCGACCGGCCTGGCCGGGCTGGGTCGACGCCTGCTACCCAGGAGGTCCGGATGACCCGGCTCGCAGTCCACGACCTATCCGTCGGCGACCCCACCCCGGCCTCGCCCACCGTTCTCGCGATCCACGGCATCACCGCCAACGGTCGCACCTGGCCGCTGGTCGCCGACCTGCTCGCCGGGCTGCGCGCGCCCGACACGGTGCGCTTCCTCGCGCCCGATCTCGCGGGTCGGGGCGACAGCCCGCTGGACGGCGAGCACCACGGCCTGGCCGACCACGTCACCGACCTGCTCGCGATCATCGAGACCCTGCCCGCCCCGCCGGTCGTCGCGGGTCACTCGATGGGCGCCTTCGTCGGGGCGCTGCTCGCCGCCGAGCACCCGCGAGCCGTCGCCGGCCTGGTGCTCGTCGACGGCGGCCTCTCCCTGCCGGCCCCCACGGACCTCGACATCGACGCTGCGCTGCAACAGCTCCTCGGCCCGGCCCTCGACCGGCTGCAGATGACGTTCGCCAGCGAGGCGGCCTACCTGTCCTTCCTCGCCGCGCACCCCGCGGTCGGTCCGTTGGTCCGCGGCCCGCGTCGCGCCCTCGTCGAAGGCTACCTACGCCACGACTGCCGACCGGTGACCGAGCCCGACGGCACGGTTCGCTACCGCAGCTCCGGCGACCTGGCCGCGGTCCGCGCCGACGGCGCCGACGTCCTGGCGGACCGGCAACTCAGCACCGCCGTGCAGCGGGCGGCGGCGCACCGCGTGCCCACCGAGTTCCTCTGGGCCGAGCGGGGTCTGCTCGACCAGACGCCGGGGCTCTACGACGAGCAGCGGCTGCGGGACCTCGACGTCCCGCCCGAGGTGCGGGTCACCCGGGTCGCCGACACCAACCACTACTCGATCATCCTCGACGAGCCCGGCGCGTTGGAGATCGCCCGGGCCGTCGACCGCCGGCTGCCCCACTGACCGGCAGCAAGCGCCGCAACCGCAGCGCGAGCTGGATCTCCAACGACCGGTCCGGCTCGGTCCAGTCGTCACCGAGCAACGCCGTCAATCGGGACAGCCGCTGGGTGACCGTGTTGACGTGCACATGCAGCGGCCCGGCGGCCCGATGGGCGCTGCGACCGGACGCGAAGAACTCCTCCAGCGTCGTGACCAACTCGGTGCCCTTGTCCCGGTCGTAGTCCAGCACCGCACCGAGCACCCGACGCACGTAGTCACCCACATCCGGTGTCGAGCCGACGATGAGCCCGGCGAAACCCAGGTCATGGGTCGTCGCGCTCTCCCCGCGGCGACCCAGCGCGGTCATCGCGTCCACGGTCCGGCGGGCCTCCTCAAGCGCCTCCGCGATACCCGAGATCCCTTGCAGCGGACCGACTCCCGCGGCAGTGACCTCACCGAACGACCGCAGCCGCTCGACCAGCCGAGCCGCCGCGCCCGCCGGATCGGAGCCGGACGCCAGCGCCACGGCAACCTGGTCGTGCTCGCCCACGACACCCAGCTCCCCGAGCGCCGCGCCCGCCGCCATGACGAGCGACGAGACCGCCGGCAGCGTCGGACGCAGGACCACCAGGCAGTAGTCCCGGGTCGGGTCGAATCCCTGCGCCCGCAGTTGCCGGTGCGCCTCCGGCTCGGCCAGCGCCCCCTCGACCAGGTCGGCGACCAGATCGCTCACCGCCCGCTGGCGCGCGGCCGCGGTGTCGCGTTCGAAGAGGAGCACCAGCGCGGTGACGACGCCCGCTCGCTCCACGATGCGACGATCCGCCTCGTCCAGCTCACGGCCACCACCGGTGATCGTGGCGAGCGGTGTATGCCGCGAGCGCGCCGACACGGCATACCGGCACCCCTGCACCGCGACGCGGCCGGACGAGCGCGCGGTCTCGACCAGCGTCCCCAGGCCCAGCGGATCGGAGTCGCCGACCTCGACCTCGTCGGGCACGGGACCGAAAGCGCTGCGCCGTGATCCGTCTGCATCGACCAGGACGACCCAACCACCCAGCGCCTCACCGAGCGCGCGGGTGATGCCCTCGACCCCGCTGCCGGACAGGACGAGGTCGACGAACCGATCGTGCGCGACCACCGACCGCTCGATCGCCTCGGCCTGGGCCCGGGACTCGGCGTGCGCGGCGGACAGCGCGTCCAAGGCGTCCTGCGTGTCGTGCAGGGCGCGCGACTGGACGATGGACACGGCGGCCAGCGTCGCCAACGACCCGAGCAGCGCCAACTCCTCCGGGCCGAACGTGTGCCGGCTGCGATAGGCCGCGAACAGCACTCCGACGAAGCGCCCCCCGACCAGCAGGGGGGTCCCGCAGATCGCGACGAGCCCCTCGTCGGCGACGCCCGCGTCGATCGGCGCGGTGTGGGCGAACCGCGTGTCGTCCGGGTAGTCCGGTGACCACCACGGCTGGTGGGTCGAGGCGACCAGGCCCCCGAGTCCGTCGCCCAGGCCGAGCCGCAGCGACATGAAGGTCGACGCGGTCGCCCCGTCGGTGGTCCGCATGTACGTGTCGCCCCGATCCGGGTCGAACAGCGTGAGATAGGCGACGTCGCTGCCGAGCAACTGCCGGGCCCGGCGGACGATCGCCTCGAGCACCCCGTCGGGGTCGGCGGTGGCGGCGAGTTCCCGGGCGGTCTCGACCAGGGCCAGCAGTTCACGCTCCCGGCGACGCTGGTGCTCGAGATGCCGGGTCGCCGCCAGGGCCAGCGCCCGGTCCTGCTCGTCGGCGTCGACCTGCGCGATCTCGGCTGCACCGGCGGCATCGGCCAGCAGCCGCAGCAACCGCCGGGTCGGGTCCTCGGGCACGCTGCAGCCTATCCCGGCGGCTGAGTGGGCTCCGGGATGAGCAGGGCGATCTGGTCGGCCAGCCCGCGGGGCTCGGTGCCGCCGCGAACGTCGTCGATCTCCGCCGCCCGGTCGGACAGTTCGGCCAGCGTCGGCACCCGGTCGAACCGCACCCCAGGGCCCTCGACAACGGCCACCCGGGCATAGCGTCCGGCGCCGACCGAATAGATCTCGCCCGTCGCCTCGCACGCGTCGCTCGCCAGCCAGGCGACCAATGGCGGCACCCACTCGGGCTCCAACCGGGCCAACTGATCGGGCGTCATCATCGTCTCGGTCATCTGCGAATGTGCCAGCGGCGCAATAGCATTGACCCGAATGCCGGCGCGACGCCCCTCGTGGGCCAGGGCCCGGGCCAGCGAGGCGAGGGCGCCCTTGGCCGCCGCATAGTTGGCCTGGCCGAAGTTGCCGTAGAGCCCTGACCCCGAGGTCGTCATGACGACCGCGCCGCCGCGCTGCTGCAGGTGCGGCCACGCGGCTTTGGTGACGTGGAACGCCCCGTGCAGGTGCACCTGCAGCACCGCGTCGATCATCTCCGGGGTCATCTTGGGGAACGACTTGTCGCGGATGATGCCGGCGTTGTTGACCAGGACGTCCAGCCGACCGTATGCCGCGACCGCCGCCTCGACGATCGCCGCGCCACCGGCCCAGGTGTCCACCCCGGCGACGACCCCGACCGCCTCGCCGCCCGCAGCGACGACCTCGTCGACGACCGGCTGCGGGTCCGCCACGTCGTTGACGACGACCCGGGCGCCGAGGGCGGCGAAGGTCAGCGCATGGTGCCGGCCCAAGCCGCCCGCCGCTCCGGTGACCAGCACGACGCGCCCGGCGAACGGCCGCTCGTCCGGGCCGGCGGGCGAGCGGCTGGCTGTCTCGGTGCTGGACGTCTCGGTGCTGGCTGTCTCGGTGCTGGCTTTCTCAGTGCTGGCTGTCCCGGTGCTGGGCGCGTCGGTCATGAGCTCGCTCCTCTGGGCCGGAGCAGGTCGCCCAGCCCCAGCGGCTCGGTGCGGAAGATCCGCGGGTCCATCTCGACCAGCTCGCCGATGATCGGCTCGAAGTCCATGTGCGCGAGGATGTCCCGCTCCACGTCGATGCCGGGCGCCACTTCGACCAGTTGCAGTCCCAGCTCGGTCGCGTGGAACACCGCCCGCTCGGTGACGTAGCGGACCTGCTGGCCGCGGGCGGCGGCATACCGGCCGTTGAAGGTCACCTGCTCGACGCTCGGGACCAGCTTGCGGTGGGCGCCCTCGGTGACGATCGACAGTCCGCCGTTGCCGCCCTCGACGACCAGCCCGCCGGCCGTGAAGGTGCCGACGAAGACGACCGACCGGGCCGACTGGCTGATGTCGACGAATCCGCCGCAGCCCGTGAGCCGGGAGCCGAAACGCGACACGTTGACGTTGCCGTCCCGGTCGAGCTGCGCCATGCCGAGCACCGTGAGGTCCAGCCCGCCGCCCTGGTAGAAGTCGAACTGCTGGTTCTGGTCGACCAGCGCGTCCGGGTTGAGCGCGGCGCCGAAGTCGAGCCCGGACGCCGGCACCCCCCCGATGACTCCCGGCTCGGCCGTCAGGGTGATGCGGTCGATGATCCGCTCCTCGGCGGCGACCGACGCGACCCCCTCGGGCATGCCGATGCCGAGGTTGACCACCCCGCCCAGCGGCAGTTCGAGCGCGGCCCGGCGGGCGGTGATCTTGCGTTCGCTCATCGGCATCGGCGGCACCTGGTCGAGCGGCACGCGCACCTCGTGCGCGAAGCCCGGACTGTATGCCGTCGAGTAGGTCTGGTGGTGCAGTTCCGGGGGCGCCACGACGACAGCGTCGACGAGGATGTGCGGGATCTTGACCTGCCGAGGGTGCAGGCTGCCGGCCTGCACGACCCGCTCGACCTGCACGATGACCACCCCGCCGCTGTTGCGGGCCGCGGTCGCCATGGCCAGCGCGTCGAGGGTGAGTGCTTCGCGCTCCATCGTCACGTTGCCGAACTCGTCGGCGGTGGTGCCCCGCAGCAACGCGACGTCCAGCCGGAAACCCCGGTAGAACAGCAGTTCCTCGCCGCCGAGCCGGACGACCTCGACGAGGTCCTCCGTGGAGCGCCGGTTGACCTTGCCGCCCTCCTGGCGGGGGTCGACGAAGGTGTGCAGGCCGATCCGGGACACCGTGCCGGGCAGCCCGGCGGCGACGTCCCGGTAGAGGCGGCTGATGACGCCCTGCGGCAGGTTCCATCCCTCGATCTGCTCCTCGACCGCGAGCGCCGCGACCCGGGGGATGAGTCCCCAGTGCCCGCCGACGACCCGGCGCAGCAGGCCGGGGACGGCCAGCCGGTTGAGCCCCTGGTCCTTGCCGTCGCCCTGCCCCGCCGCGAACCACAGGGTCAGTCCACTGGGTGAGCCGGTCGTCTCATGTCGCTGGGCGAGACCCTCGAGCAGAGCGTCCGGGGTGCCGCAGCCGACGAAGCCGGAGGTCGCGATCGTGCCGCCGTCGGGCACCAGACCGATGGCCTCCTCGACCGTCCGCAGGACCGTCCGCCGTGCGCCCACGCCCGTCCCTTCCGCCACGTCGCCGCGCCCCGCGGCCTACCGTCCGTCGAGACCCATGCAACCACCCCGGCGTGCCCGCGCCGCTGTGACCCACCCCCATTCGCCGGGCAGCCGGATGTGACCGACACACACTGCGGATCTCTGGCCAGCCCCGGCCTGGGAGGATGGGGCATGACCGGTGCCGACGAGATCCAGCTGGTGGAGCGCTTCCTGCGTGCGATCGGGGAGGGCGACCTCGACGCGGCCCGCGCGCTGTTGGCGCCGGGCGCGCACATCGAGTTTCCCGGCGGGCGGCGTTTCGCGGAGCTCGAGGAGCTCAAGGCGGCGGCGCGGCAGCGCTATGCGTGGGTCGACAAGTGCCGCGACCACTACTTCGCCGGCACGTCCGACGGTGCCGTGCGGGTGGTTTCGACCGGCCGGCTGTTCGGGGAGAACCTGCACGGCGTGCCGTTCGGTGGCGTGCGCTACGTCGACATCTTCCAGCTCGCCGATGGGCTGATCACCCACCAATGGGTCTGGAACGACCTCGCCGAGACCGGCGTCCTCGACGCCCGCAGCTCCGATGAGCTTGCGCCGCAGTGGCGCCCGACCGGCTGAGCGGCGCCTACCTCATGAAGGTGCGCGAGCGGCATACGAGGTAGTGGTGGAAGACCGTGCGTCCCGCCGGCCCACGTGCCGGGTCGATCGGGTGCTCGACGAACCACGCCCGGTATGCCGCGTAGGCGGCATCGTCGGCGAAGTGCAGCTCAGCGACCCGCTGGAACGGCGCGGTGTCTGGCAACCGCACCGCCCCACCGCTCGTCGTCCGCTCCACCCGCTCGACGTCGTGCAGGGTGATCCGGTCCAGGTGCGGGTTCGCCAGCAGGTCGGGGTAGTGCACCTCGCGCAGCCAACGGTCGTAGTCGGCATCGGACACCCCTGGCGCGATGTCATAGCCGAGCACGACGGTCAGGCCGGCGTCCTTCTCGGTGAGTGGGGTCGATGCGGCCATGCGCGTCCTCTCGTCCCTGCCAGCATGGCAGGTCAGAGCCGGGCGACATGGAGCGGTCGCGCAGCAGGACGGTTCCCGTGATGACGGAGCGACATTTCCGCGGCGACGACGAGCGGTCCCATCTCGTCGACCCGCTCGGGGTCGAGGCTGGCTGAAGGCGTGTCCCTCATCGGGTGGGATCAAACCCGCCTGGTTCTCCGGCCGGTCCGCTAGCGGAGCAGATCCATCAGCTCCCGGACCGACCCGCCGTCGGGCAGTGCGGCGACCACGGTGCGCACCTGGTCAGCGTGCGAGTCGGAAAGCCGGCCGGCGACGTTGTCGGCGAACTTCTGACCGAGCTCGTTCTGGGACAACGGGTTTCCCGGACCGCCGCGATTGACGTCGACCCGGATCTCACGGGTCAAGCCGTCCGTGAGGGTGGCCCGCAGGACCGCCGGGAACTGGTTGGGGAAGATCTCGTCGCACCGGTCGTCGGCGACGCAGGTGACCCGCTCGGCCAAGGCGAGTCGGGCCGGGTCGGCGGCGGCGGCGTCGGTGAAGTCGTCGTGCCCGAGCCCGAGCCCGCTTCCGCCGAGCAGGGCCGCCGCCACCGTGTAGGGCCCGCTGAAGGCGGCGTGGTAGCCCGACTCCGGCCGGACCTTGGCCTCCCGCGGCTCGGCGATCGTCCGCAGCACCGGCGAGGGAACGCCGACCTCGATCGCGGTGATGTCGTCGGCGGTCATCCCTTCGCGGCGCAGGGTCAGCGCGGCGTCGATGCCGGAGTGGGTGAAGTGGTTGCACGGGTAGGGCTTGAAGAAGATCCCGGGCAGCTCCCAGTGCTCGCCGAGCCGATCGACGACCGCCTCGACGTCCATCGCGTCCCCGCAGAAGGCGTAGAGGAAACCGAAGCGCCCCTCGATGACCGTCGGCGGCCCGGTGAGCCCGTGCGCGGCGAGCGAGGCCGCCGTCACGCCGGCGTGCGCCGCCCAGCCGCAGTGGACCCGCTTGACTGTGCCGCCGGTGCGGTTGGCCTCCAGCAGCCCGGCGCCCATGCTCGCCGCGATGCCCATCGCGTTCGCGATGCCAGCAGCGTCCAGCCCGCGCAGCATCGCTGCCGTGGCGGCCGACCCGACCGCACCGCAGATCGACGTCGCGTGCGTGCCCCGCTCGAAGAAGACCGAGTTGCCGAGCTCGCGGTCGTAGCCGCCCATCCCGAGCCGCACTGCGATCTCGATGCCGACCCCGGCCGCGTCGAGCAGCTCCGGGCCGGCGGCATCTGCGGCCTCGGCGGCGGCCAACGCCGCCGGCACCACCGAGGCCGATGGGTGCAGCACCGAGGGTAGGTGGGTGTCGTCGAAGTCGAGCGAGTGCGCGAGACTGCCGTTGACCAAGGCGGCCGAGGGTGCCGGGAGCCGGGCGCCCACCCCGATGCCGGAGGCCTGACCGGACCCGCCCCACTCGCCGACCGCGGCCCGCACCGCGACCGCGGCCGGCTGGTCGCCCGCCCCGACCGAGTTGCCGAGCACGTCGAGCACCCGGCGGGCGACGTCTTCGCGCAACTCGCGGTCCAGGCCCTCGGTCCGCACCCGGTCGGCCAGCCCGCTGAGTCGCTGGACGACGGTCTGCTCGCTCATGCCGGCAGCACCGCGATCGGACGGATCGGCGACCCGGTGCCACCAACGATGCGCAGCGGCGCCATGACGAAGAGGAACTCGGTGAGGCCCTGCTCCGCGGCGGTCTCCAGATTGAGGTGCTCGATGATGTGGATGCCGCTGTCCACCAACAGGATTCGGTGCACCGGCAGCAGGCTGTGACCCGCCCCTGACTTGATCTGCTCGTATGCCGTGGTGTCGGCACCCGTGGTGACCACGCCCGCGGCGACGAGCAGCTCGGCCGCGTCGGGGGTGGGGCCGGGCACTCCGTCGGACTGGCCGAGATAGCGAGGGGCGTCGGCGAAGTGCTGCGCCCACCCGGTGCGGATCAGTGCGACGTCGCCGCGCCGCAGGCTCGTGCCGGCCCGCTCCAGGGCGGCCCGCAGGTCGTCGGCGGTGACGCCGTAGCCGGCGTCGAGGCAGTCGACGCCCTTGGTGGCCGGGATGTCGAGCAGGACCCCGCGGCATACCAGCGCCGGGGTGTGCTCCGCGCCACCCGACTTGTGCACGCCGCCGACCTGCCCCGCCATCGCGTCGGCACCACCGTGCAGTCGGCCGTCCTGGCTGACGTGGGCCAGCGCGTCGATGTGAGTGCCGACGTGCCCGCCGGTGACGATGATCTCGTTGGAGGCGCTGCCGCCATCACCGCGGACCATGTCGCCGTGCCGGCGGATCAGCGTCATCCGGAAGCCGGGATGGTTGGGTGAGCAGGGCATGCCGGTGAAGTGGGGATGCCCTAGCTCGACGATGCGCACGCCGAAGGCGACGGCCTCGAGCAGCGGGTTGATGCCCTGGACAGTGGTCATCGGGTCTTCCTCCGAGGGGGATAGAGGTCCTGCTGCCAGGGCAGCGGACCGTGGAAGCCGAGCTGGCGGGAGACCCGCTCGGCGGTAGCGAGCAGGGGCGCGACGAACGACTCCCTGGCCTGGGCGTTGACGCGCTGGATGGGCCCGCACACCGAGATCGCGCCGATGACGGCCCCGGACATGTCGAACAGTGGCGCCGCGACCGATCCGGCCCCCTCCTGGCGCTCGCCGTCCGAGTGGGCGACGCCGGTGCGGCGGATGCCGTCGATGCGCAGCCGGATCGTGTCGGGGTCGGTGAGGGTGCGTGAGGTCAGCTGCGGCATCGGCGCGGTGAGGATGGCCTCCCGCTCGTCCTCGTCGAGGAACGTGAGCATGACCAGGCTCGACGACCCGGCGTGCAACGGGAACACCCGTCCCAGTGCGACCGTCATGGTGATCTCGCGGGTGCTGACGATCTGGTCGAGATAGACCCGGCCGGCGCCGACCCGGGCCGACACCGTGACGGTCTCGCCGGTCAGCCGCTGCAGGCGCCGCATCTCCGGCAGCGCGGTGGTGCGCAGATCGGTCTCGGCCCACGCGCGGGCCCCGAGCGCGGCGGCGGCCGGACCCAGGCGATAGGCCCGGGTCGTCGGGTCGGACTGCAGCAGTTCGCGTTCGACCAGCGTGGTCAGCGTGCGGTGGACGACGGTCTTGCTCAGACCCAGGGCCCGCGCGATCGCGCTGACCCCGAGCTGGGAGTCACCTCGCAGAAAGAGCAGCAGGACGTCCGCGACCCGGCCCGCGGTCTCAGTGCCGCGGGCGGTCGTCGTGCCTCCCAGGGCTTTGCCATGGGCCACGGTTGGCCTCCTCCACTGTCTGGGCGTCCCAGATGTCTAGTGTTCCGCTGATCGGAACGTATCGCGGTCACTCTAGCGTCCCCGTCGGGCCGCGCGGAAGACCCTTGGTGCAGCCGCTCTTCACGGACCTGAGACGCGATAGGGTGGCGCGAAGGGTTGACGTGGACGGATGTCGTGCGACACGATGACTGGACGGCCGTTCCTGTAGACGGAACATGATCACCGACCAGTGACCGCCCTGCAGCGGAGCAGGGCTAGAAGTCAGGAGAGAGCATGCGCAGCAGCAAACTCGCGGTTGTCGGAGCCTTGGCGTTGCCGCTCACCTTGGCCGCCTGCGGGGGGTCGGCCCCGGCGGGCACGTCCACAAGCGGCGGATCCGGGGCCGCCGGCGGAGACACCATCAAGATCGGCTCGCTGCACCCCCTGTCCGGCGGATCCGCGGCTGACGGCCAGCAGATGGACAACGGCGCCAAGCTCGCCGTCGAGGCGATCAACGCGGCCGGCGGCATCAAGTCGCTCGGCGGCAAGAAGCTCGAGCTGGTCAGCGCCGACACCCAGGGCAAGCCCGAGGTCGGGCAGAGCGAGGCCCAACGCCTCATCCAGGGCGGCGTCGTCGGCATCGTCGGCACCTATCAGAGCGCGGTGAGCGCCAACGTCGCCACCGTCGCCGAGCGCAACAAGGTGCCCTTCGTCATCGACATCTCGGTCGCCGACAACATCCTCAACCAGGGCTACAAGTACACCTTCCGGGTACAGCCTTCCTCGAGCGTGCTCGGGGCCAAGGGCGCCGAGTACCTCGCGGCCGTCTCCCAGGGCGGGGTGAAGAAGGTTGCGATGCTGCACGAGCAGGGCCCGTTCGGCTCGGCCATCCGCGACGCCCTGGTCGCCAAGGCCAAGGAGTCGGGCATGACGATCGACCCGATCATCAGCTACGACGCGGCCAGCGTCTCGGACATGACCACCCAGCTGACCCAGGTCAAGAGCTCCGGTGCCGAGGTGCTCGTCGTCACCGGCTACTACCGCGACGGGGTCCTCGCCGCCAAGGCCGTCAACACCGTCAAGCCCGACCTCAAGGCCGTCTTCGGCATCGCCAACGGCGCCTTCGACCTGCCGCAGTTCCCCAAGGAGTTGGGAGCGGCGTCCAACAACTATTTCGACGCCAACTACCACTTCGACGTCACCAACCCCGAGACCAAGAAGCTCGTCGACCTGTACAAGTCGAAGTACAACGACGACATCCGCACCGGTGCCGTCCTCGCCTACGACTCGGTCCGGGTCATCGCCGCCGCCCTCGAGAAGGCCGGCGACGCCAACCCGCAGAAGGTCCGCGACGCGATCGCCCAGGTCAGCCTCGACTCGCTGATGGTGCAGACCGGGCCGATCGCCTTCGACGACAAGGGCGAGAACAAGGGCGCCTCGTCGGTGCTCATGCAGGTGCAGGGCGGCGCGATCAAGCAGGTCTGGCCCGAGCAGGTCGCCGAGGCCAAGCCGGTCTGGCCGGCCGTCCCCGGTCAGTGACGGGACCGCAGACATGTCGGTGACGACCACCGCGGATGACGCGGCCACCCCCACGAGGCGGCACGGCTCCTCGTGGGGACGGCGGCTCGCCGTCGTCGGTGCCGTCCTCGTGGCGGCGATCGTGCTCGCGCTGTTCAAGTCGGGCAGCTCGGTCATCGTCACCCAGGCGGTCGTCACCGGCCTGCTCATCGGCGGCGTGTACGGCCTGGTGTCGATGGGCCTCACGCTGATTTTCGGCGTGCTCGACATCGTCAACTTCGCGCACGGGGCGTTCCTTGCGATCGCGCTCTACCTCACCGTGCTCATCGTCGGCGGCAGCGGGGTGCATCCCTATCTGGCCCTGCTCGCGGTCATCCCGGTGATGTTCCTGGTCGGCTATCTCATCCAGCGCGGGGTGCTGTCCTGGGCGATGGGCAAGCCGCTGGAGAACCAGTTGCTGATCACGCTCGGCATCTCGTTGGTCATCGAGAACGGCTTGTTGCTGATCTTCGGGGCCAACCCTCGCTCGGTCGCCCTGCCGGGCAACACCGGGGTCCCGATCCTCGGGGCGGTGGCCGACCTCTCCCGGATCCTCGCCTTCGCCGGCGCTCTGATCCTGGCGGCGATCCTGTACGCCGTGCTGCAGCGCACGCGTCTCGGCACGGCGATCCGTGCGGTCGCCGCCAACGACCGTGGGGCCCAACTCGTCGGCATCGACACCCGACGCATCTATGCAGTGACCTTCGCGCTCGGCACCGCGTGCGCGGGCGCGGCGGGCACGCTCGTGGCACCGCTGGTGACCATCGAGCCGCACACCGGTGCGCTCTTCAACATCGTCGCCTTCGTCGTCGTCGTGCTCGGCGGCATGGGCAACGTGCCCGGCGCACTCGTCGGCGGCCTGATCATCGGCCTGGCCGAGCAGCTCGGCGGGGTCCTGCTGACCGGGCAGAGTCCGCTGCTCGCGGTCTTCATCGTCTTCGTCGCGGTGCTGTTCTTCCGGCCCGCCGGGATCTTCGGGCGCAGCTCATGAGCGCCCCGTCGACTGCGCCCACCACGACGCCGGCCCTGCCGCGACAGCCCTGGAACCGTCATCTCGTCGCGATCATCGTGCTGATCGTCGTCGCGGCGCCGCTGCCGCTCGTCCTGCCGGCGGCGCAGCAGGCAGTCGCCGTGCGCGTGCTGATCTTCGCGCTGATGGCGATCGGCTGGAACGTCATGAGCGGCTTCGGCGGGATGTTCAGCTTCGGCCATGCCGCGTACTTCGGCATCGGTGCCTACACGAGTGCCCGACTGCTCGTCGAGTCCGG
This sequence comes from uncultured Intrasporangiaceae bacterium, assembly GCA_964647395.1. Lineage (GTDB taxonomy): Bacteria > Actinomycetota > Actinomycetes > Actinomycetales > Dermatophilaceae > Phosphoribacter. The sequence continues at coordinate 56,104 of CAZYHR010000001.1, read as the reverse complement.
GCTGTCGCCGTGGCTCGGCATGCTCGCGGGGATGATCCTCGCGGCGCTCTTCGCCGTCGTCGCCGGCTTCCTCGCCCTGCGCTACAAGCTCAAGGGCGCCTATTTCGCCCTGGCGACCTTCGCCTTCGCCGAGATGTTCCGGCTCTGGGCAACCAACAGCGACTTCGTCAACCGGGCAGTCGGCTATCACGTGCCGCTGCTGCCCGAGGAGTCGCTCTGGTACATCCAGTTCAACCCGGGCTCCCCCTTCTACTTCTGGATCCCGTTGGCGCTCACCGCGATCGCCCTGGTCGTCAGCGTGCTCTTCCTACGCTCCAGGACCGGACGGCTGTCCCTGGCCGTGCGCGACGACGAGAACGCTGCGGCCGCGCTCGGGATCAACGTCATGCGCTACAAGCTGACGACGATGGCGCTGTCGGCGGCGATCACCGCGGTTGCCGGATCGTTCTACACGCAGTACTACCTGTTCATCGACCCCGAGCTCGCCTTCGGCGCACCGACGTCGATCCAGGCGATCCTGCCCGCCGTCATCGGCGGCGTCGGCACGATCTGGGGCCCGGTCGTCGGCGCGCTGATCCTCGGCCCGCTGTCCGACGTCATCGCGACGCTGCTGCGCAACCCGCCGGAGGCCCTGGCCTTCCTGGCCGGGCGCGGCGGCCTCGATGTTGTCATCTACGGGCTGCTGCTCATCGTCATCATCCTCGTCGTGCCGCAGGGCATCTACAGCGCGGTGCGCGACCGGCTGGCCCGACGCCGTGGCCGACCCGCGCCCGAGGCCGAGGGGGAGTCGTGAGCATTCTGCGCGTAGAGCAGCTGAGCAAGTCGTTCCGCGGCCTCAAGGCCGTCGACGACGTCTCGTTCGACGTCGACGAGGGGCAGATCCTCGGCATTATCGGACCCAACGGTGCCGGCAAGACGACCGTCTTCAACCTCATCGCTGGAGCGCTGCCCCCCGACCACGGCACCGTGACGCTGCTCGGCCGGGACATCACCGGCGCGCCCCAGCACGCGGTCGCGCGGGCGGGCATGGCCCGCACCTTCCAGCTGATGCGGCCCTTCTACTCCATGACGGTCCTGGAGAACGTCAATGTCGCAACCTTGTCCGGCGGCAGCAGCCAGTCGCGGGCGCGCGACGACGCGGCCGAGATCATCGACCGGGTCGGCCTCTCCCGGTGGCGGGACTCCGCCACCGAGGGCCTGCCGACCGCGGCACTCAAGCGCCTCGAGTTCGCCCGGGCGCTGGCCATCAAACCCAAGGTGCTCCTCCTCGACGAGGTGCTGGCCGGCCTGGTGCCCGCGGAGCGGGCGCCGGTGCTCGATCTGCTCGAGCGACTGCGCGCGGAGGAGGGCATCACCCTCGTCTTCGTCGAGCACATCATGGCCGCAGTGATGCGCCTGTCCGACGAGGTCCTGGTCCTCAACGCCGGACGGGTGCTGACCAGCGGCAGCCCGCAGGAGGTCACCTCCGACCCGCGGGTCATCGAGGCATACCTCGGAGAGGAGCCCCCCGGTGCTGACGGTTGAGGGCCTGTGCTCGGGATACCACCGCCTGCAGATCCTGCACTCGATCGACCTCACGGTCGGCGCGGGCGAGATCGTCGCGGTGGTGGGCGCCAACGGCGCGGGCAAGACCACCCTGCTCAACACGATCGCCGGGCTGGTGTCCCCAAGCAGCGGGGTCGTGACCTTCCGGGACCAGCAGGCCACTGGACGACGTCCGCACGAACTGGTCAAGGAGGGGCTGGTCCTCGTCCCCGAGGGTCGCGCCCTGTTCGGCTCGCTGACGGTCGAGGAGAACCTCCGGATGGGCGCGTGGACCCGCGACCGCTCGACTATCACGGCGGCCATGGATGAGGTCTACGACATCTTCCCCATCCTCGCCGAGCGGCGGTCCCAGACCGCCGAGACGTTCAGCGGCGGCCAGCAGCAGATGCTCGCCATCGGCCGGGCTCTCATGGCCGACCCCAAGCTGCTCATGCTGGACGAGCCCTCGACCGGCCTGTCGCCCAAGCTGACCTGGACCGTCCTGGAGTCGGTCCGATCGATCCGCGACCGCGGGGTGTCCGTGCTGCTCGTCGAACAGAACGCCAGCCACGCCCTGCAGCTCGCCGACCGGGCCTACGTCCTGGAGAGCGGATCGGCGGTCCTGGAGGGGCCCGGTCCCGAGCTGGCCGCCGACGACCGGGTGCGGTCGGCCTATCTAGGGCTGTGACCTGGCGATGAGTCGACGGGACGTGCTGACCCGGGAGAGCGCTGCCGCAGTCGACCGTGTCGGGTCCTGGGTCGCCTCGCTCAGCTGGGCGGACGTGCCCGGGTCGGCCCGCGCCCGGCTCGGGCTCGTCGTGCTCGACGCGCTGGCTGTCATCGTCGCCGGTGCCCGGACGGCCGAGCATCGGGCAGTGCAGCGGGCCTGGGATCCGCCGGCAGGTCCGATCCCCTTGCTGGGCAGTGCGATCCGCACGACGGTCGAGCCCGCTGCATGGCTCACGGCGACTGCTCTGGTGCGCCTGGAACTCGACGAGGGGCACAAGCTCGCCGGTGGGCATCCGGCTGCACACGGGCTGCCCGCGGTGCTAGCGCTCGCCTGCCGGCACCGGCTGTCGGGTGAGCGGACCGCGGTGGCGCTGTTGGCGGCATACGAGGTCGCCGCTCGCTTCGGAGTCGCCACCACGCTCCGGCCGGGCGCCCACCCACATGGCTCCTGGGGGGTCGCCGGGGCGGCTGCCGGGTGTGCGAGTGTCCTCGGGCTTGACGCCGCGGCGACCGCGGCGGCGATCGATGCCGGAGCAGGTATGCCGCTGGCCGGCCATTTCGGCACCGCCCTGGTCGGCAACCGGGTGCGTGACGAGTGGATGGGCGCGGCCAACGTCAACGGCATCGCCGCGGCCCGGCTAGCCGCGGCCGGGCTGGCCCGGTCGACCGGCACCCCGGCGTTGAGCCTCGGGGAGTTGCTCGGCACCCTCGACCCTGCCGCCCTGACCGAAGGCCTGGGCGACCGCTGGCTCATCGAGGAGGGCTACCTCAAACGGCACGCCTCCTGCTCGTTCACCCACCCGGCGGCCGACGCCGTCCTGCAGGTGCGACCCGAGCTGGTCAGGGATGGCGAGCTCACGCCCATCGTCGGCATCGATGTCGAAACCCACCGGCTCGCAACGCTATTGGCGCACACCACCTGGGGGAGCACCCTCGGCGCGATGTTCTCCGTGCCGTTCGTCGTCGCCGCGGTGCTCAGGGACGGCGGTCTGCGACCCGCGGCCCTCGAGGCGGCCGCCATCGACCCCGGGCTCCGAGAGCTCGCGGCCCTGGTCCGGGTGCACTTGGCCCCGGACCTCGACGCGGGGCTGCCCGGCGAGCGGGCAGCCCGGGTCGCCGTCCGGACCGCCGACGGACGCACCGTGCACGGCGCCGTTCCCAACCCCGTCGGCGACGCGGCGTACCAGCCTTTCGACCACGACCGACTGATCGGTCTGCTCGACGACGTGATCGGACCGGTCGCGACCCGAGCCTGCGCCGCCGCCGCCGCCGCGCTGCCGACCGACCCGGACATCCACGACCTGCTGGGCCGCTGCGCGAAGCAGGTCGCCACCGAGGAGGACACCGCATGACGACCGTCCACGCCGTCACACCCATCCACGTCCCGCCGGACGAGATCGTCCGCCGACAGGCCCGCTATGACGCACTCGCACCGGCGGGGGTGACGGTGCGGGTGGCCGACGTCGGGCCCGATGCGCCGACCGCACTGGAGAGCGAGCAGGACATCAGGGCCAGCGAGGAGGCCGTCGTCGCGGCGATGCTCGACGCGCCACCCGCGGACTACTACCTGCCCGACTGCGTCCTCGACCCGGGGGTCGCCCGACTGCGCCAGACCCTGCCGGTCGTCGGCATCCTCCAGCTCAGCCTCGGGGCGCACGCACTGCTCGGGCACCGGCTGAGCCTGGTCGCGCGCAACCCCGCGATCACGGCTGAGCTCGATCGGGTCGCCCGCAGCTACGGTTGGGGCGGGAACGTCTGCGGCAGTGCCGTCCTCGGCCTGTCCGTCGACGCGATCGACGACCCCGACCAATGGCTGCCCGCCCTCGGCGATGTGGTCGGATCGCTCCCGGGTGACTGGGTCATCAACGGTTGCTCGGCCGTCGACGTGCCCGACCAGATCGCCGGGCGCCGCATCGTCGACCCGACCGCGGTCGCCCTGCAGGTCATCGGACTGGCGGTGGCGCGATGAGCGTCGACGGACCCGACCTCGTCGTCGTCGGCGCCGGGGGCGGTCTCGTCGGTGCGTTGCGGGCAGCGGAACTCGGCCTCGACGTCCTCGTCGTCGAGGTCAGCGAGCACTCCCGGCGCGGCAACAACACGTCGATGTCGACGGCGATGATCCCCGGCGCGGGATCCCGTTGGCAGCGGGACGCGGGCATCGAGGATTCGCCCGAGACGTTCGTCGCCGACGTCATGGCCAAGACCCAGGGCCGGGGCGACGAACGGCTGGCACGCGCCCTCGGTGAGGTGAGCGGCCGACTGGTCGAGTGGATGGCTGACGTGGCCGCGCTGCCCATGGAACTGGTCACCGACTTCGACTACCCCGGCCACTCGGCACAGCGGTGTCACACCGTGCCGGGGCGGCACGGCACGGTGCTGCTCGACGGGCTGCACGCGGCGGTGCGGGTCCAGGAACGCATCGATGTGCTCTGCCCGGCGCGGCTCGTCGACGTCCGGACCGACCCGAGCGGAGCGGTCGTCGGGGTCATCGTCGAGGCGCCCGATGGCGCTCGCGACGAGATCCCCACGCGGGCGGTGCTGCTGGCGACCAACGGTTTCGGGGCCGATGCCGAGCTGGTCCGGGAGCATCTGCCCGAGATCGCTGACGCCGTCTATCACGGCAGCGAGCACAGCCGTGGCGACGCGTTGCGGATCGGCGAGCGCCTCGGCGCCGCAACGGCGTACCTCGATGCCTATCAGGGGCATGCGGCGCTGTCCGTCCGCGGAGCTGCGCTCCTCGGCTGGGCGACCGTCATGCACGGCGGCATCGTCGTCGACCGGGCCGGACACCGGTTCGGCGACGAGACGTGCGGCTACTCCGAATACGCCGCGTTACTCGCCGCCCAGCCGGGCGCCGGCGGGTGGATCGTCTTCGATGAGCAGATCCACGAGCTGTGCCTGCCGTTCACCGACTACCTGCAGACCATCGAGAGCGGCGCGGTCGAGCTGGCCGACACGCCGGCGCAACTAGCCGCGATCATGGAGGTCGACCCTGGCGCGCTCGACCAGGAACTCGCCGATCTGGCGGCCGCCGCGGGTGGAACCGACCGCTTCGGGCGGCACGTTCACCGGGGCCTGCAGCCCCCGCTGCGCGCGGCGCTGGTCCACCCGGCTCTGTTCCACACCCAGGGAGGCTTGGTCGTCGACGAGCACGCCAGAGTCGAACGCCCGGACGGCTCGCCCATCCCCGGCCTCTATGCCGCTGGCGGCGCCGCCAACGGCATCTCCGGCCACGGGGCCTCGGGCTATCTGGCGGGCAACGGCCTACTGCCTGCCTTCGGCCTGGCCCTGCTGGCCGCCGAGCACTTGGCCCAGACCCTGCACACCACCGAGTCATCTTCCTGAGCGTCACGAAAACCGAGGAGCAGCAATGAGGTTCGACACCCTGGTGACCAACGTCATCGTAGTTCGTCCCGAAGCCGGTCCGACTGACGGTGAGCGGCTCGATGTGGGCATCACCAACGGCCGATTCAGCGCCGTCGAGGCCGGCCTGCCCGCCGACGAGGCGCGGGAGGTCGTCGACGGCAAGGGCCGGCTGCTGTTCCCCGGAGCCGTCGACGGTCACCAGCACTGGGGCATCTACAACCCGCTCGACGAGGACACCGACTCCGAGAGCCGGGCCAGCGCGCAGGGCGGCGTGACGACTGGCATCACCTACATGCGCACCGGGCAGTACTACCTCAACGAGGGCGGGCCCTACCGCGAGTTCTTCCCGAAGGTGCTCGCCCTGTCGGAGGGCAAGTCGTACGTCGACTACGCCTTCCACCTCGCACCGATGATGAAGCAGCACATCGACGAGATCCCCGAGATCATCACCGAGTTCGGAGTGCCGTCGTTCAAGATCTTCATGTTCTACGGCTCGCACGGCCTGCACGGACGCTCCTCGGACCAGAGCTCCTTCCTCATGATCCCGCCGGGGGAGCGCTACGACCTCGCGCACTTCGAGTTCGTCATGCGAGGGGTCCAGCTGGCCCGTGAGAAGCTCAGCGACCGGGCCGACTCGATCTCGCTCGGTCTGCACTGCGAGACGGCCAAGATCATGACCGCCTACACCAAGCTCGTCGAGGAGGCCGGGTCGCTGAGCGGGCTGGCGGCGTACAGTGCCTCCCGCCCGCCGCACTCCGAGGGCCTGGCGGTGACTATCGCCTCCTTCCTGGCCGACGAGACGGGGCTGCCCAACATCAACCTGCTGCACCTCACCTCGCGCAAGGCGCTCAAGGCCGCGATGCTCATGGCGAAGACCTTCCCGCACGTCGACTTCCGCCGCGAGGTCACCATCGGCCACCTGGTCGCGGACATCGACAACGCCGCCAATCTCGGCGGCAAGGTCAACCCGCCGCTGCGGCCCGTCGACGACCGCGAGGCACTGTGGGAGCACCTGCTCGCCGGCGACATCGACTGGGTCGTCAGCGACCACGCCTGCTGCAAGGACGAGTTGAAGTTCGGCAAGGAGGACCGCGACGACATCTTCGCGGCCAAGTCGGGCTTCGGGGGCAGCGAGTACCTCATGCCGGCCCTGGTCAGCGAGGGGCGCCGGCGCGGTCTGTCGCTGCAGCGCATCGCCCAGCTCGCCTCCTTCAACCCGGCGCAACGCTATGGTCTGTCCACCAAGGGCCGTATCGCCGACGGCTTCGACGCCGACTTCTGCCTCGTCGACACCGGATCGACCTGGACGATTCACGCCGAGGACTCCTTCTCCACCCAGGAGTACACGCCGTTCGAGGGCTTCGAGCTCGGCGCCAAGGTGACCGACACCTGGGTCCGGGGCGCGCAGGTGCTGCGGGACGGCAACATCGTGGGCACTCCCATGGGCAGGTTCGTGCGGCGTGGTGAGTGACCAGCAGCCCTCTGCGGCAACGACCCCCGACATCTCCGACGGGCCCCTCACCGGCCTGCGGGTGCTCGACCTCTCGACGATCCTCGCCGCGCCGCTGGCCGCCCAGATCCTCGGCGACTTCGGGGCCGAGGTCATCAAGATCGAGCACCCGCAGCGGGGTGACGGTATGCGCGGGCACGGGCTGGCCAAGGACGGCCATCCGCTGTGGTGGACGATGATCTCGCGCAACAAACGGACCGTGGCGCTCAACATCGGGCAGCCCGACGGGGCGGCGGTCCTCAAGCAGCTCGCCCGCGAGGCGGACGTCGTCGTGGAGAACTTCCGACCCGGCACCCTGGAGCGATGGGGGCTGGGCTACGACGTGCTGTCCGCCGACAATCCGGGGCTGATCCTGCTGCGGGTCACCGGGTTCGGGCAGACCGGTCCGTATGCCGCCCGCCCCGCCTTCGGCACGCTCGTCGAATCGATGAGCGGGTTCGCCCATCTCACCGGGCAGCCCGACGGGCCACCGACCCTGCCGGCCTTCGGCCTGGCCGACTCGATCGCCGGCATCGCCGCGTCGTCGGCGGTCCTGCTCGCGCTCTATCAGCGCGAGCGTGACGGCCGCGGTCAGGTCGTCGACGTCGACCTGCTCACCCCGATCATGACCGCGGTCGGCCCCGGCATCATCTACGCCGACCAACTCGGCATCGACCAGGAGCGCACCGGCAACCGGTCGAGCAACAACGCGCCGCGCAACCTCTATCGGACCAAGGACGGCCACTGGCTGGCGATCTCGACCAGCGCCAACTCCATCGCGGAGCGGGTGCTGCGCCTGGTCGGCCACCCCGAGGTCGTCGGTGAGCCGTGGTTCGCCCATGGCCGGTCGCGGGCCCAGCACGCCGACCTGCTCGACGGCTACGTCGGCGGCTGGATCGGGCAGCGCACGCGAGCCGAGGTCATCGCGGCGTTCGAGGCCGCCGGCGCGGCGGTCGCGCCGGTCTATGCCCCGAGCGAACTGCTCGAGGACCCACAGGTCCGGGCGGCCGAGCTGGTCACGACGGTCGTGGACCCGCGCCTCGGGCCAGTCCGGATGCAGAACGTCATGTGGCGGATGAGCCGCACCCCCGGCCGGATCCGCGGCACCGGCCGCGACCTGGGTCAGGACACCGACGCCGTGCTCACCGAGCTGGGCCTGAGCGCGCAGCAGATCGCCGCGTTGCGCGAGCGGGGCATCGTCGCCTGACCGGCGACCGTGGCCACCGGGGTCAGCGGGCGTCAGTGGGCGGGAGGGGGGCAGCGGCCTCAGCCGGCGAGGGCCAGCACCCGGCGCGCCTGGCGGACGACGGCATCGTCGACGAATCGCCCGTCGGACAGCACCACCACGCCGCTGCCCTCGGCCGCAGCCTCGTCGGCGGCCGCGAGGACGGCGATGGCCCGGTCGACCTCGGCCTGGGTGGGCGTGAAGGCCTCGACGATGACCGGGAGCTGGTCGGGATGGATCGCCGCCCGTCCGAGGAAACCCAACGACCGGCCGAACCGGCACGACGCCCGCAACCCGTCGAGGTCGCGCACGTCGGTGAACACCGCCATGGCCGGCGGGGGCAGCCGCGCGGCGGCGGCCGCGCAGACCACGCGCGAGCGCGGCCAGGCCAGCCCGGTGTCATCGGTGACCCCGAGGTCGGCCCGTAAGTCGGCCTCGCCCAGCGAGATACCCTGCACTGCAGGGTGACTCGCGGCCAGCTCGAAGGCGCGCTCCACCCCCAGCGCCGATTCGACGAGCAGGTGCAGGCCGCGCCCCGGGACGGCCTCGACGACCGAGCCGAGCGCCGCCGGCTGCTCGCACTTGGGCAGGCGCACCGCCACCGGCGCGGGCAGCAGGGCGACCGCAGCGAGGTCGTCGGCCTGCCACGCCGTGCCCGATCCGTTGACCCGCACCTGGATCCGGCGTCGGGTCCCGTGCCCCTCGACGGCCTCGGCCAGACCGGCCCGAGCCATCTGCTTGGCCGCCGGCGCCACCGCGTCCTCGAGGTCGATGACGACGACGTCGGCGTCCGACTCCAATGCCTTGGCGACCCGGTCGGGCCGATCGCCCGGCACGTAGAGCAGGGTGAGGGCGGGCCGCTCGATCATCGAATCAGCCTACGCTCCGGAGCCGGCCGGGCCCGGGGAGCGGATCGGCTCAGCCTCGACGGTGCCGGTTGACCGTCGGTCCCTGGTCAGCCGCCGGTGCGGACCCTGGTGAAGCGCATCCGGCCCAGGCCGACCGACGGCTTGTCGATCGACAGGAACGCGAACACCGCGTTGTCGGTGCCGACCGCACCGATGAGGTGGCAGGTGTCGGTGAAGGACACCTGGATGTCCTCCATCCGCTGGTGCAGGCCCAGCCGGTGCATCGTCTCGAGCTTGGCCCGGACCATCTCGGCCGAGCCCGTGGCGGCCTTGGCCGCGTCGAAGGTGCCGTCGTGGCTCGCCTGGGCGAGCACCGAGCCGCTGGCGACGTCGAAGACGACCGCGGCGCGGGCACCGGCGATCTGCAGCGCCTGATCGGCGATGGCCTGGGGGCCGGTGGCGGCAGCGACCGGCGCCGCGGCGGCGGCCGGCGCCGAAGCAGCGGCCGGGGCCGGAGCAGCGTCCGGAGCCGGAACCGGGGCCGGCGGCGGGGCCGGGGGAGCGGTGTGCACCGGGGCCGGCGCGGGCTCGACCGGGGCGGGTTGGGCGACCGCCGGGGCGGGGGCGGACTGCTCCGGCTCGTCGTCGTCAGGGGGTGGAGTGCCGAAGGGGGAGACGTAGGTCTCCTGGGGGTAGGACTGCGAGTCGTCGGTCTCGAGCTCGGTGCTCGGTCCGACGGCTTCCTCTGCTCTGCGCCACCATGCCACGGAACAAAACTGTACCCGCTGGCTTCTGACGGGGTATCCCCCACAAGGTCGATCTGCGGCCCTGGTCGGATGGGGGAGCGACCGATCACCCGGCGACCGGCACCGGCTGACACTCGAAGTCGAGCTGGTGACAGGTCTCCTGCACGAACCGGCGGACCTCCTCGCTGCGGGAGGGTTCGAGGGTCAGGCCACCGGCATACCACCACTCCCGCGCCCACCGGACCAGCTCGGACCAGCGTTGGGAGTAGGCCTCGAACTCCTCGGCGGCGGCGCGCTTGCTGATCCACCGTCCGGTGCGCAGCAGAGTCGCTGCGCGGCATACGGTCAGCACGGCATAGGCCTCGCCCGAGGCGCCGGGCACGTCGTCGATCCAGAACGGCCAGTTGCGGACCTGGGCGAGCACCGCCTCGCGCAGCAGGGCGTCGGTGATCTCCGGCAGCAGCTCGCTGGGCGACTGGCCGACCAGCACCTGGTTGTGCTCCACTGCCGAACGCCAGTTGAGCAGGAACTGCGGAGTGGCCAAACCGAGGTGCAGCAGCTCGCCCGGACAGATCCGAGCCATGACGCGACCCTCGGTGCCGTGCAGCACGTCGTGCACCGCGGCCGGCGAGACGAAGTCGATCTCGATGTGGTCGCGCCAGCGCGGGAAGTCCCGGACCAGCCGCTGGTGGACGTGCGAGATGATCCCCAGGGTGGTGCGGTCCGGGTCGTCGGCGAGCACGACGAGCACGCCCAGGCCGCTGCGCCCGTCGATGAAGTCACCGGCGACCCAGGAGCCGTGCACGGCGACGCTGAGCAGGCTGTCGCCGAGCTCATGAGCGAGATCTCCCGACAGCCTCGACAGCATCTCCCCTGCTGTGGCCATAACACGAGGGTAGGTCGGCCGCCAGCCGAGAGCAGGAGGCAGCGGGCAAGATCGGCCGAACGGTCGAGCGAGGTCGGGCCTTTCGGACCCGCCGGCCCCCGCCGGTCGACCGGGCCACTCAACTCCGAGACCGGATGCGCGCCGGTATCCTCGCCCTCGTGAACCTCGAGAAGGTCGTCTTCGGGTTTTTCGTCCTGCTCGCCGCGACGCTGAACTTCGGATTCTTCATGGGCGACATCGCCGATCCGCGCGTCCACAGTCTCACCGAGCTCTATCTCGCGGTGGTCGTCAACATCGTCGCGACGGTGCTCAAGTTCGGGGACCGCACCCAGATCGGCGCGGTGCACCTCTCGACCAGCCTGGTGGCGGTGCTGCAGCTCATCGCCGCCGCGGTCGTCGCGGTCTACGCGACCCAGATGTCCGGCGCGGGGATGGACATCCACGCCATCTCGAGCATCGTCTCGCTGTCCGGTGGGGCGCTGCTGGCCAACATCGTCTCGGTCGTCCTGCTGGTCATCGAGACCGTCTCGTTCCGTCGGCACTGACCGTGGCGCCCCTGTCCGGCTTCAGCGCCCGGCCCGCCAACCGCCGGCGGCGCCTGATGGACGACCCGCGCCGGCTCCGGGTCGAGTTGCCCGACGTGCGACCGACCACCGACGCGATGTTCATGCTGTTGCGGCGCATGCGGATGCCGCTGTTCCTGCTCGTGACGATCTTCTCGATCTCGGTGCTCGGGCTATCCCTCATCGAGGGGATCGATGACCAGGGCCGGCCCTACCGGATGTCGGCCTTCGACGCCTTCTACTTCATGAGCTACACGGCGAGTTCGATCGGCTTCGGCGAGATCCCCTACACCTTCACGACGGCGCAGCGGCTCTGGGTGGCTGCCTCGATCTACATGGCGGTCGTCGGCTGGGCCACGACGATCGCGCGCCTGGCCTCGCTGTTCCAGGAGCAGGCGTTCCGGGATGCCGTGGCGGTGCAGGGCTTCCGGCGCCGGGTGCGCCGGATGACCGAGCCGTTCCTCATCCTGGCCGGCTTCGGCCACGCCGGTCTGCTGGTGGCCCGCGGCCTGGACGGCTGGGGCAAGCAGTTCGTCGTCATCGACGGCCAGCAGTCTCGCATCGAGGTGCTCTCCGGCGACCAGTTGAGCTCCGACCCGGCCGGGCTGGCCGGCGACCTCACCGACCCGGCCATGCTCACCCTGGCCGGGCTCGGACATCCGCAGTGCGCGGGCGTGCTGGCGCTCACCGACGACGACGAGGTCAACCTCGCCACGGTCATGGCGGTGCACCTGCTGCGGCCGGAGGTCCCGGTCATCGCCCGCTGCAGCGACCGGGACATCGAGGACCATATGCACGACTTCGCCCCGGCCGCCGTCATCAACCCCTACGACCGGTTCGGCGGCTACCTGCTGCTGGCCCTGCAACGTCCGTCGACCTATCAGCTGGTCAGCTGGCTGATGAGCCCCCGCGGCACCGAACTGCCGCCCCGCCGCGAGGAACTCGGCAAGGGTCGCTGGGTCGTCTGCGCCGACGGGCATTTCGGCACCGAACTCGTCAACGATCTCAGCGACGCCGGCCAGGACGTGGTCATCGCCGACCCGGCCGATGGGGACCCGGACGTCGCCGGTGCGGTCGGCTTCGTCGCCGGCACCGAACGGGACACGACCAACATGTCCCTGGCGGTGCACGCGCGCCTGGTCAACCCGGGACTGTTCATCGTGCTGCGGCAGCGCGCCCACACCAACGCGCCGATGGTGCAGGCACTCGACTTCGACTCGGTGTTCATGCCCACCGACCTGGTGGCCCGCGAGATGGTGTCCCGGGTCACCACCCCGACGTTCTCGTCCTTCCTCGACCATGCGCTCGATCAGAGCGACCAGTGGGCCGCCGCGCTGCTGGGACGCATCACCGAGCGCTGCGGCCGCCGCACCCCCGAGGTTCGCCGGATCGCCATCGACCCGCGCGCCGCGCCGTCGTTGACCCGGTGGTTGCGGGCCGGCCGGTCGTTCACCGTCGGTGACCTGATGCGCGACCCGGACGACCGCGACCAGCAGATCGGGGCCGTCGTGCTGGCCGTGCTGCGCCGCAAGCAGGCCTTCTACGCGCCCCAGGACGACGTCCGCCTGCGGCCCGGCGACGGGGTGCTCGTGGCCGGCCGCAGCCTGGCGCACGGCATCCTCAGCGAGACCCTCTACTACGACGCGGTGACCGAATACGTCGCCACCGGCCGCCAGGTGCCGCAGACCTGGATCTGGCGCGCCCTCACCGGTCGGCGCAGCGCGCGCAAGGACCCCCCGACGGCCGCCTGACCAGACACCCGGTATGCCGCGGGGCCGGGTCCTCAGCGCCCGGTCGCGGCCCAGTGCCGGCGGTGCGCCGAGACCAGCCACGCGTCGACCGCCGCGCGGTCGGGCTCGGGTCGCAGGGCGCTGCGGCCGGACTCCAGTAGGGCGGCGAGCTCGGCCCGGCTCTCGCGGATGAGTCGCAGCGCCTGCGCGAAGTCCACCTGTCCGGTCTTCACGGCCAGGCAGAGCAGCCGGTCCGGCTCGCGCAGCGGCAGGGACAGGTGCCCGGTCGACACCAGCTCGAGGCCCTGCCGGCCCAGCCGCAGGGCGTGGCTGGCGTACTTGGTGTCGTAGCCGTGGCGGGCCACCAGCTCGGGCCGGTTGGGCACCTTGGACTGCCGGCCGCCGCCGAGCAGCCGCTCGAGCTGGCCGTCGAGATAGCCCAGGAAGCGCCGTCCGGCGGCCACCGACAGCACCTGCGGCGCGAGGGCCCGCAGCTCGTCGCCGAGCTCGGTCGTGGCGATGAGCGAGCCGCCGGTGACGAAGAACGGGATGAGGATCGTCGGGTTGCCCGCCACCGCGAGGCGCAGGAACTTGCGCGCCGAGTAGGAGGTCAGGTCGATGTCGCCCGGCCCGGACCGCGCCCCCATCGGCTGGGTCCGCCAGACCCAGTGCCCGGGCGCCGCCGCGAGCCCGAGCAGCTGCTGGGGCTCCTCGAGATAGACGGCCAGCTCGTCGTGGTCGTCGGTGCCGGCGATGGCCATGCCGTGCACCCCCGAGCCGACCTCTGCGCGCAGGATCTCGTTGCGTCGGGCGACGTGTCGGTCGCCGAGGTCGACATGGGGTCGGTCCGTCGTCATGGCGCCCATCCTCGTGGCTCAGTGGCTCAGTGGCTCAGTGGCTCAGTGGCTCAGTGGCTCAGTGGCTCAGTGGCGACGGGCAGAATACCGGTCGACGTCCCGCCCGTGGTGCCCGAGACTGTGCGGGTGCTGTTGACCATCACCTGGACCGCCGACTCGACGGCCGTGGACGCGACCGACCTCGGCTACCTGCTGCACAAGCATCCCGAGCGGGTCCAGCGCTTCGAGGTGTCGGTGGGGACGGCCTACGTGCTCTATCCCGAGGCGACCCCGCAGCGGTGCACCGCGGCCCTGCTGCTCGAGGTCGACCCCATCGGCCTGGTCCGCGGGCGACGGTTCACCGGCTCCGCGCCCGGGCTGGCCGACTACGTCAACGACCGACCGTATGCCGCGTCGTCGATGCTCGCGGTCGCGCTCGGGCAGGTGTTCCGCACCGCGCTGAGCGGCACCTGTGCCGCCCGGCCCGACCTGGTCGGCCGGCCGCTGGCGCTGCGACTGCACATCCCCTCGGTGCCGTGCCGCGGCGGGGCGGCGTTGGCGCAGCGGCTGTTCGCCCCGCTCGGCTGGCAGGTGAGCGCCCGGCCGATCCCGCTCGACCCGCAACTGCCGCAGTGGGGCGACTCGCGTTATGTGGACCTCGTCCTGGTCGGCGACGCGGTGCTGGCCGACGCGCTGACCCAGCTCTACGTCCTGCTGCCGGTCCTGGACGGCGCCAAGCACTACTGGGTCGCCGGCGACGAGGTCGACAAGCTCATCCGGCGCGGCGCCGGCTGGCTGCAGGGACACCCGGAGCGGGACCTCATCCTGCGTCGCTATCTCGCGCACCGCCGCTCGTACGTGGCCGATGCGACGGATCGCCTTGCCGCACTTGATGACTCGCTGCCCGAAGACCCCGAGTTGCCGGTCGACCCGGACGCCGAGGAGGAACCGCCGCCGCAGCGGGTCCCGCTGGTGGCCCAGCGGCAGCAGGCCGTGCTGGCTGCCCTGCGCGACGTCGGGGCGCGCCGCGTGGTCGACCTCGGCTGCGGGGCGGGCGCCCTGCTGGGGCCGCTGCTCGCCGACCCCGGCATCACCGAGATCGTCGGGGTCGACGTCTCCGCCACTGAGCTCGAGCGGGCCGAGCGCCGGCTCAAGCTCGACCGGATCAGCGAGCGGCGACGCGAGCGGATCCGGCTGCTGCAGGGCTCGGCGACCTATCGCGACGACCGGATCCGCGGCTTCGACGCGGTGGTGCTCATGGAGGTCGTCGAGCACCTCGACCCCGACCGGCTGCCCGACCTGGAGCGCCACGTCTTCGGTGCCGCCCGCCCGGCCGCCGTCGTCGTCACCACCCCCAACGTCGAGTTCAACGTCCGCTACGAGGGGCTCGGGCCTGGTCGGCTGCGCCACCCGGACCACCGATTCGAGTGGACCCGAGCGGAGTTCGCCGGCTGGTGCGACCGGGTGGGCGCGGCCTACGGCTATGCGGTTCAGCTGGGTCCGGTCGGTGAGGTCGACTCGGAGCTCGGATCGCCAACCCAGCTGGCGATCCTGCGCCGGGTCGGCGCGGTGCCGGCGGAGGCCGCCGATGCGTGAGCTGCACATCCCCGAGTTGGCCCTGGTCGCGCTGGTCGGCACGACCGGGTCGGGCAAGTCGACCTTCGCCGCCCGGCACTTCCGGCCGACCGAGGTCGTGTCCAGCGACGCCTGCCGGGCCCTGGTCGCCGACGACCCTAACGACCAGGCCGCCTCCGCGGACGCCTTCGAGCTGGTCCACCTTATCGCCGGGATCCGCCTGCGGCGCGGGCGGATTGCCGTCGTCGACGCGACCAACGTGCAGCAGGCCGGCCGGGCCGAGTTGGTGCGGGTGGCCCGCGAGCACGACGTGCTGCCGGTGGCGATCGTCCTGGACGTGCCGGTCGGCGTGGCGATCGAGCGCACCCTGGCCCGGCCGGACCGTGACTTCGGGCCCGAGGTGGTGCGCCGGCAGCAGGCGCAACTGCGCCGGTCCGTGCGCGGGCTGGAGCGGGAGGGCTTCCGGGTGGTGCACGTGCTGCGCGGGGTGCCCGAGATCGAGGGCGTGACGGTCGTGCGCGACCGGCTGTTCAGCGACCTGCGCCACGAGACCGGGCCGTTCGACGTCGTCGGCGACGTCCACGGCTGCCGCGCCGAGCTGGAGGCGCTGCTCGACCGGCTCGGCTATGCCGTGCTGCGCGACGAACTGGGCCGCCCGGTCGACGCGACGCACCCCGACGGGCGGCGCCTGGTGTTCGTCGGCGACCTCGTCGACCGGGGGCCGGACTCGCCGGGCGTGCTGCGCCTGGCGATGGGGATGGCTCGGGCCGGGCACGCCTTCGTCGTGCCCGGCAACCACGAGAACAAGCTGGTGCGCGCCCTCGGCGGACGCCAGGTGCGGGTCAGCCACGGGCTGGCGCAGACGCTGGAACAGTTGGCGCACGAGCCCGACGACTTCGTCGAGGAGGTGCGGCGCTGGGCCGATCGGCTCGTCTCGCACCTGGTCCTGGACGACGGCCGGCTGGTCGTCGCCCACGCCGGGCTACCCGAGCGCTATCACCTGCGGGCCTCCGGCCGGGTGCGCGCCTTCGCCCTCTATGGCGACACCACCGGCGAGACCGACGAATTCGGCCTGCCGGTGCGCTATCCGTGGGCCCGCGACTACCGCGGCTCGGCCATGGTGCTCTACGGCCACACGCCCACACCGACCGCCGAATGGGTCAACAACACGATGTGCCTGGACACGGGATGTGTCTTCGGCGGCCAGCTCACCGCCCTGCGCTATCCGGAGCGCGAGATCGTGCAGGTGCCGGCCGCCCGGGTCTACTACGAGCCGGCGCGCCCGCTGGCCCCGCCGCCGCCGAGCCGGGCCGACGACGACCTCGACATCGACGACGTCCTGGGCGCCCGGTCGGTCGAGACCTCGACCCACGGCCGGGTCGCGATCCGGCCGGAGCACGCCGCCGGCGCGTTGGAGGTCATGAGTCGGTTCGCGCTGCACCCCCGTTGGCTGCCCTACCTGCCGCCGACCATGGCGCCGGTCGACACCAGCGCGCGGGCCGACCTGCTCGAGCACCCGGCCGAAGCCTTTGCGGCCTATCGCGACTGGGGGATCGAGCGGGTCGTCTGCCAGGAGAAGCACATGGGCTCGCGGGCCGTCGCCCTGGTCTGCCGCGACGCGTCCGTGGGCGAACGGCGCTTCGGCGAGGCGCGTCAGGGGGTCGTCTACACGCGCACCGGACGGGCCTTCTTCGACGACCCGGCACTCACCGCGGGCCTGGTCGGCCGGCTGGCCGACGCGATCGGTGCCGCCGGACTGTGGGACGAGCTGTCCACCGACTGGCTGCTGCTGGACACCGAACTGTTGCCCTGGTCGGCCAAGGCGCAGGCGCTGCTGCGCGAGCAGTATGCCGCGGTCGGCGCCGCCGCCCGCGGCGCGCTGCCGGCCGCGGTCGAGGTGCTCGAGGCGGCCCGGGCTCGAGGTCTGGAGGTAGCGGACCCGTTGTCCCGCACGCGCATCCGGGCGCAGAACGCGCAGGCGTTCGCCGCGGCATACCGGCAGTTCGTCTGGCCGACCGACGGGCTGGACGGGATCCGGTTGGCGCCCTTCCAGCTGCTGGCCGGTCAGGGCGCGACCTGGGAGACCCGCGACCACGACTGGCACCTGGACCTGGTCGACCGGCTCGTCGCCGTCGACCCGGGGCTGGTCCGGCCGACCCGACGGCTGGTGGTGGACGTCACCGATGCCGCGGCACGAGCGGCCGGTGAGCGCTGGTGGTCCGAACTCACCGACGCCGGTGGCGAGGGCATGGTCGTCAAGCCGTGGGCCGGGTTGGTCCGCGGCGAGCAGGGTCTCGTGCAGCCGGGGCTCAAAGTCCGGGGCCGGGAGTACCTGCGGATCATCTACGGCCCGGACTACCTGCTGCCCGAGCACCTCGAGCGCCTGCGTCGCCGTAGCCTGGGGCACAAGCGCTCGCTCGCCCTGCGGGAGTACGCGCTCGGCATCGAGGCGGTCCAGCGGCTGGCCCGCGGCGAACCGTTGTGGCGGGTGCACGAGGCGGTCTTCGCGGTGCTCGCGCTCGAGTCCGAGCCGGTCGATCCGCGGCTGTAGCGCGGCCTACCGGAAAACCGGCTGCCGGGGGTGACGCCCGGCTGTCATCCTGGCCCGATGGACCTGCCCGCCGGTCTCACCAGCCGTCCGCTGACCCCCGACGACGCCGCCGCGGTCACCGCGGTCATCGCGCAGTCCGAACTGCACGACGTCGGCGAGGTGGTCATCGAACTGGCCGACATCGTCAGCGGTTGGGGGCGGCCGAGTTTCGACGTGGGCGACTCGACGCTGGGGGTCTTCGACGGCGACCGGCTGATCGCCTACGGCGAGCACAGCGGTGGCCACCGGTCCGACGCGGCGGTGTTGCCGAGCCACCGGGGCCGGGGCATCGGCACGGCGGTCGCGGCCTGGATCAGGGACAAGGCCCGCAGCCGTGGCGCGGAGGCCGTCGGGATGCCGGTGCCCGCCGGCTCGGACGGTGAGCGGCTGCTGCGGGCCCTGGGCTACCAGGTCCGCTGGCAGTCCTGGGTGCTGGCCCTGCCCGAAGGTGCCACGATCCCCGATCGACCGCTCCCGCAGGGGTATTCGCTGCGGACAGTGTCCGGTGACGCCGATGTCCGCGCTGCGTGGCAGGTCGTCGAGGACGCCTTCCTGGAGTGGTCCGACCGCGAGCGACAGGCCTTCGACGACTGGGCCGCGACGGTGACCGGACGGCCGGGCTTCCAGCCGTGGCGCCTGCGGCTGGTCGTCGACCCGACCGGTGCGGTCGTCGGCGTGTGCCATGTCGTGGTGAGCGACGCCGAGCAGCAGGCGTGCGGCTTCATCGACAAGCTCGCGGTGCGGCGCGACCAGCGTGGGCGGGGGCTGGCCCAGGCGCTGCTCGCCGACGCCTTCGCCGCGGCCCGGGCGCACGGGGCGCAGCGCTCGGAGCTGTCCACCGACTCACGCACCGGTGCGCTGAGCCTCTACGAACGGGTCGGCATGCTCGTGACCAGCCGTTGGGTGCACCTGGGTATCGAACTGTGAGGCCCGGGCTGGGTTATCGTTGGGCGCGATGCTGGTCGAGTTCACGCCGCCCACCGACCCGGAGGTCCCCCGGACCGTGCGCGTGCCCTGGGGCCCCCACGCGGTGCCGCACATCCGGCGGCTGGTCGTCGAGGACCTGCAGGCGCTGGACGTCTCCGACCAGGTCGTCGACGAGGCCGAGATCGTCGTGTCGGAGTTGGCGGCCAACGCGCTGCGCCATGCCCGAGCCCTGACCGACGGGACCATGCGGATCCGCTGGAAGGTCAAGGCGGGCGTCGTCGAGGTCGAGGTCAGTGACGGGGGTGGCCCCACCGTGCCGCGGCCGGCACCCCCCGCGGTGTGGGCCACGTCGGGCCGCGGCCTGCGCATCGTGCGCAGCCTGGCCCACGAGTGGGGCGTCACCGAGGACAAGTCCGGCCGGACGGTCTGGGCCTCGCTGGGCGGTCCCTCCCGGCGCCGGACGCACTGAGTTCCCTGACCGGACCGACGAGGGGCACGGTGGGATCGGGCCGCTAGGCTCACCGATCATGGGCAAGGCGAGCAGGCGGCGCGCGACGCGGCATACCGAGGGTCGTGAGGCGGTGGCGGCACCGGCACCGTTCGTGCGCCGGCCGTTCGAGGGACTGCCCGGGGAGACCGAGTGGGTGGCCCTGCGCGACATCGTGCCGGCCGCCACGGCGACGATCCGCTTCGCCGCCGGCGCCGCCCCCGAGCAGGCTCCGGCGGCGGCGACCGTGACCACGGTGCTGCCGATGGCCTGGCCCGCCCTGCACCGCAACGACGGCGAGGTGCTCGTCGCCACCCAGGCCGGCCCGTCCTCCGGCGACCCGAGCCGCGATATCGCGGCGTCCTGGCTGGCCGCCGCCACGGTGCCCGCCGGGGTGCCGGTCACCCAGGTGCCGATGCCGGATGCGTCGAGCCCGCGGCTGCAGGCGCTGCTCGACCCGGCCGTCGACTTCGTCCTCGACGTGCGCGACGACTTCTCCTTCTGGGTCGGCGACGCCGAACTCGACGAGGACGGGCAGGCCTCCCTCGAGCACGCCAACTCCTCGATCGTGCCGACCCGCCGGATCGTCGGGCAGCCGTCGGTCTACTGGGTCGACTTCGGCGAGCGCCGCACCTTCGTGCGGTGGATCCTGCCCGACGACGAGGAGTCGGCCACCGACGGCATGGCCCGGTTGCTCGCCGCCGACCGGGCCCGCCTCACCCCCGACTCCCGGCTGCTCGGCGCCTTCCGCTCGTGCGGGCTGCTCGTGCCGGTCTGGGAGGTGGACCCCGACGCCGACGCGCCGTCGTTCACCGACCCCGTCGCCGCCCTCGCCGACGCGCTGCGCGAGGCGATCGCGTCCACCGTCCCGCTGACCGCCGACGAGCGCCGGGCCCGCAACGGCCTGCTGAGCCGGCAGGTCACCCTGCGGTAGCAGCTGGGTCAGCGTGCAGCCCGCCCGCGGAGATCGCCCACGCCGGGTCCGCCGGCTCGGCAAGACTCAGCCGAGCACCGGCACGTCGACGCCGAGCAGGCCGAGCCCGGTGACCAGGGCCAGCAGCAGGCACACCGATCCGCCGACCCGCCGGATCGTGGACAGCGACACGACCCGCAGCAGTTGCCGGCCCAGCGCGGCGCCGAGCGCCGAGACGGTGGCCAGGGCCAGGAAGGCGCCGACGGCGACCGACAGCGGTTCGCGATAGGTGACCACGAGGTTGGCGGTGAGCAGCTGGGACAGATCCCCCCACTCGGCCAGGAAGAGCACGAGGAAACTCGTCACCGCCGCCTTGACCCCGGTGGCCGCACCCTTGCTCGCGGCGACCTCGGCGAACTCCTCCTCCGTCTCGCGCCCCTGCTCGTCGGCCCGGGACGAGCCGCGCAGCAGCAGCACCCCACCGGCGAGGAACAGCAGCATCGACGCGACGACCACCGGGGTGCGCGGCAGCGAGGCCAGCAGCGAACCGGCCAGCACCGCGACGACGGTCTGCACCGCGAACGCCGACACCACCCCGACCCAGACCGGCAGCGGCCGGAACCGGGTGGCGAGCACGAGGGTGGCGACGAACGTCTTGTCCGGCAGTTCGACCGGGAAGATCAGCAAGAAGGCCGTGACCACGACGCTGAGGGAGAAGGTCATCGGCCTCGCAGACTAGTCCCACGGCGCGGCCCCGAGCGGCCTCGTACTAGCCTGCGGGACGTGACCAGCCAGCCCACCGAGACCAGCCAGTCCCCCGTGACCAGCCGAACCACAGCCCAGCCCACCGACCCGATCCGCTACGGCTTCCTCGGTCCGGAGGGCACGTTCTGCGAGATGGCCCTACAGCAGTGGGCGGCCGCGCACGACGGCGAGCAGGTCCCCTTCGGGTCGGTCGGAGCGGCACTGGATGCGTTGCGAGCCAACGAGATCGACGCCGCGATGGTGCCGATCGAGAACTCCGTCGAGGGCGGGGTCAGCGCCACCCTCGACGCGCTCTCGGTCGGCGACCAGTTGCACATCGTCGGCGAGGTGCTCGTCCCGGTCACCTTCGTCCTCGCGGTCCGTCCCGGTCCCGACGGCTCCGGTATGCCGCTGGCGGCCGTCCGCGCGATCGGCACCCACTCGCACGCCTGGGCTCAGGTGCGCGGCTGGGCGGGCACTCAGGTGCCGGACGCGGCATACGTGCCGACCCTGTCGACGGCCGCGTCGGCGCAGGCGCTCGCGGAGCTGCCGGACACCCCCTACGACGCCGCGATCTGCGCGGCGGGGGCGGCGCACCGCTTCGGCCTGCGGGTGGTGGCCGAGGACATCGGCGACAACGGCGGGGCGATCACCCGCTTCGTGCTGGTCAGCCAGCCGGGGCGGATGCCGGCGCCGACCGGCGCCGACAAGACGACGGTCGTGCTCTTCCAGCGGCTGGACCGGCCGGGCGGTCTGCTCGAACTGCTCGAGCAGTTCGCCGTGCGCGGGGTGAACATGACCCGGCTGGAGTCGCGGCCGACGGGGGAGGCCATGGGGTCCTACTGCTTCTCCATCGACTTCGAGGGCCACCTGGCCGAGGAGCGGGTCCGCGAGTCGCTCATCGGGCTCAAGCGGGTGTGCGCCGACGTGCGCTTCCTCGGGTCCTACCCGCGCGCGGACGGCCAACGCGGCATCGTCGACGCGGGCATGAGCGACGCCGACTTCGCCGCCGCCCGGCGCTGGATCGACGGGCTCAGCTGACGGCGCCGAACGGGCCACGCCGACCCTTGACGAAAAGTTAGGTAAGGCTAACCTAACCTCATGTTCTTCTCCAACGCCGTCATCGGCCTGCGCGAGGGCCTCGAGGCCGCGCTCGTCGTCGTCATCCTCGTCGCGTTCCTCGTCAGGACCGGTCGCCGCGACGCGCTGCGCTGGGTGTGGGGCGGGGTCGGCGCCGCGATCGGGCTGTCCCTGCTGCTGGCCGCCCTGCTCACCTACGGCACGGCGGAACTGCCCGATGAGGCCGGCGAGTTGGTCGCCGGCATCGCCTCGATCGCCGCGGTCGTCCTGGTCACCGCGATGATCTTCTGGATGCGCTCGGCGGCCCGCACCCTGTCCGGCGAACTGACCGGCCGGTTGGCCCGGGCCGTCGACCTCGGCGGGTGGCCGGTGGCCCTGGTCGGCTTCCTCGGGGTCGGCCGGGAGGGCCTGGAGTCGGCGATCTTCTTCTTCGCCACCGCTCGCGCGGCCGGCACCGGCGAGGTGCTGCCGATGCTCGGCTGGCTCGTCGGGCTGGGGGCGGCCGGCCTGCTCGGGCTGCTCATCCACCGAGGTGCGGTGCGCGTCGACCTGCGGCGCTTCTTCCGCTGGACGGGGGTCCTGCTCGTGGTGGTCGCCGCCGGCATCCTCGCCTACGGCGTGCACGAACTGCAGGAGGTCGGGCTGCTGCCCGGCGAGGCCCTGCTGGCCTTCGACCTGCGGCAGGTCGTCGACCCCACCTCCTGGTATGCCGCGGTGATCCGCGGCACGCTCAACCTGCGCCCGGCCATGGCCGTGCTGGAGTTCGGCGCGTGGCTGGCGTATGTCGCGGTCGTCCTGCCGCTGTTCCTACGGCCGGCCCGGCCGCCCCGCGCGGTCGCCCGTCAGGTGCGTCCGGCCGGCGCGCACCACTGACGATCGCCGTCAGCCGCGGGCCGGCACGCGCACCAGCAGCGCCCGGTGCTCCACCCAGACCCGCAGGGAGCGGGCGTGGCCCATGAGGTCGCCGTCCAGTTGCACCTGCTCGAGCCGGTCGGCGCGGATGTGCATCCGCCGGCCAGAGACGATCTCCATGAGCGGATGGCCGCGGTGCTGGCGGGTCGCGACACTGGCGGCCAGCGCGGCCCAGCCGACGACGCCCTTGGGGGAGAGGATGGCCGCGTCGAGCCGACCGTCGTCGAGGGTGGCGTCGGGCATCAGGGCCAGGCCACCGAAGAGCCGACCGCAGTTGCCCACCAGCATCGAGCGGGTCCGTCGGGTCAGCTCGGGCTCGCCGTCGAGGGACACCCGCACCTTGAACTGCGGGCCGTACATGTTGCGCAGCCCGGCGACGATGTAGGCGCCGGTCCCGAGCTGGGACTTGAGCCGCTCGTCGGCGTCAGCCATGACCGAGGAGTCGGCCCCGATGCCGGCCATGACCAGGAAGTGGTCCTCCTCGGGCTGCTGGTCCTCGCCGGAGCGGTCGATGGCCACCCGCCCGACGTCGATCGGCTGGCTGCGACCGGTCATCGCCACGACGAGCGCCTGCTCCAGCGAGGTGTAGGGCACGTCGAGGTTGCGGGCCAGCAGGTTGCCGGTGCCCGCGGGCAGCAGCCCGAGCGGGGTGGTCGTGCCGACCAACCCCTTGGCGACCGCCCGCACCGTCCCGTCGCCACCGAGCGCGCAGACGACGGCCGCACCCTGCTCGGCCGCCCGGGCCGCCTGACCGGTCCCCGGGTCGGCGACCGTGGTCTCCACCCAGAGCGGCTCGTCCCAGCCGCGCTCCTGGCACACCTCGGTGACCAGCCGGCGGACCGCGTCGATGTCGGTGAACTTCGTGGGATTGACCACGACCGCGGCCCGCTTGCGGCGCGGCGGGGGCTCCGGCTGAGCGGCCGGCCGGCGGCGGGGGCGGCGCAGCAGGCGGCGCCGGGCCAGTGGCTCGCGGCCGGATCGGCTGCGCGTCCGGGCCAGCAGGAGGCCGGCGACCAGGACGGCGACCAGGACGCCGACGACCACCCACCACCACCCGAAGTCCGGCACGGTGCCGACGGTATACGAGGAGGGTCGCAGAGGTTGCCCCCAGACGTCCGGGCGGGCGGGCGGCCGGCCGCGCCGTGTGTGCGGCGAGTGGTGCGCGGCGAGTGGTGTGGCGAGGGCTGCGGCGAGTGCTGTGGCGAGTGCTGTGGCGAGTGGTGTGGCGAGTGGTGTGGCGAGTGGTGTGGCGAGTTTCGGCGAAACGGCCCCGAGCGGGCCGCGCAGGACGTTCAATGATGCCCATCGTCATCCGGGGGGAAGGCGAGAAGACATCTCGGAGGGGAACCGACATGCTCGTTCGACTCATCGCTGCGGCCGTCTTCGCCAGCCTGGCGCTGGTCTGCGGCGGGGCCGCCGTCGCCCAATCCTCGGCGGCTGATGTCGAGCAGCAGGCCCTCTGCTCCGTGCGGCCGGGCTGAGCGTCCCG
This sequence comes from uncultured Intrasporangiaceae bacterium, assembly GCA_964647395.1. Classification (GTDB taxonomy): domain Bacteria; phylum Actinomycetota; class Actinomycetes; order Actinomycetales; family Dermatophilaceae; genus Phosphoribacter. The sequence continues at coordinate 31,445 of CAZYHR010000001.1, read as the reverse complement.
GACAGGTCCTGCGCCGTCCGGCGGGGCACCTGGTGGCGCCCGGGCACCTGGCCGGCGCCGCGGCATACCATCGAGCGATGGACGCACCAGTGAGCCCGCCCGGCGACGACAAGGACTGGACGTGGGTCGCCGAGCAGCCGTGCCCGGACTGCGGATTCGACCCGGGTATGCCGCCCGAGCAACTGTCCGTGCGCATCGCGGCCGCCGCGGCCGGCTGGCTGCGCGTGCTGCAGCGCCCCGAACTGGGCCGACGGCCGGCGCCGCGGGTCTGGTCGCCGCTCGAATACGCCTGTCACGTCCGGGATGTGCTGGCGGTCTTCACGGAACGCGCCTGGCTGATCCGGCGAGAGGACGACCCTGAATTCGCCAACTGGGACCAGGACGCTGCGGCGGTCGAGCAGCGCTACTGGGAGGCGGACCCGGCGACGGTGGCCCGGCAGATCGGCGCGGCCACCGGGCCGGCGGCGGCGGCCTTCGTCGGTGTCCCGGAGGGTGGTTGGCAGCGGCGCGGGCTGCGCAGCAACGGCGCGCAGTTCACCCTGGAGTCGCTCGGGCGCTACTTCCTGCACGACGTGGAGCACCACCTCTGGGACGTCCGGCAGGAGCCGGCCTGACCGGGCCGCGGGCGGCCCGGCAAGCCCGGGAGACCGACCGCGGTGGGCCGTTAGGCTGACGCCGTGATCGACATCAAGTTCGTGCGCGAGCAACCCGACGTCGTGCGGGCCTCGCAGGTGGCCAGGGGAGCGGACCCGGGGATCGTCGACGCGATCCTCGCCGCGGACGACCGGCGTCGGTCCGGTCTCGCCGCGTTCGAGGCCGCCCGGGCCCAGCAGAAGTCGATCGGCAAGCAGGTCGCCGCGGCGCAGGGCGCGGACAAGCAGGCGCTGCTCGCGCAGGTCAAGGATCTCGCGGAGCGGGTCAAGACCCTCGAGGCCGAGGCTGACACGGCTGCGGCCGAACAGGCCGGGCTGGCGCGCCAACTCGGCAACGTCATCATCGAAGGCGTCCCGGCCGGCGGCGAGGAGGACTTCCGAGTCCTCGAGATCGTAGGAACACCAAGGGATTTCGCGGCCGAGGGGTTCGAGCCGCTGGACCACGTTGCGCTCGGCGAGCGCCTCGACGTCATCGACATCGAGCGCGGCAGCCGGGTCGCCGGCAGCCGCTTCTACTTCCTCAAGGGCGACGGTGCCCGGCTGGAGGCGGCGATCATGGCGCTGTGCCAGCAGGTCGCGCACCAGCACGGCCACCTGGCGCTCGCGGTGCCCAACCTGGTCAAGGAGCAGACGATGGCCGGGGCGGGCTTCCTCGACGCCCATGCCGACGAGGTCTACTACCTGCCGGCCGACGAGCTCTATCTCACCGGGACGAGCGAGGTCGCGCTGGCCGGCTATCACCTCGGCGAGATCCTCGACCTCGCACCGGGCCCGCTGCGCTATGCCGCGACCTCGACGTGCTATCGCCGCGAGGCCGGCAGCCACGGCAAGGACACCCGCGGCATCTTCCGGACCCACCAGTTCCAGAAGACCGAGATGTTCGTCTACTGCCGCCCCGAGCAGGCCGAGGCCGAGCACGAGCGGTTGCTGCGGATCGAGCGGAGCATCCTCGATGCGGTGGAGATCCCCTATCGGGTCATCGACGTGGCCGCGGGCGACCTCGGCGGGCCGGCGGCGCGCAAGTTCGACTGCGAGGGATGGGTGCCGACCCAGCAGCGCTACCGCGAGCTGACCTCGACATCCAACTGCACGACCTTCCAGGCCCGGCGGCTCAACATCCGCGAGCGGCTGTCGGCCGCCGAGGGCGGCGGCACCCGGATCGTCGCGACCCTCAATGGCACGATGGCGACGACCCGCTGGATCGTCGCGCTGCTGGAGAACCACCAGCAGGCCGACGGGTCGGTGCGGGTGCCCCAGGCCCTGCAGCCCTATCTGGGTGGCCAGGACGTCCTCAAGCCGGCCGGATGAGTCGACCCCGCCTGCTCGTCGCGCTCGACGTCGACGGGACGATCCTCACCCACTCGGGCCAGCTGCGCCCGACCGTCGAGCAGGCGATCCGGGACGTCATCGACGCGGGCCATCGGGTGACGATCGCGACCGGGAGGTCGGTCGTCGCGACGATGCCGGTGCTGCGCCTGCTCGGCATCACCCAGGGCCACGCCGTCTGCTCCAACGGGGCCGTGACGTTGCTGGTCGATCCGTCCCGGCGCAAGGGCTACCAGGTGGTCGACAAGGTCACCTTCGACCCGGCTCCGGCGCTGCGGCTGCTGCGCGCCGAGCTGCCGGATGCCCTCGTCGCGGTCGAGCGGCTCGGCCTGGGCTTCCGGGTCAGCGCGCCGTTCCCCGAGGGCGAGCTGGCCGCGCCGCAGGAGGTCGTGCCGTGGGAGGAACTGCTGCGCCGCCGGGCCACCCGGGTGACGCTGCGGATGCCCGACGCCGAACCGGAGGTCTTCATGGAGCGGATCGAGCGAATCGGTCTGCACGAGGTCTCGTATGCCGTCGGCTGGACCGCCTGGCTCGACATCAGTCCCGAGGGGGTCAGCAAGGGCTCGGCGCTCGAACTGTTGCGGCGCCGGCTCGCGGTCGAGCCCGCCGACACGGTCGCCGTCGGTGACCAGCGCAACGACATCGAGATGCTGCAGTGGGCCGCTCGCGGTGTCGCCATGGGCAGCGCACCGCCCGAGGTCAAGGAGGCGGCCGGCGAGGTGACCGGGTCGGTCGACGAGGACGGCCTGGTGCCGGTGCTGCGCTCACTGCTGCACTGACGGCAGCGGGCTCGGGCGTGGGATCGGGGTGGATCACCTACGTCAGCACGTGGGTGATCCACCCCGATCACGTCGATGACGGCGTCGGGGTCGTTGCCGGTCTGACCGGATGCCGGACGGGCGCTCGGCCGGCGAGGTCGTCGTGCTGTCATAGATACAAGATGTCTACAACTGTCCCGGCCGTCGACACGGCCGCTCCGCACCCCTGCCCGGGAGCTCCACCCACCGCCCCGGGCGTCCCGGAAACCGTTGCTGCGCACCCAGATCCGGGTGCGGCATACGTCGGCCGGCGGTTCGCCGGCTTCGTCGTCGTGCTCGGGTCGCTCGCGATGCTCGGCCCGCTGACCATCGACACCTATCTGCCGGCCTTCCCGCAGATCGCGCAGGATTTCGCCGTGGGGCCGGCCCGGGTGCAGTTGACGCTCACCGCGATGCTGTTCGGGCTGGGTGTCGGGCAGTTGCTCGTCGGCCCGCTCTCCGACGCGGTCGGTCGGCGTCGCCCGCTGCTGGCCGGGCTGGTGGCCCACGTCGTCGCGTCGCTGCTGTGCGCCGCGGCCCCGAACATCACCCTGCTCACCGTGGCCCGGCTGGTCCAGGGCGTCGCCGGGGCGGCCGTGGCGGTGGTCTGCGCCGCGCTGGTGCGTGACCTGTTCAGCGGGGCCCGGATGGCCACGGTGCTGTCGCGGCTGGTGTTGGTCATGGGAGTCGCGCCGATCATCGCCCCGAGCATCGGCAGTGCGGTCCTGCACGTCACCGACTGGCACGGCGTCTTCGTCGTGGTCGCGCTCGCCGCGCTGGCGCTCATCGGGGTCGCCCTTCGGTGGGTGCCCGAGACGCTGCCCCCGAGCCGGCGGCTGCGGCTGGATGCGCGGACCCCGGTGCGCGCGTATGCCGCGCTGCTCACCGACCGCTCCTATCTCGCGGTCGTCGGCGTCGCCGCGATGGGCTTCGCCGCGCTCTTCGCCTACGTCGGCGGGTCGAGTTTCGTCCTGCAGGACGTCTTCGGGCTGGACACGGCGCAGTTCGGGCTGGTCTTCGGGGTCAACTCGGTGGCGCTGACGGTGTTCAGCCAGGTCAACCCGGCGCTCGTGCGCCGCTTCGGACCGGTGCGGGTGCTGTCCGCGGCCATCGCCCTCATGCTGGCCGGCTCGGTGACCCTGCTCCTGCTGGCCCGGCTGCAGGTGGGTGGGCTGCTCGGCTTCGTCGGGCCGGTGACCCTCACCCTCATGGCGGTGGGCCTGGTGCTGCCCAACTGCTCGGTCATCGCCCTGCAGCCGCACGCGGACACCGCCGGCACCGCAGCCGCGATGATCGGCGCGCTGCAGTTCGCCGTCGCCGCTGCCGCGGCGCCCCTGGTCGGCGCGCTCGCCGACGGCACCGCGGCACCCGTGGGCCTGGTCATGGTCGGCGCCGCCCTGGTCGCGCTGGGGCTGCTGCCGGTCGTCCGGTTCGTGCGGTCCCGGCCGGGTGCTCCCGCCGACTGGTGACCACCGGGCCCCGACTCGGGGCGCGCGCGGCGAGCACGGTCACTGTTCGCGCGTGCCCTGGTGGAAGCGCTGCCGCCAGGAGCCGTCCGCGCGCAGCCACAGTGAGGCGTGCAGGGTCGCTGCGGTGTCCGAGACCGCGCGCCAGACGAGCAGCACCACGTCGGCGGTGAGCCGTTCGACCGAGACGACATCGAGCCGGACCTCCGGCTCGAGGGGGGCGACCTCGGCGAGCCGGTGCTCGCGGGTCCGGCGCCGGCCGGACCCGTCAACCCCGTGCCACTGCGGGTGCAGCAACGCCGCGACCGCGGCCGGGTCTGAGCGGACCGCGGCCGAGAGCAGGGCGCGCTCGGCTTCGACGACCCGCTGCTCGTCGGTGGGCTGACCCGCGGCGGCAGCCCCGTCGGCGGGTTCGGCGGCGAACGAGAACAGGTCAGGGGCGTCCTGGGCACCGGCCGGCTCGACCGCCGCCGCGTCCGGCCGCTCGGGCCGCTCGGGTCGTCCCGGCCGCTCCGGCTGCTCGGGCGGTCCCGGCGGTCCCGGCGGTCCCGGCCGGAAACCCGGGCCCGGGTCCGGCTCGCGGCCCTGCTGGAAGGCCACGGCGGCAGCGTTGGCCCGCCGGTCGGCGGCCTCGTTGAGCCGGTGGCCCGCGTGCCCCTTGACCCACTCGAAGCGCACCCGACGGCCCTGCATCGCCTCGTCGAGGGCCTGCATGATCTCGACGTTCTGCACCGGCTTGCCATCGCGCTTGCGCCAGCCGTGCCGCTTCCAGCCGGGCAGCCACTGGGTGATCGACTTGATGGCATAGGTGGAGTCGCAATAGACGAGCAGGTCGTCATCCAGTCCCGCGGTCTGGCGCAGCAGGTCGAGCACCGCGGTGAGCTCACCCATGTTGTTCGTGCCGTGCGGCCAGCCGCCCGCCGCCCAGCAGTCGTCGTCGACGTACCAAGCCCAGCCGGCCGGGCCGGGGTTGCCCAGCGCCGATCCGTCGGCGGCGGCGATGAGGGTCACGTCGGCATCCTGCCAAAGCCCACGGCCGCCGGTGCAGGTGGGGACGCCCAGCAGCCTGCCCAGCCAGCCGGGCCGATCCGGCACCTCAACGCTGCTCGACCCGCTCCTCGCCTCGACGTGCTCCCATCGTGGCCGACCCGGGGGCGTCGGGGTCGTGGGTGTCGGGGTCGTGAGTGTCGGGGTCGTGAGTGTCGGGGTCGTGAGTGTCGGGGTCGTGAGTGTCGGTCTGCGATCCTGGTGCGGCCATGGACCCGCACGTGACCTCGCCCGCCAACCCGCGCGTCAAGCGGCTGGTCGCCCTGCGTCGCTCGCGCACCCGCGCGGCCGAGGGGGTGACGTTGGTCGAGGGTTTCGAGGAGGTCGCGCTCGCCGTCGCCGCGGGTGTCCGGCCGCGCGCGGTCTACGTCTGCCCCGAACTGTGGAGCCCGAGCGGGTATGCCGGCCGGCAGGCGATCGGCAGTCAACCGGCTCTCGTGGGTGGCCTGCGGGAGGCCGGGGTCGAGGTCGTGCGGCTGTCCCGCGCGGCGTTCGAGAAGGCGGCCTATCGGCAGGGCGCCGACGGGCTGCTGGCCGAGATCGCAGCGGTCGGCGGCGCGCTGGCCGACCTGGTCCTGCCGGCCGATCCGCTGGTGCTGCTGGCCCAGGGGGTCGAGAAGCCGGGCAATCTCGGCGCGATGCTGCGCACCGCCGACGCGGTGGGTGTCGACGCGGTCGTCGCGGTGGACGCGGCGACCGACTGGGCCAACCCCAACGTCGTGCGGGCGAGCAAGGGCACGGTCTTCGCGGTGCCCGTCGCGACCGCCGCCGCGCACGACGTGCTCCGGTGGTGCGCCGAACGGGGGCTCACCCTGGTCGTGACAACACCTGAGACGGATGTCCTCTATACGGACGTTTCCTATCTCGACCCGACGGCGGTGGTCGTGGGATCGGAGAAGCACGGGGTCAGTGCCGCGGTGCTCGACGCCGCGCGTCACCGAGTGCGAATCCCCATGCGCGGCAAGGCAAACTCGCTCAATGTCGCCGCGTCGGCGGCCGTCGTCCTCTACGAGGCGCGCCGGCAGCGCGGGCTGGGTTAAGCGCTTGCACCCGTAAGGGGTCAAGCGCGGGCTGGCTCCTCACCGGCACGGGTGGGTCAAAGCACCGACTCGACCTGTGTCACGATGGGGCGCATGCGAGTCGACCACGTCAGCTACGCCGCCGAGCATGACGGCTTGCGGGCGACGGCCGAGCGACTCGCCAAGCAGATCGGCGTCGAGCCGGTCGACGGCGGGGTGCACCCGCGGTTCGGCACCCGCAACGTCATCCTGCCGCTGGGCGGCGAACGCTATGTCGAGGTCGTCGAGGTGCTGGACCACCCGGCGTCCTGCAAGGCGGTCTTCGGGCAGGTGGTGCGCAGCCGGTCCGAGGTCGGCGGCGGCTGGCTGGGCTGGGTCGTGCGGGTCGACGACATCACGTCGGTGGAGCGCCGGCTGGGCCGGCTCTCGGCGGAGGGTTTCCGGCACACCCCCGATGGCCGGGAACTGCGCTGGCGGCAGATCGGGATCAAGGGCTTGCAGGCCGACCCGCAACTGCCGTTCTTCGTCGAGTGGGACCACGGGGTCCGGCACCCGTCGTCCGAGGGTCCGGACGACGTGCGACTGGCCGGGCTGACCATCGCCGGTGACCCGGACCGGGTACGCAGTTGGCTGGGCGTCACCTCGGACTACACGCCGACCTCGCTCGACTTCACCTTCCTGGCCCCGCACGGCACGCCCGGTCTGCTGTCGGTCACCTTCGACACCCCCGAGGGTCAGGTCACCGTCTGATGAGCGCGGCGCCGACTCCGCGGGGGTCGCGTGGCCTGCTCGTCTTCGACGACGACTGCGGCTTCTGCCAGCGCTCGGCCGGACTCGCGGTGCGGGTCTTCCGCATCGGCGCGCAGACGTTGCCGATGTCCGCGGTCGACCTCGCCGCGCACCGCATCGACCCGGACCGGGCCCGGCTCGAGATGCCGTTCGTCGACGCCTCGGGCGGGGTCGTCTACGGTCATCACGCCTGGGCCGCGGCGCTGCGCTCCGGCCCGAGGTGGGCTCGCGGGCTGGGCCGACTGCTCGACAGCCGGCCGGTCGGGGTCGTCGCGGCGCCGGTCTATCGCTGGGTCGCCGCCAACCGGCACCGCCTGCCCGGCGGCACCGGTGCCTGCGAGGTGCCGCGCGCGACCGGTTGACCGGCCGCCCACCGCGCCGCCGGATACCCGAGGCCGCCGGCCACCTACCGCGCCGCCGCAGATCCGAGGCCACCGGCCGGCATACCGGTCAGCCCCGCAGGTGCCGCACGAGCTGGGGGGCCAGGCCGACGTACCCGGCCGGGGTGAGCCGCTGCAGCCGGGCCTCGACGTCGGCGGGCAGCCCCAGCCCGGCGACGAATTCGCGCAGCTCGGGCTCGCCGACCCGACGGCCGCGGGTCAGTTCCTTGAGCCGCTCGTAGGGGTTGTCCAGGTCCGGAACCCCCTGCGCGGCCAGCGCGCGCATGACCGACTGGATCGGCTCGGCCAGCACCTCCCAGTTGGCGTCCAGGTCCTGCGCCATCCGCTCGGGGACGGCGTCCAGCCCGGCCAGGCCGCGGCAGACGTTGTCCAGCGCGAGCACGCTGTGTCCGAACGCGGTGCCGATGTTGCGCTGCATCGAGGAGTCGGTGAGATCGCGCTGCATCCGGCTCTCGACGAGGGTGGCGGCCAGAACATCGAGCAGGGCTGTGGAGACCTCGAGGTTGGCCTCGGCGTTCTCGAAACGGATGGGGTTGACCTTGTGCGGCATGGTCGACGATCCGACCGTCCCCTGGCCGCGCACCTGGGCGAAGTAGCCCATCGCGATATAGGTCCAGACGTCCTGCGCGAGGCCGTGCAGGATCCGGTTGAACCGCGCCACGTCGGCGTAGAGCTCGGCCTGCCAGTCGTGGCTCTCGATCTGGGTGGTCAGCGGGTTCCAGGTCAGGCCCAGCGACTCGACGAAGGCGCGCGAGGTCGCCTCCCAGTCGTGATCGGGGACGGCCGCCAGGTGCGCGCCGTAGGTGCCGGTCGCGCCGTTGAGCTTGCCCAGGTATGCCGCGTCGCCGACTCGCGCCGCCTGCCGCCGCAGTCGCCAGGCCAGCACCGCGAGCTCCTTGCCCAGCGTCGTCGGCGTGGCCGGCTGGCCGTGGGTGTGCGCGAGCATCGGGGTGGCGGCGTGCTGTTCAGCCAGGGCGGTGAGCTGCTGGACGAGTTCCTCGGCCTTGGGCAACCAGACCTGCTGGACGGCGCCCTTGACCATGAGCGCGTAGCACAGGTTGTTGACGTCCTCGCTGGTCAGCGCGAAGTGGACGAGTTCGCCGAGGCCGGGGTCGGGGGCGATCCGGGCCAGGCGCTGCTTGACGAAGTATTCGACGGCCTTGACATCGTGGGCGGTGACTTGCTCGATCTCGGCCAGCGCCGCGATCTCGTCGGCGCCGAACTCCTCGGGCAGGGCGCGCAGGGCGGCCTGCTCGCCGGGGGTCAGGGCGCGCACCCCCGGCACGATGCCCCGGTCGGTGAGGTAGAGCAGCCACTCGACCTCGACCCGGATCCGCTCCCGGTTGAGGGCGGCCTCGGACAGGTGGTCGACCAGCGCCGCCACCGCGCCGCGGTAGCGGCCGTCGAGGGCGCCGAGGGCGAGGGGGGGCTGGACGTCACGCAAGGCCATGGGGCTCATCCTTCCACCGGCCGCGCGGCAGCCGGCCGGGCCGTCCAGCGCCGGGCCGTCCAGCGCTGAGCCCTCCAACCGCTGGGCCGTCCAACGCTGGGCCGTCCAACGCTGGGCCGTCAAACGCTGGGCCGTCCAACGCTGGGCCGTCGAACGCTGGGCCGTCCAACGCTGGGCCGCCCGCGGCGGGCAGCCGGCGGCATACAGTGGCGGGATGGAATGGCTGGGCGAGCTGCGGGTGCCGGTGATCAGCGCGAGCATGGCCGGTGCCGCGGGGCACCGGCTGGCGGCGGCGGTGACCGCGGCCGGTGGGCTGGGCACCGTGGGGTTCACCGGGGCGGCGACCGCCGAGTCGGTGACCGCGGAGCTGGAGCCGTTGCGCGGCACCGCGTTCGGCGTGGGCCTGATGAACTGGACGCTGGCCGACCGGCCCGGGGTCCTCGACGCGGCGGTCGCCGCGGGCCCGGTCCTGGTCAGCATCAGCTTCGGCGACCCGGCCCCGTGGGTCGATCGGGCCCGGGCGGGCGGGGCGACCGTGGTCACCCAGGTCGGCACGCTCGACGAGGCCCGTCGGGCCCTCGACGCCGGCGTCGACCTGCTCGTCGCGCGGGGCAGCGAGGGGGGCGGGCACGGCCGGGGCGAGGTCGCGACCCTGCCGCTGCTGCAGCAGGTGCTCGATCTGGCCGATCCGGCCGGGGTGCCGGTGGCGGCCGCCGGCGGCATCGGCACCGCTCGCGGACTGGCCGCGGTCATCGCCGCGGGCGCCGTCGCCGCGTGGGTCGGCACGCCGTTCGCCGCGACCGTGGAGAGCGCCATGGCCGACCCGCTCAAGGCGGCGATCGTCGCCGCGGACTGTGCCGACACGGTCTACACCCGGGTCTTCGACATCACCCAGCGGTTCGCCTGGCCGGCGGTCTACGGCGGCCGCGCCCTGGTCAATCCCTTCACCGCCGAGTGGGCCGGCCGCGTCGATGACCTCGAGCAGGCCGTCGCCATCGACCCGTCGATGACCGAGCGGATGACCGCCGCCCGCGCCGAGGCCGACCTCACCTGGGCGCCGGTGTATGCCGGTCAGTCCGTCGGCCTGGTCGACCGGCTGCGCACCGCCGACGAGGTGGTCGAGAGCTTCGCGGCATACCACGACCTGCTACGCGAGGCGCTGGGCCGGGCCGGCGGGGCCTGACCTACCTGCTGTTCATCCGCCGCCTGGATGAGCTGGGAGCAGGCGGCCGGACCCGGGGCGATCAACCACTGATCTCAGCCTCGCTCGCGCAGGTGCTCGACCAGGCCGCGGCAGGCGGCCTCGACCTCGCGGAAGCAGCGCTCGAAGTCGGCGGTGCCGCCGTACCAGGGGTCGTCGACCTCCAGCGTGCCCGCGGCGACCGCCTCGGGGTCGAACTCGCGCAGCAGCCGGACCTTGTCGGCGTCGGCGGGCGACGGGGCGAGGGTGCGCAGCGCCCGCGCGTGTCCCCGGTCGGCGGCCAGCAGCAGGTCGTGCTCGGCGAAGAAATCACGGTTGACCTGCTGGGCGATGTGCGCGGAGCCGTCATAGCCGTGCCGGTGCAGCACCGCCACGGTGCGCTGGTCGGCGCCGTCGCCCACGTGCCACGCCCCGGTGCCCGCGGAGGTCACCTCGACGCCGTCGACACCGGCCTCGTCCAGCAGCTGGCGCAGGACGATCTCGCCCATCGGGGAGCGGCAGATGTTGCCGGTGCAGATCATGCTGACTCGGGTCATGTCGCCATTGAACCAGGATGGCAGGATCGACCCGTGAGCGCCTTCGCCGACTGGCTCGCCGCCGCGGCCGCGGGCCGGGTCGAGCGCGGTCTGGTCCGGTCCACCCCGGTCACCGACGCGGCCGACGGGCTGCTCGACCTGGCCGGCAACGACTATCTCGGGTTGCGCACCGACCCCCGGGTCGTCGCGGGTGCGGTCCGGGCCGCCGAGACCTATGGCGGCGGCGCCGGCTCGTCCCGACTGGTCACCGGCACGCTGCCGATCCACGCCGAGCTCGAGTCGGCGCTGGCCGAGCACCTCGGCACACCGGCCGCGCTGGTCTTCTCGACCGGCTATCACGCCAACCTCGCCGCGGTCACCGCGCTGACCGACGCCGACACGCTGGTCGTCTCCGACGCCCACGTGCACGCCTCGCTCGTCGACGCCGGCCGGCTGGCCCGGGCGCGGGTGGCGGTGGCCCGGCACAACGACGTCGCCCACGTCACCGAACTGCTGGCCGCGCGCCGCGAGACCCGGGCCATGGTCGTCGTCGAGTCGGTCTACAGCGTGCTGGGCGACGCGGCCCCGCTGGGCGCCCTGCTCGAGGTCTGCCGCGCCCACGGCGCCGTCCTGCTCGTGGACGAGGCGCACGCGCTGGGGGTGGTCGGGGCCCGCGGGGAGGGCGTGCTGCCGGGCCTGGTCGCCGGCCCGGACCCGCACGTCGTCGTCACCCTGACCCTGTCGAAATCTCTTGCCGCCCAAGGAGGTGCGGTCCTCGGATCGGCCGCGGTGCGCGAGCACCTGGTCAACACCGCCCGGCCGTTCATCTACGACACCGGGCTCGCGCCGGCCGCCGCCGGGGCAGCGCTCACCGCGCTGCAGGTGCTGCAGGCCGAGCCGCAACTGGCGGCCCGGGTGCGGGCGAACGCCGCGACCCTGGCTGCGGCCTGCGGGGTCGATCCGGTGGCGGGCGCGGTGCTGTCGGTCGCCATGCCCGGACCGGAGCAGGCGCTCGCCGCCGTGGCCCGGGCCCGCGCCCAGGGCGTGCGGATCGGCTGCTTCCGGCCGCCGTCGACTCCGGACGGCATTTCCCGCCTGCGACTGACCGCGCACGCCGACCACGCCGACCTGTCCGCCGCCGTCACGGTGCTGCGCGAGGTCACCGGTGGCTGACCCGTCCCACCGGCCCGAGGTCGTGCTGGTCACCGGCACCTCGACCGGCGTCGGCAAGACCGTCGTCACGGCGGCCCTGGCCGGGCTGCTGCTGGGGCGGGGGCTGCGGATCGCGGTGGTCAAACCCGCCCAGACCGGGGTCGGGCCCGCCGACCCGGGCGACCTCGATGAGGTCTGCCGGCTGCTGGCCCGAGCCCGGACCGGCGACGAGCGGCTCACCCTGTTCGAGGGGGTGCGCCTGCCCGACCCGCTCGCCCCGGCCGCCGCGGCCCGGCGGGCGGGGGTGCGGATCCCCGCGGTGGCCGAGCACGCGGCCGCGGTGGCCGGCCTGGCCGGCACCCACGACATCGTGCTCGTCGAGGGTGCCGGTGGCCTGCTCGTCGAGCTCGACAGCCACGGCGGCACCCTTGCCGACCTCGGGGTCGCGCTGCACGCGCTGGGTCGGGACTGCGCGGCGCTGCTCGTCGCCGCGCCCGGGCTGGGCACCCTCAACCACGTGGCGCTCACCGCAGCAGCGTTGCGCGCCAGGCAGATCGGGCTGGTCGGACTCGTCGTCGGCAGTTGGCCAGCCGACCCGGACCTGGCCATGCGGGAGAACCTCGTGGACCTGCCCCGGGTCGCCGGGGCGCCGCTGCTCGGGCGCCTGCCGGACCGGGCAGCAGCGCTGGACCCGCCCGGGTTCGCGCGCGGCGTACCGGGCTGGTTGAGCGGGTTTCCAGAAACTACTTGACAAAGTAGAAAGTAGTTATCAGACTGGGATTACCTTCCAGAGCTGAGGAGAACACCATGAACGACACCGTCAACCGGCCCGCCACCTCGACCATCACCCTCTCACCGGTCGGCCAGGCGCTCGGCGCCCTCGGCCTCACCCTCGGGCTGGCCTGCCTGGCCATCGCCGCCCGCGCCGGGACCGAGAGCGGCTCCCGCGGCGCCGGGGTCGTCGCCGCCTCGACCATCGCGGTCATCACCGTCATGGCGATCACCACCATGCGGCTGCGCGGCCGCACCCTCGCCGGGCTGCTCGCCGCCACGCTGGCCAGCTCGGTGGTCGTCCTGCTCTGCCTGCTGCAGCCGGGCTCGACGCCGTGGGTGGTCGTCGTCTCGGCCGTGCTCGCGGGCACCATCCCGGCCGTGGTCGAGGCCGCGCGCGTCGTCACGGCGGCTCGCCATGACTGACTTCCGCCCGGAACCGCCGGCCGAATCCCCCACCGAGCTCACCCTGACCCCCGAGCAGGCCCGGGCCGCCATGGCCCGCGCCGCCGCGGTCCGGGTGGTCTCCGACCGCGACCGCCGCATCATCGTCAGTTACGTCGCGCTGCTCGGCGTCGTCATCGGCGTGGTCCTGGCCCTGGCCTGGTGGACCCTGTCGCAGGACAACAAGGCCGGCTTCATCGCCAGCTTCGCCGGGTATGCCGCAGCCGTCGGCCTGCTCGTGGCCGCCAACTCCCGGGCCCGCTCGGCGCCGCGCGGCTTCGCGCGGGTCTACCTGGCCGGCTTCCTGGTCACCATGTCCCTGTATGCCGTGGGGATCGCGTGGTTCACCAGCCGGCAGTGGCCCGCCGCCGGGGTGTTCCTGCCCTACTGCCTGCTGGTCGCCCTGCCCTGTCTGCTCGCGGCCTATCGGATCGATCGGCTGGCCCGGCGATGAGCGCCGTGACCGACTCCGGCGGCCAGCACGCCCGGCACCGGCTGGACGAGGTGATCCACGCGCCGGTTCGGTTCTCGATCGTCGCCGCCCTGGCCCAGGTCGACAACGCCGAGTTCGCGGCGATCCGCGACGCGGTCGAGGTCAGCGACTCGGTGCTGTCCAAGCAGGTGACGATCCTCGAGCAGGCCGGCTACGTCCACGTCCGGAAGGGCTACGTCGGCAAGCGGCCCCGCACCTGGCTGTCGCTGACCAAAGCCGGCCACGCGGCATACCAGGGGCATCTCGCGGCGCTGCGGGCGATCGCCGGCGGTTAGGTGTCCCCGGCGCTCGGGCCCGGCAGCGGCAGCAGGGGTGCCGGGTCGAGGAAGACCCCGGATCGGGGGCGATGACCCACGCTCTGACGTGGGTCATCGCCCCCGATCCGCCGGTCAGGTCCGGTCCGCGCCGCCCCACGCGCTGTCGTCCCAGCCGACCTGCTCGGCCCAGGCCGCGGTGTCCACCCCGTCGGCGAGATCGTTGAGCTCATAGGAGCCCTTGCCGTCGATGCTCTCGCGGATGATGTCGGCGTGGCCGGCGTGCCGGGCGACCTCGGCGATGACGTGCAGGATCACCCAGCGCACCTCCCAGTTGCCCTCGGGGAACCACGGCGCCTTGGGGATCGGCACCGGCTTGGCCAGATCCAGCTCCCCGGTCAGCAGCGCGTCGAACTCCGCGACGCTGCTGTCGAACTCCGCCAGCAGTTGCTCGACGGTCATGTCCGCCGGCATCGATTCGTCCGCCGGGTCCTCCACCGGCCCGGGCTCGGGGGCCGCGGCGATGAGCGCGCCGTAGCCGCTCGCGACCCGGGCGGTGTGCCGCAGCAACTCGCCGATCGACAGCGAGCTCACCGTCGAGCGGGTGCGCAGCTGGTCGGCATCCAGTCCGTGGGCCGCGGCGCGCAGCTGCGAGTACTGCTGCCCCGCGAAGGCGGCCAGGAGCTGCTGCTCGCCGGTGACGATGGGCGGGAGGAAGGACATTGCGGTCTCCTTGGGTGGTCCGGGGAGGCTGACCAGACCAGTGTCCCCAGTTAATAGGACAGAAACAGTCACCTGAGTTCCGGCATCCTGGGGCCATGACGACGACCGACCGGGCGCTACAGCTACTCGGGCTCTTCCAGTCCCGGCCGGTGTGGACCGCCGCCGAGCTCGCCGCCGAGCTGGACGTGACGACCCGCACCGTGCGCCGCGACGTCGACCGGCTGCGCGACCTCGGCTATGCCATCGGCGCGGACCGCGGCCACGGCGGCGGCTATCGCCTGGACCGCGGCCGGATCGTCCCGCCGCTGCTGCTCACCCCCGACGAGGCGGTCGCCGTCGCGCTGTGCCTGCGCACCGCCGGGCTCAACGGCCTGGTCGGCCAGGACGAGGCGGCCCTGCGCGCGGCGGTCAAGCTCGAGGCCGGGCTGCCCGCAGCGGCGCGCGAGCGGGTCGCCGCGCTGGGCCAGGCCATCCGGCTGGCCGACTGGCGCTTCGCCCCGGTGGACGCCGACCTGTTGGCCACGCTGGCTCAGGCCGTGTCCGCGCGGCGCCGGGTCGCCTTCGACTACCTCGACCGCGGCGGCTCGCCCACCACCCGGCGGGTCGAGCCGCACCGCCTCGTCGCGGCCGGCCGGCGTTGGTATCTCTCGGCCTTCGACCTCGACCGGGCCGACTGGCGGACCTTCCGGATCGACCGGCTCAGCGACCTGCACGTCATGACCTTCAGCTTCACCGTCCGCGCGGACGAGCCGGACGTCATCGCCCAGCTGCGCCGCCAGCCACCCCCGGACAGCTACCCGCACCAGGCCCGGCTCACCGTCCACGTGGGCGCCGAGCACCTGCGCGGGCTGGAGCAGTTCGGCTCGCTGACCCCCGTCGACGCCACGACGACCGAACTGCTCATGGGCGCCGACGATCCGGACACCGCAGCCTGGTGGATCGCCCGGCTCGACCATCCCTTCACCCTGCACGGCGACGCGGCGATGGTCGCGGCGCTGCGCCGCCTGGTCGGCCGACTGGACGCCGCGCTGCCCGCCGTCAGCCGTGCACCGCGGCGATCGCCCCGACCAGCGTCGAGGTGACCAGCGCCAGATCCTCGGCGGAGGTGGCATACGGGGGCATCGTGTAGACGAGGTCGCGGAACGGCCGCACCCACACCCCCCGCTCCACCGCGTAGGCCGCCAGCTGCGCACCGCGCGCCGGCTCGCGCAACTGGAGCACGCCGACCGCACCGAGCACCCGCACGTCGCGCACCGACGGCAACGACCGGGCCGGCTCCAACCCGCCGCGCAGACCGGCCTCGATCGCGGCGACCTCGCCCGGCCAGCCGCGCGCCTGCAGCAGGTCCCAGGACGCGGTCGCGACCGCGCAGGCCAGCGGGTTGGCCATGAAGGTCGGCCCGTGCATGAGTGCACCCCCGGCGGCCTGCGCGCTCACCCCCTGCGCGACATCCCGGGTGCACAGCACGGCCGCGAGCGACAGATAGCCCCCGGTCAGCGCCTTGCCGACGCACATGAGGTCGGGCACGACCGCGCACCGGTCGGCGGCCCACAGCGTGCCGGTGCGCCCGAAGCCGGTCGCGATCTCGTCCAGGACGACGAGCGCGTCGTGCCCGCGCGCCAGCCCGGCCAGAACCCGCACGACCTGCGGGTCGTGGTAGGTCATCCCCCCGGCGCCTTGCAGGACCGGCTCGAGGATGACCGCCGCGATCGAGTCCGCGTGCGCGGCATACAGATCCGTGGTCTCGCGCACCCAGGCGTCGAGGTCCTCGCCCGGCGGCGGCGGCTGCGGGGCGAAGACGTGCTCGGGCAGGATGCCCCGCCACAGGGCGTGCATGCCGCCGTCGGGGTCGGTGACCGACATCGGCGAGAAGGTGTCGCCGTGGTAGCCACCGCGGATGGTGAAGAAGCGGGTGCGCCGCCGACCGTGGGCCAGCTGCCACTGGATCGCCGCCTTCATCGCGACCTCGACCGACACCGACCCGGAGTCGGCGAAGAAGACGTGCTCGAGCACCGGCTGCCCGGTATGCCGCGGGGCGGCCTCGAGCAGCCGCCGCGCCAGCTCGATCGCCGGCTCGTGGGTGAGCCCGCCGAACATGACGTGCGCCATCCGGCCCAGCTGCTGCCGCGCGGCGGCGTCGAGCTGCGGCACGGCATAGCCGTGGATGGCGCACCACCACGACGACATCGCGTCGACGCACTCCCGCCGCTCGCCGGAGGGCAGCCGCAGCCGCAGCCGCACGCCGGCGGCGGACTCGACGAGATAGGGCGTCCGGGGGGTCAGCGCCGACGAGTAGGGGTGCCAGACGTGCTCACGGTCGAAGGCGAGCAGCCCCGGCAGGTCCGGGCCGTCGACCGGCTCGGTCACCAGCCGTCTGGCGGGGTGACCACCCCGAAGTCCTCGCCCTCCGAGCCGCGCAGCCGCGCGATGCGGCCGAAGACGTTGTTGAGCGGTTCGAGGGTGACCGTGCCGCCGAGCCCGACGGCCTTGGCCACGGCGGCGTCGACGTCGGGCACGCCGAACCAGACCAGCCACTGGCTGGGCAGGTCGCGCGGCTCGGTGATGCCGAAGCCGTGCACGCCGACCACCGGCTCCTTGTCGCCGGGCAGCCGGGCCAGGCTGTAGACGAAGCTGTCGCTGCCGCGCTCCTCGTAGATGTAGCTGAAGACCATGGCGTAGAACGTCTGGGTGGTGACGAACGAGCGGGTGAGCCGCTCGTTCCAGGCCATCGCCCCCGGCTCGTCGACGAGCTCGGCACCGGCGAAGGTGTCGGCCTGCCAGAGCCCGAGCAGCGCGTCGCCGTTGTCCTCGACGATCGCCAGGGTGCCCTGGTCGGCGACCGGGGTGCTCGGCAGCTTGATCTCGCCGCCGTTCTCGACGATCGCCTCCAGCGTCTCCTCGAGGTCGTCGGTGGCGAAGTAGGTCACCCACTGGCCACGGGCGCCCGCGAGCATCGCCGGGGCCAGCCCGGCGACCTGGCGTCCGCTGATCCGCGCGACCCGGTAGCCGGTGGCCCCGTCGGGCCCCGACACGTCCCAGCCGAACAGCTCGGAGTAGAAGGCAACGGCCCGGTCGACGTCGCCGAACTGGCCGTCGACCCAGCTGGGGGTGCCGGGACGGAAGTGGAGGTTCGGAACAGGCATCGCGGTCGTCCTCTCGGAGGGAGCCGGTTGGTCTGGCCCTATCCTGTCAAACCCGGTCGGGCAGCGGCAGGTCAGGCTGGTCCCCACGTCGAGACGGTGCTCTCACCGTGCTCGGCGCAGCGGGCGGTCCAGTCGCCGGGGGTCACCTGGACGACCATCCGGCGGCGGCAGCGCGGGCAGTAGCGCGGCGGCTCGAGGGCCAGGGCCGCGCGGCATACGGTGTGGTCACCCTCCCGTTGCGGTATGCCGCACCGGCCGCAGTAGCCCCCGGTCACCTCGGTGCCGGGCCGGGTGTCGGGCCGGGCCATCAGAAGGTCGCCGACAGGGCCTTGATCGGCATATTGAGCTCGTCGAGCAGGGCGAGGTCGTCCTTGGGGTCGCGCCCGAGCGTCGTGAGGTAGTTGCCGACGATGACCGCGTTGATGCCGCCGAGCAGGCCGTCACGGGTGCCCAGGTCGCCGAGGGTGAGTTCGCGGCCCCCGGCATAGCGCAGGATGGTGCGGGGCAGCGCGAGACGGAACGCGGCGATGCAGCGCAGCGCGTCGTTGGTGGCCATGACCGGCAGGTCGCCGAACGGGGTGCCGGGACGCGGGTTGAGGAAGTTGAGCGGCACCTCGTGCGGCTCGAGCCGGCCGAGTTGGTCGGCGAGTTCGGCCCGCTGCTCGACCGTCTCGCCCATGCCGACCAGGCCGCCGCAGCACAGCTGCATCCCGGAGGCCTTGACCAGCTGGCAGGTGTCCCAACGCTCGTCCCACGAGTGTGTCGTGACGACCTGCGGGAAGAACGACCGGCCGGCCTCGAGGTTGTGGTTGTAGCGGTGGATCCCCAGGTCCCGCAACGTTGCGGCCTGCTCGTCGGTGAGGATGCCGAGCGAGGCGGCGATGTTGATCTCGACGCTCTCGCGGATCGCGGCGACCGCGGCGGCCAGCTGCTCCATGAGCTTGTCGTCGGGCCCGCGGACTGCCGCGACGATGCAGAACTCGGACGCGCCGGTGTCTCGGGTCAGCTTGGCCGCCCGGACCAGCTCGGGGATGTTGAGCCACACCGAGCGCACCGGCGAGGTGAACTGGCCGGACTGGCTGCAGAAGTGGCAGTCCTCGGGGCAGCCGCCGGTCTTGAGGCTGACGATGCCCTCAACCTCGACCTCGGGGCCCTGGAACCGCAACCGCACCTCGTGGGCCAGCGCGAGCAGCTCCTCGAGCCGGTCGTCGCCGGTCCGCAGGACCTGCACGAGCTGGTCATAGGTCAGCCGCTCGCCGCGCCCCAGCACCTGCTCGCGGGCGACCTCGATGATGTCGGCGGGGTCGGTCGTGTCGGGGGAGTCCGTCACCTGCTGCGTCATGGCCCCGATTCTTGCGTATGCCGCCCCGCGCGGCTCGGCCTCCCGGCAGTGACCTTGCCCTCGCGGGCCGGATCTGCCCGGCGGCAGTAGCGGCCGAACGGGGGACCCCGGCGGCCGAGCCGCTTGCGACGATGAGAGGGTGCTGCGTCGAAGGCGAGTCATCCCCACCGTCGTCCTGGCCCTGCTCGCGGCGGTGGGAGCCGTCGAGGCGGCCCCGGCCGCCGGGGCCGCCGCTGCCGTGGGTGCCCCGGCCCCGCGGTCGGCCGCGGTCGCGGCGACGGCCGCCGACTACGTGCCGGTCACCCCGGCCCGCCTGCTGGACACCCGCCCGGGCCACCGCACCGTCGACCATCGGTTCGTCGGCTCCGGCGCGGTCCCGGGTGGCACTTCGGTGACCGTGCAGGCCACCGGGCGGGGCGGCATACCGGCCGCCGGGGTCGGTGCCGTCGTCGTCAACGTCACCGGGATCATGCCGACCGTCGGCACCTATCTCACCGCCTACCCGGCGGGCGCGACCGTGCCGGAGGCCTCGACCCTCAACGTGCCGGGCTCCGCGGTCTTCGCCAACGCCGCGGTGGTCAAGATCGGCACCGCCGGCAGCATCTCGGTCTTCAACGGCGCCGGCAGGGCCGACGTCGCGGTCGACGTCGTCGGCTACTACCCGCAGGGGCCCGCCTTCACCGGCTCGGCGCCGCAGCGGCTCATGGACACCCGGCCCGGCGGCCGGACCGTCGACGGCCAGGCCGGCGGGGGCGGGCGGCTGGCGGCGGGCGAGACCCGCGAGTTGCAGGTCACCGGCCGCGCTGCTGTGCCGACCTCCGGGGTCGACGCGGTCATGCTCAACGTCACCGGGATCCTGCCGTCGGCGGGCACCTATCTGTCGGTCTTCCCCGCCGGCGCGCCCCGGCCGACCGCCTCGACGGTCAACCCCGGCGCCGGGGAGATCGTGGCCAACCTCGTCGTCGCCAAGGTCGGTGCCGGGGGTCGGGTCTCGATCTACAACGCGGCGGCCGCGACGGACGTCGCGGTCGACGTCACCGGCTGGGTCCCCAGCGGCACGTCCTTCGTCCCCATGACCCCGATCCGCTTCGCCGACACCCGCCTGGTCGGGCCGGCGGTGGCCGCCGGCGCCCCCCGGCCGGTCACCGTCGCCGGACGCTTCGGCGTGCCGGCGACCGCCCGCGCCCTGGTCGTCAATCTCACTGCGGTGCAACCGGGTCAGTCGACCTATGTCACCGCCTATCCCGCGGGCTCGGCCCGGCCGGACACCTCGACACTCAACCTGCCGGGCGGTGCGGTGCGGGCCAACCTCGCCGTCGTCGCCCTCGGCAACGGCCGGCTCGACCTGGCCAACGCGCTGGGCTCGACGCACCTGGTCGTCGACGTCGTCGGCTACTTCGACGGCGGACCGGCCGCGGTGCCGACCTCCCTGGAGGCCAGGTCCGACCAACTCGCGGCGGAGATCCATCGGCTCATCAACCTCGAGCGCGCCAGCCGCGGCATCGCGCCGCTCGCGCGCTCCCACCAGATCGACTCGGTGGCCACCCTGTGGTCCGGCCATCTCGCGCAGACCGGCACCTTCTGGCACAACCCGGACTACTCGCGCCAGCTCCCCACCGGCTGGTCGGCCGCGGGCGAGAACATCGTCATGTCCTCGGAGAGCGGGCGCACCGTCCCGCAGATGGCCCAACGGCTGGTGCAACTCTGGGTCGGCTCGCCGGGGCATTTCGCCAACCTCACCAGCAGCAGCTTCACCCACACCGGCGTCGGTGCCGGCTGGGCGCCCTCCTGCGGCTGCTGGTATGCCACCCAGAACTTCGGCGGTTACCGCGGCGCCGGGCCGGGCTGACCGGGGGCGCCGGGCTCAGCCCGCGGTCGCCGCGGCACCGCCGAGGCGGGTCAGCAGCCGCGCCGTCGCGCCGATGCCGTCCTCGGCCCGGCACTGCCGGGCCACCTGCTCGGCGCGCGCCCGGTAGGCCGCCGCCCCGGGCGGGTCGGTCAGCGCACCGATGAGCCCGGCCAGTCGCTGGCCGGTCAGCCGGCGCACCGGCAGCGGGGCCGGGCCGACGCCCAGCGCGTGCAGGCGCGCGCCGTGGTAGGGCTGGTCGACGACGAACGGCACCGTGGCAGCGGGGACCCCGGCCAGCAGCCCGGCGAAGGACGTGCCCGACCCGCCGTGGTGGACCAGCGCCGCCAACTGCGGGAAGAGCCACGAGTGCGGGACCTCACCGATGGTGAGCACCCGGTCGTCGACCGGGCCGGGTGGCGTGCCGGGCAGGGCCGGCGTGACCACCCGCCGGCCGGACCGGCGCGCCGCGTCGAGCACGGCGTCGAGCCGGTGGTAGCCCCTGACCGCCGCCCGGACGGTATGCCGCGACGGCGGCCGCGGACGCCCATCCAGGCTCCGACCGTCCACCAGACCGGCCACCTGGTGGCTCCCGCGACGGGCTTCGCGCCGCCACCGGAGCTCGCCGACTT
Organism: uncultured Intrasporangiaceae bacterium; assembly: GCA_964647395.1. Classification (GTDB taxonomy): domain Bacteria; phylum Actinomycetota; class Actinomycetes; order Actinomycetales; family Dermatophilaceae; genus Phosphoribacter. Next base: position 9,981 of record CAZYHR010000001.1, on the reverse strand, counting down.
CCTGACCGGCGACGACGCCCCCGTCTACGTCGGCTTCGGGTCGATGACCAGTCAGCGGCCGGCGGGACGAGGGTGGGACTGGCCGCGACGATGACCAGGGCGACCTCGCGGGTGAGGACGCCGCTGACGACGGTGTCGCCGCGGTCGACCGCCCCGAGCACGGCGTCGGCGATCGCCGGGGAAATCTCCCGGACCCACCGGCGCAGGATCAGCGCCTGGCCGAGCTGGCCGCGCAGCACCAGTCGGCTCAGCGTCGTGCGGGTCCGCGCGATCGGGTCGGCGATGTCGCCCGCGATCGGCACGAAGTCAGCGCCCAGCCCGCGGACCAGGCCCCGGTAACCGGCCAGGGCGACGACCCGGCTGGCGACCCCTCGCCGGGCCAGCGCCGCGGCGAGCACCGCCACCGGCTCGACGTCGCCGCGTGACCCCAGGGCCAGGAACACCACCGCCACGGCCCCAGTATCCCGGTCGCCGGTCAGGCGTCCGGATAGCCCTGGGGGTTCTGCTGCTGCCAGCGCCAGGCGTCGGCGCACATCTGCCCGAGGGTGCGCGTGGCCTGCCAGCCGAGCTCGTCGCGGGCCCGGGTCGGGTCGGCCCAGGTCTGCGCGAGGTCGCCGGCGCGCCGGCCGACGATGTCGTAGGGGACGGGCCGGCCGCTGGCCCGCTCGAACGCGGCGACGACCTGCAGCACCGAGGACGGCACGCCGGTGCCCAGATTCCAGGTGGACACCTTGGCGTCGGTGCCCGCGATGCGGTGCAGCGCCGCCAGGTGCCCGGCCGCGAGGTCCTCGACGTGGATGTAGTCGCGCTCGGCGGTGCCGTCGGCGGTGGCGTAGTCGGCGCCGAACACCTTGAGCCGTTCGCGCCGCCCGACCGCGACCTGGGCCACGAACGGCAGGAGGTTGTTCGGGATGCCCCGCGGGTCCTCCCCGATGGTGCCCGAGGGGTGCGCGCCCACCGGGTTGAAGTAGCGCAGCAGCGCCACCCGCAACTGCGGGTCGACGGCGGCCACGTCCCGCAGCACGTGCTCGATCATCAGCTTGGTGCGGCCGTAGGGGTTGGTGGCGACCAGCGGCTGGTAGTCCTCGTGATAGGGCAGCGGGGCCTCGGGCCCGTAGACCGTGGCCGAGGAGGAGAAGACCAACAGGTGGCACCCGTGCCGCCGCATGGCCCGCAGCAGCGAGAAGGTCGCCCCGAGGTTGTTCTCGTAGTAGTCCAGCGGACGCTCGACGCTCTCGCCGACCGCCTTGAACCCGGCGAAGTGGATCACCGCGTCGAAACGGTCGGCGGCGAAGAGCCGCTCGGTCCGGTCCCGGTCGGTGAGGTCGAGGGCGTGGACCGGCAGTTGCCGGCCGGTCAGCGATTCGATCCGCCCGACCACCGCCGGCTTGGCGTTCGCGAACGAATCGGCGACGACGACCTCGTGGCCGGCGGCGACCAGGTGGACGACCGTGTGCGAGCCGATGTAGCCCGCCCCTCCGCTGACCAGGATCCGCACAACGGCACAGTATGCCGCGGCCCCCGGGTGGGTGCGCCGACCGGCTGGACGGTCGGCGCACCCACCCGGGCGCGATCACTCCTTGCCGCGCTTGTCCACGATGCGGCGAGCCTTGCCGACCGAGCGCTCGATGCCGCCGGGCTCGCGCACCTCGACCGCGGCCGAGCTGCCGATGTGGTTCTTGATGTGGTGGCGCAGGTCGGCGGCGATGGCGTTCTTGCGCTCATCGTCCTCGTGCACCTGGGTCTCCACGACGACGGTCAACTCGACCATGTTGCCCGGCTGGGTCAGCACGCACTGGAAGTGCGGGGACAGGCCCGGCTCCTTGAGGATGATCTCCTCGATCTGGGTGGGGAAGACGTTGACCCCGCGGATGATCATCATGTCGTCGGTGCGGCCGGTGATCTTCTCCATCCGGCGCATGTTGGGGTAGCGGGTGCCGGGGATGAGCCGGGACAGGTCCTTGGTGCGGTAGCGCAGGACCGGGAAGGCCTGCTTGGTCAGGCTGGTGAGCACCAGTTCGCCGAGCTCGCCGTCGGGCACCGGCTCGAAGGTGTCCGGGTCGACGATCTCGGGGTAGAAGTGGTCCTCCCAGACGATGAGTCCGTCGCGGGTCTCGATCGACTCGCTGGCCACGCCCGGGCCGATGAGCTCGGACAGCCCGAAGAGGTCCTGCGCCTTGACCTGGGTGCGCGACTCGATCTCCTCGCGCATGGCCAGCGTCCAGGGCTCGGCGCCGAAGACGCCGACCCGCAGGCTGGTGTCCTTGGGGTTGACCCCGATCTTGTCCATGTGGTCGAGCACCGACAGGAAGTAGCTCGGGGTGACGTGGATGGCCCGTGGCTTGAAGTCCTGGATGAGCTGGACCTGGCGCTCGGTCATGCCGCCGGACATCGGCACCGTCATGCAGCCGAGCCGCTCCGCGCCGTAGTGCACGCCGAGGCCGCCGGTGAACAGGCCGTAGCCGGTGAGGTTGTGGAAGATGTCGCCGGGCCGGATGCCGGCGACCCACAGGCAGCGGGCCATCAACCCGGACCAGGTGTCCAGGTCCTTCTCGGTGTAGCCGACGACGGTCGGCTTGCCGGTGGTGCCCGAGCTGGCGTGCACGCGCACGACCTTGTTGTTCGGCACCGCGAACATTCCGAACGGGTAGTTGTCCCGCAGGGTGTTCTTGTCGGTGAACGGGAGCTTGGAGATGTCCGAGAGCTCCTTGATGTCGTCCGGGTGGACCCCGACCTCGTCGAGGGCCCGGCGGTAGTGCGGCACGTTTTCGTAGCACCGGCGGATGGTGTCCTGGAGTCGTTCGAGCTGGTGGGCACGCAGCTCGTCGAGGGACCAACGGAGAGGGGCGTCGTCAGCTTCGCGGTAGGGCATGCCCGGGATTCTGCCGTCCGAGACGGGGTCAGTGGGAGAGTTTGGCGCCCCGATCCCGAAATCGATCGGGTCGCCGGGGGGCACCCGCCGGGTGAAAACGTTTCCAGGAGCTGTTCGGCCGGCCTTCCGCGGCCCGGTCAGTCCGACGCGGGCCCGGAGCCGGCCGGCTGCTCGCTCGCCGGCTGCTCGATCTGGGGTTGCTCCGGCGCGGGCTGCTCGCTCGCGGGTTGCTTCATCGCGGGCTGCTCGGCCGCCGGCTCCCGGCGCGTCTTCATGGTGCGCGCCCGACCGCGGTACTCGGCGATGAGCGCCTGATCGGACTGCCGGCTGACCCGGACGTCGATGATGCCGTTGCGGCCGAAGATGGCCTGCACCTGCGCCTCGGCCACCAAGGTGTCGCCCAGCACCGCGGAGGCGACGAAGGTGATGTCGGCACCGGCCGCGACGGTGGGCAGCCCCCGGGAGTTGGCGGCATACGCGAAGGCCGAGTCGGCCAGGGTGAACGCGTAGCCCCCGTGCAGGATGCCGTGCCCGTTGACCAGTTCCTGGGTCACCTCCAGGGTGAGCACGGCGTGGTCGAGGTGCACCGACCGGATCCGGATGCCGATGTGCTTGGACGCATGGTCGACGTCCCACTGCCGGTCCAGGAACTCCTGGTGCAGGGTGCCGGGGGGCAGCTGCCCCGGCATGGCACCGGGCATCGGCCGCGGGGGTGGGAGGTAGGGTGCCTGCATCTCGACTCCGTCCAGGTTGCTGCCAGTGGCCGTCACTCGATCTCGGAGAGGGCCTGACTCGGACCATACCGGCCGCTGCCGAAGGCGTCATCCAGCGCCAGCAGGCGATCACGGATGCGCAGGTAGCCGATCTCTCGGCCCCAAGCCACCGGGCCCTGCGGGAAGCCGCGACCCAGGGTCAGGGCCAGGTCGACGTCGCGGGCGCCGGCCTCGCCGCGGTGCACGATCTCGACCGCCTCGTTAATCGCCAGGCTCACCGCCCGTTCGACCGGATTGTCGAGCAGGTCGGCGGCGAGCAGTTTCTCGACCAGCCGCTGGTCCGGCTCCTCGATCGGGTGGCCGTCCGCGGCATACGTCAACGCCCCTCGGCCGGCCGCGACCCCGAGCCGGCCGGACCGCACCAGGGACTGGGCGTAGTCGGTGGGGGCGTAGCGGGGGTCGCGCCGGGTCTGCAGCCACAGCGACCGGGTGAACGCGAGCTCGCGGTCCTGGCCGAGCCGGTCGCCCAACTCGAACGGTCCGACCGCGAGGCCGGCCGCGCGCAGGCAGGCGTCGAGGGTGGTCGGGTCAGCGATGCCCTGCGCCACCATGCGCTGGGTCTCGCCGACCACGGCGCCGAAAACCCGCTGCACGATCAGGCCCGGGACGGAGGCGCAGCGGACCGGCGCCTTGCCCCACTGGGTCATGAGCGACATGACGCCGACCACCGTGTCGGCGCAGGTGGCCTGGCAGCGCACCACCTCGACGACCGGGTTGTCCTCGACCGGCTCGACCAGGTGCAGACCGATGACCCGGGCCGGGCGGATCGCCATCGGCGCGATGTCATCGACGGTGAGCTCGCCGGAGGCCGAGGCCAGGATGGTGGTCTCGGGCTGGTGGCGGCCGAGTTCCTCGAAGATGTCGCAGGTCCGGTCCAGGTCGGCCTCGGCCGCCTCGATGACCAACGCGCACGGCGGCAGGGCGTCGACCGCGTCGGCCGTGACCTGGTGGACCGGGTGGCGGGCCCGGGCCGCCAGGCGAGCGATGCCCGCCGCGGTGGCCCCCTCGCCGACGACGCCCACCGGCTGTCGCGCCAGATCGTTGTCCATGGTGCGCACCCCCTGTCCCCGACCGCCGGCTCGCTCGGCGGAGCCGATCCCCTGGGCGCATTCTGCACCTCGCATCGGCCGGATGGAGCCGTTTGCCGCCAGTCGGTGCCGGCGTGGTCGGCCGAACGGGTGAGGGCCTGGTCCGAACAGCCGATGTCCAGGGTTTGTGCCAGGTGTGAAATCGCTCACAATATCGCGCGATTTGTGCGTTAAATACACGGCAACGCAGGTGAGAGGGGGTGGAACCACTACTGCGCGATGTTACTAGGAAGTATTCTAGGAGGGTGACCACGGAAGCAATGGCGCTTGCCCACCCCATCGTGCAGACCCACCGGGAGATCCTGGACGAGGCCCGTGCGGCGCTCGCGCAGCGGATCTACTACACCCGCTACCCAGAGGTGCCCTCGACCCGCCACTACGGCGAGACGGCGATGGCCGATGGGCTGGCGGCCTATCTGGCCCACCTCGACGGCCGGTTCCAGGGGCTGGGCGACCAGCCCACCGACGGGACCTGGGTCGGCTCCGAGGTGTCGCCCTACGGACCGGCGCTCGGCGTCCGGTATCCCCGCCTGGACATCGACGCCGGCCTGGCCGCCGCCACCGCAGCCCTGCCGGCCTGGCGGGACGCCGGGGCGCGGGTCCGCGCGGCGGTGCTGGTCGAGATCATCGAGCGACTGGCCCGGCGGTCCTTCGAACTGGCCAACGCGGCGATGCACACGACCGGCCAGTCCTTCGTCATGGCCTTCCAGGCCGCCGGCCCGCACGCCCAGGACCGGGCCCTCGAGGCGACCGTCGCCGCGCTCGTGGAGCAGGAGCGGGTACCCGAGTCGGTCGTCTGGGAGAAGCCGCAGCGGGACTCGGTGATCCGGATGCGCAAGGACTACCGCATCGTGCCCCGGGGCGTGGCCCTGATGATCGGGTGCAACACCTTCCCGACCTGGAACGGCTACCCCGGCCTGTTCGCCTCGCTCGCGACCGGTAACCCGGTCGTCGTCAAGCCGCACCCGCGGGCCGTCCTGCCGCTGGCGATCACCGTCGCCCAAGCGCGAGAGGTGCTGCAGGAGAACGGCTTCGACCCGGCCCTGGTCCAACTCGCGGCCGAGGACGAGGGCGAGGGCCTGGCCAGGACGCTCGCCGAGCGGCCCGAGGTGGCGATCATCGACTACACCGGCGGGCCCGGCTTCGGGTCCTGGCTCGAGCAGCACGGCGCGGCCCGCGGCCAGCGGGTCTACACCGAGAAGGCCGGCGTCAACTCGGTCGTCATCGACTCGACCGACGACGTCGAGGCCATGTGCGACAACCTGGCCTTCTCCCTGTCGCTGTTCACCGGGCAGATGTGCACCGCGCCGCAGAACGTCTACATCGCGCCGCAGGTCGTCACCGACCGGGGCGTGCTGAGCTTCGCCGAGATCGCCGAGCGGATCGCCGCCGCGGTGACCCGGCTGACCGACGACCCGGCTAAGGCCGTCGACGTCACCGGCGCGACGGTCAACGACCAGGTGCGCCGGCACGCCGACCTGCACGAGCAGATCGCCGAGCAGGCCGGCGGCCACGTCGTGCTCGCCTCCCGCCGGATCGAGCACCCCGCCTATCCGGAGGCCGTATGCCGCGCCCCCGGCCTGGTCGCGGTGCCCGCGGCCGCCACCGACGTCTACGGCCAGGAATGGTTCGGTCCGGTCGCCCTGCTGGTCCGGACCGAGTCGACCGCCCAGTCGTTGCACCTGTTCGAGCAGACGATCCGCCGGCACGGCGCGCTGACCGGCTCGATCTACTCCACCGACGAGACCGTCCTCGACGCGGCCCGCGATGCGGCCGCGGCCGCGGCCGTCAACCTGTCGGAGAACCTCACCGAGGGCATCTTCGTCAACCAGGCCGCAGCCTTCTCCGACTACCACGGCACCGGCGGGAACCCCGCGGCCAACGCCAGCTACACCGATGCGGCGTTCGTCGCCGGCCGCTTCGTCGTGGTGACCAGCCGCCGGCACATCTGAGGACCGGCCGGCTGGTCCGGCGGCACCGACCACAGCGGGGGTCGGTGCCGCCGCTGTCGTCCGCGGCTGGGCCGGAGTGCGACGATGGTCGGATGGGCAGCATCCGAGTGTTCATCGTCAAGACCCTGGTCAACGCCGCCGCGCTCTGGGTGGCGGCCTGGCTCGTGCCCGGCATCGAGTTCGGCCGCGGCGCGCAGTGGACGCAGACCTTCACGACGGTCGTGCTCGTCGCGCTCGTGTTCGGGGTGGTCAACGCCGTCATCAAGCCGGTGCTGTCGTTCTTCACCCTGCCGCTGGTCTGGTTGACCCTGGGCCTGTTCACCATAGTCATCAACGCGCTGATGCTCGCCCTGACCTCCTGGCTGTCCGGCCGGCTCGGGCTGGCGTTCACCGTCGACGAGTTCTTCTGGGACGCCGTGCTCGGGGCGGTCCTGGTCAGCGTCGTCGCGATGATCCTGCACGCGGTGCTGCCCGGCTCGGTCGACGCGCGGCGCCGCCGCGACTGACCGGCGCCGCCCTCGGCTGGGCTCGGTGTGCTCCGCAGCCCGGGGGCCGCCGCTAGGGTGGCTGGTGAGCGGTGTCACACGCGCCGCAGCGGCAACGACGCCGACGGAGGCGCCGGCGAACCCGGCCCAGCCATCGGCCCGAGCAGGCCCGGTGCCACCGGGCCGACAGGAGAGCCATGAGCGACCCGAGTCGGGCGCCCGCAGACGGCGGCCCAGAGATGATCCAGCTGCTGACACCCGAGGGTGTCCGGGTCCACGACGCCCCCGAGGACATCGAGGCGATCGCGCAGGCACTCTCGCCCGAGACGCTGCGCGGGCTCTACCACGACCTGGTCCTGCTGCGCCGGTTCGACTCCGAGGGCACCGCCCTGCAGCGCCAGGGCGAACTGGGGCTGTGGGCCAGCCTGCGCGGCCAGGAGGCCAGCCAGATCGGCTGTGGGCGCGCCATGCGCGCGCAGGACGTCGCCTTCCCCGGCTACCGCGAGCACGGCATCGCCTGGTGCCGCGGCATACCGCCGGTGCGGGTCATGGGGCTGTTCCGCGGCACCGACCGGGGGGCCTGGGCGGTCGAGGAGTACAACTTCCACAACTACACGATCGTCATCGGCAACCAGGCTCCGGTCGGCGTCGGCTACGCCATGGGGGTCCAGCGCGACGGAGCGGTCGGCACCGGCGAGCCCGACCGCGACACCGCCGTGGTCATCTTCATGGGCGACGGCGCGACGGCCCAGGGCGACAACAACGAGGGCTTCGTGTTCGCCGCCGTCAACGACGCCCCGGTCGTCTTCTTCTGCCAGAACAACCAGTGGGCCATCTCCGAGCCCAACATCCGGCAGACCAAGATCCCCATCTATCAACGGGCCCGCGGCTTCGGCTTCCCCGGCGTGCGGGTCGACGGCAACGACATCCTCGCGGTGTATGCCGTGACCACGGCGATGCTCGACCGGGCCCGCAGCGGCACCGGCCCCTCGCTCATCGAGGCGTTCACCTACCGGATGGGGGCGCACACCACCTCCGACGACCCGACGAAGTACCGCGTCTCGGCCGAGGTGGAGATGTGGAAACTCAAGGACCCGATCGAGCGCTACAAGGCCTGGCTGGCCCACGAGGGCCTGGGCGAGGGCAGCTGGTTCCGCGAGGTCGACGAGGAGGCCGACGCCATGGCCGCCGAGCTGCGCACCCAGGTGCTGGCCATCCCCGACCCCCCGGTCGACGACATCTTCGACCACGTCTACCTCGAGCCGCATCAGCAGGTGCGTGAGCATCAGCAGGCGCTGCACGCCTACCTCGACTCGTTCGAGCCCGAGCAGGTGGCGCAGTGACGACGACGACGATCGCCAAGGCGCTCAACGCCGGCCTGCGCCGGGCGATGGAGCGTGACCCCAAGGTCATCCTGCAGGGCGAGGACATCGGCAAGCTCGGCGGGGTCTTCCGGATCACCGAGCACCTGCAGAAGGACTTCGGCGAGGACCGGGTCGTCGACACGCCGCTGGCCGAGTCGAGCATCGTCGGCACCGCCATCGGCATGGCCCTGCGCGGCTACCGGCCGGTCGTCGAGATCCAGTTCGACGGCTTCGTCTATCCCGCCTTCGACCAGATCGTCAGCCAACTGGCCAAGCTGCACTCGCGCACCGGTGGCCGGGTGAAGGTGCCGGTCGTCGTGCGCATCCCCATGGGTGGTGGCATCGGCGCGGTCGAGCACCACAGCGAGTCGAACGAGGCCTACTTCGCCCACACCCTGGGGCTGCGGGTCGTGTTCTGCGCCAACCCGACCGATGCCTACTGGATGATCCAGCAGGCGATCGAGTGCGACGACCCGGTGATCTTCTACGAGCCCAAGCGCCGCTATCACGAGAAGGGCGAGATCGATCTCGCTGCCACCGAGGCGCCCCGGGACCTGTTCGCCGCCCACGTGGTCCGCCCCGGCACCGATGTGACGCTGGCCTGCTACGGACCGATGGTCAAGACCTGCCTCGACGCCGCGGGGGCCGCCGAGCAGGAGGGGCGCTCGCTGGAGGTCATCGACCTGCGCTCGCTGTCGCCGCTGGACATCGACACCCTGACCGGTTCCGTCGAGCGCACCCGACGGCTGGTCGTCGTGCACGAGGCCAGCGAGTTCTGCGGCTACGGCGCCGAGGTCGCCGCCACCGTGACCGAGCGCTGCTTCTATCACCTGGAGGCCCCGGTGCTGCGGGTGACCGGCTACAACGCCCCCTATCCGGCCAGCCGGCTGGAACAGCACTACCTGCCCGACCTCGATCGCGTGCTCGACGGGGTCGACCGCTCGCTGGCCTACTGAGAGGGGGCACCGCCGATGGGAGTCAAGCACTTCAAACTGCCCGACCCGGGCGAGGGCCTGCTCGAGGCCGAGATCGTCGAGTGGAAGGTCTCGGTCGGCGACACCGTCAAGGTCAACGACATCGTCGTCGAGGTCGAGACCGCCAAATCCCTGGTCGAACTGCCGATCCCGTGGGCCGGCACCGTCGTCGCCCTGCTGGCCGAGGTCGGCCAGGAGGTCCCCGTCGGCGCGCCGATCATCTCGATCGACGACGGCGCGGGGGGCGCCGACGAGCCGCTGCCGGGCGGGCCCGCTGCTGCGTCGACACCCGCGGTCGGCGCGCCCCCGGGCGCGGCCGATGCTGCGCCGACCGAGAGCGCCAGCGCGGTCGCCACCACCGCCGCCGAGGTCGCCTCCGCCTTCGCGCCCGGCGACGAGGTCGTCAAGCCGCTCTCCGGTTCGGGACCCAAGCCGGAGGCCACCGCCCGCCGGGCCCGCCGGCCGGCCGGGGC